>CAMXSH010000026.1 GCA_947246475.1 uncultured Roseburia sp.
ATCAAGATCACAGCAAAGAAGACTGTTAAAAAGGGCAAGAGTATTACATTGACAGCAAAGCTTACCAATGTCTCTGGAAAAGTGAAATGGTCAGTCAATAAGAAAAAGCTGGCTAAGATCACAAGCAAGGGCAGTAAGAAAGCCAAACTGAAAGCCTTGAAAAAAGGAAAAGTAAAAGTTACAGCTAAGGTTAAAAAAGTAAAGAAAACAATCACGATCAAGATTAAATAAGATCATATTTTTCTTTTAAGAGGAGCATCGTTCTGTAAAGATTTTACGGATTATTACAGAACGGTGTTCTTTTTAATATCTATAGAATTGCGTTGTAAGATGGTTTGTAATAGGTTATAATGAACTTATTATATAATTAATAAATGATAAGAAAGCTGGGGACAGTTATGGTTACAATAAAAAATAAGAAGGCGGTCAGGGTTCCTGCCCCCACGGATCAGAAAGTTTATAGCAACTACTTTGAGGACGGAGAGATGAAGGGCGTGAGTGCCAGAGGCGATGCGGTATTGGATATTTCCAAAGATGCCAATCATACAGATGGCGGACAGCAGTGTGTGGTGGTCAGTGGCAGAACCAGTACCTGGCATGGAGTGCAGTTGGATATTTCCCGCCTGGTAGAGACAGGCAGCATCTATCAGTTTTCTGCTTGGGTAAGGCAGGACAGTGGCGCCAGCCAGGATATTGGAATGAAATTCCAGTATACAGACCTGGATGGAAATGCCCGGTATTTTCCTGTTACCTCAGATGACAAGGATGCCTCGGCAGCATCTGGCGAGTGGGTACAGCTATATGGAGAAAAGAGGATTCCAGATTACTCTGGAAGTCTTCTGCTCTATTTTGAAGTACCTACCTCTGCTACAGCAGATTTTATGCTGGATGATCTCGAGATTAATGGAAAACCTGTATCATTCAATGCCTTTAAGATAACCGATGAGATTTATGCCCAGATGAAAGAAAACGGCGTTCTGTCTACCGGAAATAATGCCCGGATCAAGGAAGTTATTTCTAGGGCGAGAGCAGGAGAGGACGTTACGCTGGCATATATTGGTGGCTCTATTACGGAAGGCGCTCTGGCTTCTCCAAACGCAAAATGCTATGGGCAGGTATCTGCTGAAACATTTGCACAGATCTATGGAAAGGATGGGGGAAGCAATGTTCATTTTGTAAATGCAGGTATGAGCGGAACTCCGTCTTCCCTGGGGATCGTGCGTTATGACAGGGATGTTGTGGGGCAGATGACGACAGGAGGCTGTCCTGACATTCTCTTTATCGAATTTGCTGTGAATGATTATGGCGAGTGTACCGATGGAGGTGCCTATGAGGGAATGATCCGCAGGGCTCTAAAAGCTGGTACGGCGGTAGTGCTTGTATTTTCCATTTTTCAGTCGGGACGAATTATGGAACCTGCCTATAAGAAATTTGGAGAGAAATATGATCTCCCAATGATAAGCATGGGAAATTCTATTGAGAAATATTTTAAAGAGGAAGATTTTTTTAATTGGTACTTTGGAGATACCCTTCACCCGAACAATACAGGGCATCAGCTGATGTCGGATTGTATTATGAACCTTTTGGATAAGATCGACAAGGAAGATTTGGAAGAGGATAATATTGATCCATCAAATCTGCCGGAACCGACGGTGATGTCTGCGGATTCATTTACAGATATCCGTATGTTTGATCCGAATACGGACATTTCCCAGGTGAGTGCGATCTCGGAGCTGACAGTGGGCAGTTTTAGCGGTACCGATGGCAATACTGGTAAATTCCAGTATCCATACAAGGGGCAGAACAATCAGCCATGGTTCCCGGAGAACTGGATGCACACATCCACATCTGGTTGCGACAGTTTCAAAGCCACTGTAAACTGCAAAACACTGATGATCGTCTATAAGCTGAGCAGCAGTAAAACTACGGGATCTATGGATCTCTATGTAGATGGGCAGAAAAAGAAAACCATCTCTGGTTACAGTGCAAGTGGATGGAATAATGCGACACCAGAAGTTCTTTTTACGGAGTCCGAGGCAGAGGTCCATACCATTGAACTGAAGATGTCGGCCGACAGTGAAAACAAAGAATTTACTCTGATTGGATTTGGTTACAGCGAGTAAGTGATGTTATGCCACTGGACTTCTGCAGGGACAGATTGTATATGGACAAATTCCCCAGGCATCCTGGTTTCAGCATGCCTGGGGACTGCTTTCTTCTGGAATCCGTTCATTATTCTTAAAGTTCGTACAAAACCGTTCATGGAACGGGGAATTTGTGAGAATTACTGAATCAAACTGATGGATCATATCCAGGCACATTCCCAGGGTGTTATGATAAATTTTATCCAGAATACGGTTTGTTTCTTTGGCATTTCCCTTGGGTACCAGATCCATCATATGCCCTTCCAGTTTTTTATAGTGACAGGATACGAACATGCCGAGACGGATAAATAACCGGCGGAAGGTTCTTCCCGTGGTAAAAAACCATTTAATAAAGGACATGGATCGCAGGGATTTTTTGATCTTTTCCCTGGAGAGTTCAAAAAATCCATAGATTCCGTGGATCGCGTCCAGCGTATCTTTATCCCAGGTGATATGTTTCCAGGCGGGGTAGAGAAGAGGGTTTCTGCCGTCTTTCTTCATCAGATACCGATCAAATTCGATTTCCATCACGAGATGATTATAGCCAGGTTCTTCTGCTTTTTTATTCACATAAGTATGGCTTTCGCTGTCCAGCATAAAATGACAGATAAAGCCGAGCAGATAGGCGTATTCGCCACAGTCTTTTCCTTTTTTGCGGATTACCGGGCGGACTCTCTCCAGAAAGTCACAAAAGGGCTGGCTGTGCTGGGAGCGTCCCAGTTTATTGGGGCCGCATTTGATAAAGGGACGATAGAAAAACAAAAAGTCGGGTCCCTGGAGTCCAGCATTAAAAGCTTTTGGGTATTTTCGGATAATTTGCTTAAGATCCTCTGGAAGGTTTTTGTAAATTTCTTTCCCAAAGGAGTGGTGAGCATATAGTGATGGCATAAAATCCCTCCAATTTTTCTGTTCATTCTTATATGAATGTAGTATACTATATTCTGTGAAAGTTATGCAAGTGATCAGAAAGGGGAAAAAAATGATATTTGGATCAAATGAAAATATACGATATATTGACGCAGAACCGGCGCCTTATATACGGTTTCCGCTGTTTGATGGATATCCGGTGGTACATGGTTTTTCTACCAGACTGGGCGGTGTGAGCCATGGTGACTGTGCTTCGATGAACTTAAGCTTTACAAGAGGAGACCGGCTGGAGGATGTGAAGAGGAATCATTGCCTGCTGGCAGAGACGCTAGGTTATGAGCCAGAACAGCTGGTGCTGACAGATCAGGTACACCAGACGAAGATCTTACGGGTGGGAAAGGCGGATGCAGGGGAAGTGTTTGAGGAAAGCCGCCGGATCCGCGAGACTGACGGTCTGGTGACCGATGAGCCAGGAGTGATGCTGATGACTTTTTTTGCAGACTGTGTACCGCTGATCTTTTATGATCCGGTGAGGCATGCGGTGGGAAATGCCCATTCCGGATGGAGAGGTACGGTTTTGCGGATGGGGGAGAAGATGGTAGGGCGGATGAAGCTGGAATTTGGTTCCCGGCCAGAAGATCTGCGGGCAGTGATCGGTCCCTCGATCTGCCAGAACTGTTATGAGGTCAGCAGAGATGTGATCGAGGAGTTTCAAAAGGTCTTTGACAAAAGGGACTGGAATCAGATCTACGAGGAAAAACAAAATGGCCATTATCAGCTGGATCTCTGGCGTGCCAATGAAATTATATTGCAGGAGGCAGGCATGAAGCCGGAGCATATCGCTATCAGTGGCTTGTGTACCTATGAGCATCCAGAGCTTTTGTTTTCCCACCGTTATACAAATGGAAAAAGAGGAAACCTGGCAGCGGTGATCGGACTAGAGGAAATGGACTAGATCGATGGCGCAGGACGAAACAGGGGTCAAATTTGCGTCACCGAGCTAAGACTGCGGTCATAATATGAGAGGTGAGGTCAGAGATGAATCATAGAAATTACCAGAAAGAATTAGATCAATTACTGGAACAGTTGGTAAAGGAAAAGCAAAAAAAGAAATTATTTCTGCATTGCTGCTGTGCTCCCTGCAGCAGCTATGTACTGGAATATCTCTCTGCTTATTTTGAGATTATCCTGTATTTTTATAATCCGAATATCACTGAGCCGGAAGAATACAAAAAAAGAAAGGCAGAGCTGATCCGTCTCGTAGAGGAGAACCATTATCCAAATACGGTAAAGCTGTTGGATGGGGATTATGACAGCTGGTTGTTTTTAAAGATGGCAGAAGGACTCGAGAAGGAGCCTGAGTGCGGAAGACGTTGTTTTCGCTGCTATGATATGCGGCTCCGAAAGACTGCCGAAATGGCGGTAAAAGAAGGAGCAGATTATTTCTGCACCACCTTATCCATCAGTCCCCATAAAAATTCGGACAAGCTGATGGAGATCGGGGAGACGCTGGCTGGAGAATATGGCGTTGCCTATCTGCCATCGGACTTTAAAAAGAAAAATGGGTACAAAAGGAGCATCGAGCTCTCCAGGGAATATCATTTATACCGGCAGAATTACTGTGGCTGTGTATTTTCAAAAGAGGCGGCACAGGGACGGGAGGAATGCAGATGAGTAAGAGGATCTTAGGGCTGATAGCAATGGTATGTCTGGTTTTAACGTCAGGTACAGGCTGTGAAAATACACCCGTTTCGGAGAAGGAGACAGCGGAGATCTTTGCCATGGATACCATTATGGATCTGACGGTGTACGGAGAATCGGCGCCGGAACTGCTGACAGAGGCCAGACAGCTGGTTCAAAAATATGAGGGACTTTTTTCTGTCAATACCAGGACCAGCGATGTGGCAAAATTAAACCAGTCGGCGGGCAGAGCGGTGCAGGTGTCTCCGGAAACCTATGAACTGATTCAGAAAAGCATCGGGATAACGAAAGAGACGGAAGGACTCTTTGATATTTCTATCTATCCCCTGGTGCGTGCATGGGGATTTACGAAGGAGGAGTACCGGGTGCCAGAGAAGGAGGAGCTTGGGCGTCTGCTGGAAAAGGTAGATGCTTCTATGATCCAGCTGGGACCAGACAATATGGTAACACTTTCTGAGGGGATGGAGATTGATCTGGGCGGCATCGCCAAGGGATATCTCTCCCAGAAACTGACAGAACTGTTCCGGGAAGGAGGCGCCCAGGCGGCGGTGGTCTCCCTGGGAGGAAATGTACAGACCTTTGGGAAAAAGCCAGATGGAACGCCGTTTATGGTGGGCATCACCGATCCGTCCGATGGAACAAGCCTGCTGGGGACGATACAGGTCGGGGAAAAGGCGGTGATCACTTCCGGGTCCTACCAGAGATATTTTGAAAAGGACGGAAAGGTATATCATCATATTATAGATAAGAGGACTGGGGCGCCGGCAAAGAGCGATCTTACGAGTGTTACGGTCATTGGGGAGGATGGTGTCACGGCGGACAGCTTTGCCACTGCCCTGTTTGTGATGGGAAAAGAGCGGGCGGTTCAATATGCCGCTTCTCATCCAGAGATCCAGCTGGTGCTTGTAGATACAGAATCCCAGATCTGGACTTCGGAGGGAGTAGAAATGGAGGAAAATAGTGAATCATAATAAAGTAAAAGAAAAACTGATCGGGGACAGGTCATTTTACCGTCGTCTGTTTGGCATCGCTGTCCCTATGATGATCCAGATGGGAATCACAAATTTTGCCAGTATGCTGGACAATATCATGGTGGGGCAGGTAGGAACGGAGCAGATGACGGGAGTTGCCATCGCCAATCAGTTAATTTTTGTATATAATCTTCTTGTATTTGGCGCGGTGTCCGGACCGGGCATTTTTACTGCGCAGTATTTCGGTCAGAGAAACGATGAGGGAGTGCGTTACACGGTGAGGTTCAAACTGATCTGCTGTACCATGATCACTGTGGCGGGGCTTCTGGTCATGGGATCTTTTGGTGACGCCCTGATCCAGCTCTATCTGCATCAGGAGGGGAGTGTGGGGAGTGTCGTCAATACATTAGGATACGGTCTGGATTATCTGCACATAGTGATGGTTTCATTTATTCCTTTTGCTGTGGTCCAGGTATATGCAGGAACATTGAAGGAGACAGGACAGACGCTGGTGCCGATGAAAGCAGGTCTGGTGTCTGTCCTGGTAAACCTGATCTTAAACTACATCCTGATCTATGGTAAATTCGGGGCGCCTGCCCTGGGCGCCAGCGGCGCTGCCATTGGTACGGTGGCGGCGAGACTGGTGGAGATGATGATCATTCTGGTCTGGACCCATAAAAACCATGAGCAGAATACCTTTATCCGGGGGCTTTACCAGAGTCTTTATATTCCGGCAGAACTGGTGAAGAAAATCCTGGTGCGGGGAACACCTCTGCTGCTGAATGAGGGATTCTGGGCGGCGGGCATGGCGATGCTGATGCAGTGCTATTCGGTGCGCGGGCTGGAGGTAGTCGCCGCCATGAATATCTCCAATACACTAAATAATCTTTTTAATGTCGTATTTCTTTCCATCGGAAATAGTGTGGCGATCATTGTCGGTCAGCTTCTTGGTGCAGGGAAGATGGATGAGGCGAAAAGAAGCGCTTACCGGATCATTTTCTGTTCCACTGGGATCTGTGTAGGGGTGGCGATGCTTCTGGCAGGGGCGGCGTTTATTTTTCCACAGGTATACGAGACCTCTGAGAGTATACGCCATCTCGCTGCCAGATTTATTCTTACGCTGGCGGTGTATATGCCGGTGAATGCTTTTTTGCACGCTGCCTATTTTACCATCCGTTCCGGTGGGAAGACCATTATCACCTTTTTGTTTGACAGTGGATTTATCTGGGCGGTGTCGATCCCGCTTGCCTGGTGTTTATCCAGGTATACCGACCTGCCTATCGTTCCCCTTTATTTTGTATGCTGTGGAGTGGATGTCGTAAAAGCAGCGGTGGGATTTGTGCTTCTGGTCCGGGGAATGTGGCTCAATAATCTGGTTTCGGAGTAAGGTTGTCGAAGATAAATGTATTTTTAATCTGATTTTAATGTTTTGCCAATTATCTTTTAATTCTGATACATTATGATGTAAATATCAAGTAGAGTCAAACATAGAGCCATATCTGACAGATGTGGAGAAAGGCAGGATCCGATGGACGAATTAGAAAAAGTCGAACGATTAAGAAAAAAGGCAGATGTAAGCTACGAGGAGGCGAAACAGGCGTTGGAAGAGTGCAGCTGGGATCTTTTGGACGCTATCGTGTATCTGGAAAAGCAGGGAAAGGTAAAAGAACCCAAAAACTCCAGCTATACGACGCAGTATGAGGAACCGGAAAACATCGAAAAGGCGGCAAGTTCCACCCAGAAGAGCCACGGCGGGTTTAGTGAAACATTGAACAGTTTTTTCAGCTGGTGTGGAAGGATGATCCAGAAGGGAAATGAGACGCTGTTTAAAGTAGAACGTGAGGGCAGGACGATCCTCAGTGTTCCAGTGACGGTATTTGTCATTATACTTATCATTGCATTTTGGTGTGTCTTTGTGGTTATGCTGGTGGGACTTTTCTGTGGTTGCCATTACTCATTTGAGGGGATTGATAAGGTGGAAGTGGATGTGAATAAGGCGATGGATAGCGCATCTAATGCGGCAGAGAAGATCAAAAAGGAGTTTACAGATGGCGGAGAGGATACTGATCGTTGAAGACGAGGAAAAAATTGCAAGATTCATTGAACTGGAACTGAAACATGAAGGCTACGAGGTGGGTAAATGTACCAACGGACGGGAAGGGCTGGCAGAAGCTCAAAAGGGCAGCTATGATCTGATGCTTCTGGACATAATGCTTCCGGAGCTTAATGGCTTTGAGGTGCTGCGGAGACTTCGCAGGACGTCTGTTCTTCCGGTAATACTTCTGACCGCCAGAGATGCCGTTATGGATAAGGTAGCAGGGCTGGACGGAGGCGCTGACGATTATATTACAAAACCTTTTGCCATCGAGGAACTTCTGGCGAGGATCCGTCTTGTTCTGAAAAAGGCAGCGATGGCATCGCCAGCAGCCGGGGCAGCGGAGAAGAACAGTCTGGGGTTCGGGGAACTGACGATGGATACAAAGCGGTATGAGGTGAGGGTAGCGGACCAGCAGGTGGAACTGACCAACCGGGAGTTTGAGCTGTTAAAGATTCTGCTGGAAAATAAAAATATTGTTATGACCAGAGAAGTGCTTCTGAACCGGGTATGTGGTTATGATTATATGGGGGAGACCAATATGATCGATGTCTACATCCGGTATCTTAGAAGTAAAATTGACGAGCGTTTTGGGATCCGGATGATACAGACGGTGCGGGGAGTGGGATATGTGATCCGGGAGGAGAGACCAGAAAATGACTAAAGTGAAAGAGAGAAACAGAATGTCCTCCATAGCCAGGAGGATCAACGGAAAGATTGTCTGGAAGCAGTTTTCATCCTATTTCTGGATGGATCTTGGAATGTTTTTGCTGGCAGCTGCCGCCTGGTGTGTATCGATGGAGATCAACCAGGTTGGCGATCTCGAGTGGAGAGGGGTCAGCCGTTGGTTTGAAAAAGGACCTCCGACAGGAGTTATTTATTATGTCGTGGACTGGGGACAGGGCAGGATGCTGAAGGCAGATATGAGGATGTTTCTTTACTCTGCCGCCGCCTGCCTGTGTATCGTCGGAACCGTACAGATCCTGTCACTGCTATTTCAGATGATTGGCGGGGCGAAGAAGATCCGGTATCAGCTGCATCCCCTGAATGAGCTGGCAAAAAAGGCGGAGGAACTGAGCAGCATCGCCTTTGATGAGAGCAAGTTCCATCTTCTGGAGGATGCCATTTCCAATGTAAACCCGGAAGAGGGAAGGGAGCATCTTCATATCGGTGACAAGGAGCTGCAGGGTCTGGAGCAGGCAGTGAATAACCTTATCGACCGCATGAGGGATTCTTACCGCCAGCAGTCGCGTTTTGTGTCGGATGCCTCCCATGAACTCCGCACTCCGATCTCTGTGATCCAGGGATATGCCAATATGTTGGACCGCTGGGGAAAAGAGGACGAGACCGTCCTGGAGGAGGGGATTGAGGCGATTAAACATGAGTCGGAACATATGTCGGCTCTCGTAGAACAGCTATTGTTCCTCGCCCGGTCTGACAGCGGAAAAAATCAGATGGTGAAGGAACAGGTGGATCTGGGAGAACTGGTGAAGGAGGTGTATGAAGAGTCCCATATGATCGATGAAAATCATCAGTACTCTCTGAATAAGCCGGAGGGAGGCAGATTTTTCCTCACGGGGGATGCTACCATGCTCAAGCAGACCATGCGTATACTGGCGGATAATGCCATGAAGTACAGCAGAGAGGGAGACGAGATTCTGTTCTCTGTGGGAAAGGCGGAGGATGGGAAAAGTGAGATCTTTTTTTCTGTGCAGGACAGCGGCGAGGGAATGAAAGAACAGGATGTTATTCATATTTTTGAGCGGTTTTTCCGTTCGGACACGGCGCGGAACAGCAGTACGGGAGGTACTGGACTGGGACTTTCCATCGCCAAATGGATCGTGGATAAACACAGGGGGCATTTTGAGATCCTGTCCAGGGAAGGGCTTGGCACAAGGATCACCGTGTGGCTGCCGGTAAAAGAACAATAGCTGACGAATGGCGCCAGAGGATGAGGATCTTTGATGACGCCCAGCGGGACCTGGTGATCGAAGTGCCGGCGAGCAAAGAGAAGGAGTATCAGAAGGCTATGAAGAAGAAAGGGCTTTCAAAGTATGTGAAGATCATCGGAAAAAGAGCGCTGGATTAGTGGAATATAGACGAACAAACTAGGGAGTCCCCAGCTATGGTTTTAAATCATAGCTGGGGACTCCCCTTTCAATGTATCATTAACAATTATTTTTTACTTCTCCAATTCCTGCTGCTTCATGGCACGAACCTTTGTGGAGAGACCGAAGAGATTGATAAAGCCTTCGGCGTCGTGGTGATCATAGAGGTCACCGGTAGTAAAGGATGCGATGCTCTCATTGTACAGAGAATAAGGTGAAGTGGTGCCAGCTTTGATAATATTTCCCTTGTAGAGCTTGAATTTCACTTCCCCGGTAACGTATTTCTGGGTGGACTCGATAAATGCCTGTACTGCCTCGCGCAGCGGGCTGAACCATTTTCCTTCATAAACGATCTGAGCCAGTTTGTTACCCATGTCCATCTTCATGGCATAGGTGTCACGGTCGAGGATCAGCTCCTCTAACTGCTGGTGAGCTTCATAGAGGATCGTTCCGCCGGGGGTCTCATACACACCGCGGGATTTCATGCCGACTACGCGGTTTTCCACGATATCTACAATGCCGACGCCGTGTTTGCCGCCCAGACGGTTCAGCTCACGGATGATGTCAGATACTTTCATTTCTTTGCCGTTTACCGACTTTGGAACACCCTGCTCAAAAGTCATGGTCACCATTTCGCCCTCTTCCGGTGCTTTTTCCGGTGTGGTGCCGAGAACCAGAAGATGGTCAAAGTCCGGTTCGTTGGAAGGATCTTCCAGTTCCAGGCCTTCGTGGCTGATGTGCCACAGGTTGCGGTCGCGGCTGTAGCTGGAATCTGCCGAAAAGGGAAGATCGATGCCGTGTGCTTTGCAGTACTCGATTTCGGACTCACGGGAATCCATGGTCCATTTGTCGCTCCTCCAGGCAGCGATGATCTTCAGGTCAGGAGCCAGCGCCTTGATACCCAGCTCAAAACGGATCTGATCGTTTCCTTTTCCTGTAGCGCCGTGGCAGATCGCAGAAGCGCCCTCTTTGCGGGCGATCTCTACGAGACGTTTTGCAATGACCGGACGTGCCATCGAGGTTCCCAGAAGGTATTTATTTTCATATACAGCATGTCCCTGCACACAGGGAACGATGTACTCGTCACAGAACTCATCGGTTACATCTTCTATGTAGAGCTTAGAAGCTCCACAGAATTTAGCGCGTTCTTCTAGTCCATCCAGTTCCTCTTCCTGTCCACAATCCACACAGACACAAACGACTTCATAATCAAAATTCTCCTTCAGCCATGGAATGATCGCTGTGGTATCCAGACCGCCGGAGTAGGCAAGAATAACTTTTTCTTTCATGATAAGACCTCCGTAAAATAATTTAATCACAGCCCAAAGCAGCATCGGGCTTGTTTCCTTTTCTAAATATACAACATAAATGAATAATATGCAAGAGAAAAAATTATTTTCCATCGGAAAAATATCCTTAATAATAATTTATACTTGCGTAATATTTTCCAGAGGTGTATAATAAGAGTGCTTATGAATATAATGCATAAAAATGAGTTTTATACATTAAAATATTCATTTCATCAACGATTATGCAAAAACTGGGCAGGATATGATGGAGCAATTCTGGCGGAAAACTGCCCCGGATCATTCGGAGAGGTTCTGAAAAAGGAGGAAATGTTTTGAAAAAAAGTAAAGTATTACAATGCCTTCTGGTAAGTATGCTGGTGATGGCATGCCTGACTGGATGTATTGGAGAGAAAACGGAAACGGTTATTCGTGCTGATGGCACGTGTTCATACAAATATACATATCTGTATGACAAATCCATATATGACAAGCAGGAAGTAAGGATGACACAATCACTGAACTGAATTCGGGGGACTATCAGAAAGAAGTTGTGGAGATCAAGGGAACACCTTATTATTCTTTTAGCAGGATTTTTGAATTTAGCAATATAAATGAATTTAAGGCATTCCTAACGGAGGATGAAACCTATTACCGTAAGATCACGGCAGATTCCAAAGCTGCGTCCCAGTACGATAAGAGTTCCCACACGGCGCCCTACTCATCGGTGACGCTGGACTCCGAAACGTTTATCGGGGTTTTAAAGGATTCTATCCTGGATGAGGGCGAGAAAAATAATTCCCAGGGTAAATCAACTTCAGGATCAAAAGATACAACGGAGGCGACAGGTATTGATCTCAATGGCAGTAAGAGTGTTGGTGAGATGTATGAAAAACTGGGAATTGTTGTAGAAATTTCTGTCACACTCCCCACCCCCATCACCGGGAGCAACGGAAAGATCCAGGGAAATTCTGCCACATGGAGCATGAACGATCTGCCGGATGACGGTAAACTGATCGCTGTTACAGGCAATAACCCGATCTTGTCCTCAGACCAGACGCCGCCGGTGATCAAAGGAGTAAAGAACCAGGGATTGTATAAAAAATCGGTAAAAGTAACTGCACAGGATAATGTATGCCTGAAGGAATTGCGGCTCAATGGAATCCGGTATAATACATCTGCTTTCCGCATCAGTCAGAGCGGTTCTTACACGCTGACCGCCGAAGATGCCTGCCACAATAAGACTACGGTACGTTTTAAGATCGATAAGAAGAAGCCCGTAATCAAAGGAGCGAAAAACGGCAAAAGATATCGTAAAAATGTAACGATGAGATTTTCTGATAAAAACGGAATCCGGAGTGTTCAAATAAATGGAAAAAAGAGGAGTGCAAAAAAGGTGGTTTTGAAAAAGAACGGAAAATATACCGTGAAGGTGACGGATAAGGCGGGAAATACGAGCAGGATCCGGTTCTGGATCAACAAATAATACAGGAGGAGATAAGTGGTGATTAAAGCAGGTATTATCGGTTCCACCGGATATGCCGGACAGGAGCTTGTGAGATTATTGTTGCAGCACAAGGAAGCAGAGATTATATGGTATGGTTCCAAAAGCTATGTGGATGAAAAATTCAGCCGTGTATTTGGCAATATGTTTCAGATCGTAGAAAATCTATGCCAGGGAGACGATCTTCATACTCTATGCCGGGAGGCGGATGTGATCTTTACGGCGACCCCTCAGGGCTATCTTGCCTCTGTCATCGATGAGGAAATTCTCAGTCAGTGCAAGGTGATCGACCTGAGTGCAGATTTCCGTATCAAAGATGTAGCGGTGTATGAAAAATGGTATGGTATCCAGCATAAAAGCAGCCAGTTCATCGAAGAGGCGGTGTATGGGCTCTGTGAGCTGAACCGGGAGAAGATCAGAGGGGCGAGGCTTGTGGCAAATCCGGGTTGTTATCCTACTTGCTCTACCCTTGCCATAGCGCCTATGGTGAGAGAAGGGTACATTGATACGAAGACGCTGGTGATTGACGCCAAGTCTGGTACAAGCGGTGCCGGAAGAGGAGCAAAGGTGCCGAATCTTTATTGTGAAGTCAACGAAAATATTAAGGCATACGGTGTAACCAGCCACAGACATACCCCAGAGATCGAAGAGCAGTTATCTTATGCAGCCGGAGAGCCGGTTATGCTGAATTTTACACCCCATCTGGTTCCGATGAACCGGGGGATTCTGATCACGGCATACGCCAATTTAAAGCCTGGTGTTACAAAGGAAATGGTATACGATGCCTATCAAAAGGCGTACAAAGAAGAGTATTTTGTCCGGGTTCTTGAAGAGGGAACCTGCCCAGAGACGAGATGGGTAGAGGGAAGCAATTTTGTCGACGTTTGCCCCAAGGTAGATGAGCGCACTGGCCGGGTGATCATGATGGGAGCCATGGATAACATTACGAAGGGAGCCGCCGGGCAGGCGGTTCAGAACATGAACATATTATTCGGGCTGGATGAGACGGAAGGGCTTCGTCTGGTTCCAGTATTTCCGTGATTGTAAGGGAGGAAGACATGATAAAGCAGATGGATGGGGGCGTGACAGCCGCCCAGGGATTTCAGGCGGCAGGAGCAGCTGCCGGGATAAAATATGAAAACAGGAAGGATATGGCGCTGGTGTACACCAGGGAGCCCGCGGTGGCGGCGGGAACTTTTACTACAAATGTAGTAAAAGCTGCCCCAGTGCTGTGGGACAAAGAACTGATTGAAAAAGGGAATCCGGTTCATGCTGTCGTACTGAACAGCGGTATTGCCAATGCCTGTACGGGAGAGGAAGGCAAAGAGAATAATGTCCAGATGGCGGCGGCAGTGGCAGAGGAACTGTCTGTCTCTGTACAGGAAGTCCTTACCTGTTCCACAGGCGTCATTGGGATGCAGCTGAATATGGAGCCGGTAAAGAAAGGCGCTGAATTGTTGAAGGAGGCGCTGGCAGATACGAGAGAGGCGGCAAGAGCAGCGGCAGAGGCGATCATGACCACAGATACATGTCCGAAGGAATGTGCAGCAGAATTTGAGACAGAGGGAAAGAAAGTGGTCGTCGGCGGCATGTCTAAGGGGTCTGGTATGATCCACCCGAATATGGCGACGATGTTAAGTGTGATAACGACGGATGCCTGCATTGGACAGGAGCTTCTTACGGAGACCCTCCGGAGCGTGGTGGGGGATACCTTCAATATGATTTCGGTGGACCGGGATACTTCTACCAATGATACCTGTATCGTGCTGGCAAACGGAATGTCTGGGATTCCTGAGATCAAGAAAGGGACGAAGGCATATGAAGCATTCCGGGAGGCGCTTTTGCATGTGGCGCGAGAGCTGGCGAAGCAGATGGCTGGCGACGGTGAGGGCTGTACAAAGCTTCTGGAAGTAAAGGTGGAAAATGCGGCGACAGTGGAGGCAGCAAAACAGCTCAGTAAGTCCGTTATCACCTCCAATCTTGTTAAGACCGCTGTCTATGGAAGCGATGCCAACTGGGGAAGGATTCTCTGTGCATTAGGGTATGCCGGGGTGGAGTTTGATCCGGAGAAGGTGGATCTCACCATTTGCGCTGAAGTCCAAGAAGGCATGGTATCCATTGTTCTTGTAAAAGACGGAGTGGCGACGGAATACAGCGAAGAAGAAGCTACAAAGCTTCTCAGTCAGAGTGAGGTATCGGTGGTCTGTGATATGAAACAGGGAAATGCATCCGCTGTGGCGTGGGGATGTGATCTGACCTATGATTACGTGAAAATCAATGGGGATTACCGGTCTTAATAGATAAAAGAACAGAAAGGTTATGGAGAACAATGGAAGAATTTATGCATGAGGTGCTGATCAAGGCGGAGACTTTGATTGAAGCACTCCCTTATATCAGGGATTTTAATAATAAAAAAGTAGTGGTAAAATACGGTGGCAGCGCCATGCTGGATGAAAAACTCCAGCAGAGTGTGATCAAAGATGTTGCCCTGCTGAAGCTGGTGGGAATGAAACCGATCATTGTCCATGGCGGCGGAAAGGAGATCAGTAAGTGGGTGAAGCTCATGGGCAAAGAGCCAGAGTTTGTAGAGGGGCTTCGGGTGACAGATGATGATACCATGGAAGTGGCGGAGATGGTATTAAATAAAGTAAACAAACATCTGGTGCAGATGATGGAGAAACTTGGCGTCCGGGCTGCCGGAATCAGCGGAAAGGATGGCGGCACGATCCACTGCGATAAAAAAATGGTAAATGGCAGGGATATTGGTTATGTAGGAGATGTAAAGGAAGTAAACTGCGAGCTTATCGATACTCTTTTGGAAAATGATTTTGTACCAATCATCGCCCCCATCGGTCTCGGAGATGATTTTAAGTCCTATAACATAAACGCTGACGATGCGGCGTGTGCCATCGCCAAATCCATAAAGGCAGAGAAGCTGGCATTTATGACAGACATAGAAGGGGTATGCCGGGATGCCGGAGATCCCTCTACGCTGATGTCCGTGCTGACACTGGATGAGGCAAATAAGCTGATCGAGGACGGCTTTATCGGCGGCGGCATGCTTCCCAAACTGAGAAACTGCATCGATGCGGTAGAGGGCGGCGTGAGCCGGGTTCATATCCTTGATGGGCGGAGGGACCACTGCCTTTTGCTTGAGTTCTATACGAAAAAGGGTATCGGAACGGCGATTATAAATAACGAAGAGAATCTGTATGCCCATGAAACAGAGTAATATGACATAAAGTGAGGTTTGGCGAAATGATGAAAAACAGCATAGATGAGGCGGAGACATATCTGATCCACTCCTACAACCGGTATCCGGTGGAGCTGGATCATGGACGGGGGGTATACCTCTTTGATACGGAAGGAAAAAAATACCTTGATTTTGGCGGCGGCATCGCTGTATGTGCCCTTGGCTACAGCGACGAGGAGTTTAAAGAGGCGCTGAAAGAACAGATTGACAAGGGACTGCATTTTTCTAATTACTTTTATTCAGAACCATTGAAGAAGGCAGCCCAGGGACTGGCGAAGGCCACAGGGCTGGACAAGGTATTTATGGCAAACAGTGGAACGGAAGCCAACGAGGGGGCTTTGAAGCTGGCGAGGAAATATGCCCTGATGAAAGGTTACACGGACCGGACGGAGATCGTCTCCATGAATAAGGCATTCCATGGAAGAAGTATGGGAGCGCTGTCTGTGACAGGGACGAAGAAATACCGGGAGCCCTTTGAACCGCTGATCTCCGGAGTCTGCTTTGCCGATTACAATGACCTGGAGAGTGTGGAGCAGAGCATATCGGATAAAACATACGCGGTCATCCTGGAGGCAGTCCAGGGTGAGGGCGGCATCTATCCGGCAGAGGGAGAATTTCTCAAAGGCGTCCGCGAGCTCTGCCACAAGCATGATATTATGATGATCTGCGATGAGATCCAGTGTGGGATGGGACGTACGGGAAAGATGTTCGCCTATGAAAATTACGGCATAAAGCCGGATATCGTCACCATGGCGAAGGGAATCGGAAATGGCATCACCGTGGGCGCTATTGCGGCGACGGAAGAGGTGGCAAAAGCGTTAGTACCAGGAGACCACGGCACGACTTTTGGCGGGAATCCCCTGGCTTGTACAGCCGTTGTCAAGTCTCTGGAAATATTTGAGGAAAAGAAGATTTTAGAGCATGTAAATACCGTGGGAAAATATCTTGATAACAAGCTCTCCGGGCTTGTGGATACATATGCTGTGGTGAAAGAAACGAGAGGGCTGGGGCTGATGCGCGGTCTGGAGTGTGATGCACCGGTGGGAGAAATCTGCAGCAAAGCGCTGGAAAAAGGATTGATCCTGATGAGCGCCGGAACCAATGTGATCCGTTTTGTCCCTCCGCTGGTGATAGAGACATGCCACATCGATGAAATGACAGGGATCCTGGAACAGATCCTTTCGGAATATGAATAATTTTGGCTGAGCCGGGCCCGCGCTGCTAGCTCGATGGCACCAATTTGTGCCGCCTAGCTATGTTGCCGGGCTTTTTTTCTTTCTTTGAAACTTTTTAACCCCCTCGAAGCGTCTAACAGATAGAAACAACACAGGGAGGTGGTAAAACAAATGTCCTATCAGAAAAAAAGGAAATGGTAGAGGACAAGATCCTGGAATGCTATGGATCTATGTACCGCATAGCATATACTTATGCAGGCAATGAAAGCGATGCACTGGATATCGTACAGGAAAGCGCATACAAGGCGATAAAAAATGCGGATTCTGTGAAAAAGGAATGCTATATTGAGACATGGAGTCCTTCTTGTGAAGTTTAATGCATCCATAGCTCAGGCGATGAGCCAGGTTCCAGTAATAAATGCCATCGTAAAGGTGGTTTCATTCCGGACATTTGAGAGCAGTGAAAAAGATATGAATGCGAAAGTCGCAATTCCTGAAGTTGAAGTTAAGGATGCTTCTGGGAAGAAAAATGATGTGGCATCGAAGGAATTAAATGACCACATAAAAGAATACACAGATACCATTATCCAGCAGTATAAAAAAGAGGTGAAAGAAACCAAGGGCAGGGGAAAAGAAGAAGTTATGACAGAGCATAAAGTTCTCACTGATAATGACCGTCTCTTCTCTCTTGGAATCCAGACAGAGATCGTGGCGGGCTTATCGGATCTTTCGCTAAAGACATACCACATCGACAAGGAGACAGGAACCTGTATCGGACTAAAGGATCTCTTTGAAAAAGACTCGGATTATCTTAAGATAATGACGAAAGAGATCAAACGCCAGATGAAAGAACAAATGAAAGCTGATGATGGAAAAGCGTATTTTATCGACAGCGATGATATGCCAGAGCTGAATTGGAAGGGGCTCACACAGGATGCAGATTTTTACGTCAACGGCAAGGGAGAGCTGACGATCGTATTTGATAAATATGAGGTGGCGCCAGGGTACATGGGTGCCTGTGAATTTGTGGTCCCAACAGAAGTGATCCAGGGCATTGTTAAGGAGAATTATATGAAGTAGCCTGTGATGCCTGTGAGTTCTGATCCGTGGCGCAGATGGCTGTTGGCATTTACTGAATGATGATGCTGGCGCACTCCAGATCATCTGCCAGATTATATACATTTCCGGTTTTTAAGCCGACTACGGTTGGTCTCAGGACGGAGTGCTTGTTATTCTTAACCACCCTGGCGTCCTCCCCGATGCTGAGTGTCACGGTGGAATTCACCGGATAGAGGATAACACTTTCAAGAAAACATTTCATGGCGGAGATGTCAAGTTCATCCGTCATGGACATGATCATTTCCACAGCGGTACGCTGTGAAAAGGATTTCTTGTAAGGGCGCTCTGTCACGAGAGCATCGTATACATCTGTCACGGAAAGAATTTTGGCAAAGGGAACAATTTTTTCAGAAGTGCAGCCAAGAGGATATCCTTTACCGTTCATTTTTTCATGGTGCTGCAGCACCGACAGAGAAATAACATTAGAGATTTCTTTTTTTCCTTTTAATATTTCATAGCCAAGGGTGGAGTGGGACTTCATAATGGCGAATTCTTCATCGTTCAATCTAGCCGGTTTATTCAGGATCTCCAGCGGAATTTTTGATTTGCCCATGTCGTGGAGCAGACCGGCGATGCCGATATCGTATACCTCTTTTTGAGAAAGTCCTTTGTTTCGGGCGATGATCATGGACAGCGTAGCCACATCCACACTGTGTTTAAAGGTGTACTCATCACTGGTCTTTAATGCGCTGATATCCACGGCGAGAGCATCGTTGTCATCGATGGCTTTCATCAGGTCTGCGGTGATCTTATTGGCAGTATTGGTAAACTGCTCCGAGCTGGAATTGTTGTATAGATATTGTATTCCCTCAGAGACACGTTTTTTTACACTTTCAGAAAGCTTGACCTTAGCGGGATCTTTCGTCTTATATTTATCTATATTTTTACGCACAAAATCAGGCAGGGGTGGTTCTGGCTTGTCCGGTTCTGGATCTTCTTCCCCTTCCTGTATGTATACACCAGTGATTCCGCGTTTTTTCATTCCATCGATAAGAAACTCGTCCAGCGGGGTGCCGCGGGCAATCAGTGTGCGGTCCATCCGGTCTTTGATTGTCTGATCTATCTTCATGCCCTCTTTCAAGGAGCTGATACGTACATAATAACGTCTAATCAATCCATCCACCACCATTTTTTTCGTGTATCATATATCCATAGCATTAGTTGTTTCACAACTCTCGCTTCTCCGCTACGCTTCGGTTGGTGCTAAACGAACGTTCACTGAACGCTCAGCACCCTTCAAATGCTAATAAGTTCGTCAGAACTTATTTTTCATGCAAGCATGAACGGCATTTTGACCTTTTGATCCTAGAATCATATCCAAAGTGTATAGTATAATTTATATATCGGCAGAAATGGAAATATTATGAAGGTCACTAGAGAGTTTAAATATGTCAAAAATTTATCGTAAGAAGAAAATAAAGTAAATGATATTCAATACTTTACTTAATTAAGAAAAAGCAATATTTTATTTAAAAAAATAAAAAAGTAGTTGAAATGTCAATAAAATTATTGTATAATGCATTCAGACAAAGGTGTCAGAGAAGAAATACATACCCAAAGTGTTTCTTTCTGGCACCTTTTTTGTTTCAAATGAGTTGGAAAGAATCAAATCAAATGCGCATTATTTTCCAGGGTATGGTGATGTCGGTCTTGTGAAGATGCGTGAGAATGGAGGAATCAGTATGAGTGGCAAGTATGCAGAGGAGACAAAGAGAAAAGCCATTGGTATGTATGATCCAAGCTTTGAACATGATAACTGCGGGATCGGAGCGATCGTTAATATTAAAGGAAAGAAAACCCATGACACAGTAAAAAATGCATTGGAGATCGTGGCTCACTTGGAGCACAGAGCCGGGAAGGACGGAGAGGGGAAGACCGGAGACGGTGTTGGCATTCTGCTTCAGATCTCCCATAAGTTCTTTCAGAAGGTGGCTGCCGGTATGGGGATTGAGATCGGTGGGGAGAGAGAGTATGGTGTAGGTATGTTTTTCTTTCCTCAGGATGAGCTCAAACGCAACCAGGCAAAGAAAATGTTTGAGACCATCGTGGATAAAGAGGGGCTGGAATTCCTGGGCTGGCGTGAGGTTCCCATCTCGCCCCGCATCCTGGGAAAAGCAGCGGTGGAGTGTATGCCGTGTATCATGCAGTGTTTTATCAAGAAGCCGGCAGAGCTGGAAAAAGGGCTGGAATTTGACCGAAAGCTCTACATCGCCCGCCGTGTGTTTGAGCAGTCCAACGAAAACACCTATGTGGTATCTCTTTCCAGCCGTACCATCGTATATAAAGGAATGTTTTTGGTGGCGCAGCTGAGGCAGTTTTTTGATGATCTGCAGGATCCGGACTACGAATCTGCCATTGCCATGGTTCACTCCCGTTTCAGCACCAATACCCAGCCCAGCTGGCAGCGCGCCCATCCGAACCGTTTCATCGTGCACAATGGCGAGATCAATACCATCCGTGGAAATGCGGATAAAATGCTGGCCAGAGAGGAGACGATGGAGTCGGATCATCTGACCGGAGAACTTCATAAGGTGCTTCCGGTGGTAAATACGGAAGGCTCCGATTCCGCTATGCTGGATAACACGCTGGAATTTCTGGTGATGAGCGGCATGGAACTTCCTCTCGCCGTGATGATCACGATACCGGAGCCCTGGGCAAATAACCGTTATATCAGTGATAAGAAAAAGGATTTTTATCAGTACTATGCTACGATGATGGAGCCCTGGGATGGACCTGCCTCCATTTTGTTTTCAGACGGGGATATCATGGGAGCGGTATTGGACCGAAACGGACTCCGCCCCTCCCGCTATTATATCACCGATGACGACCAGCTGATCCTGTCCTCCGAGGTAGGGGTTATGCCTATCAGTGAAGAGCATGTGGTGAAAAAGGACCGTCTGCGTCCGGGAAAAATGCTTTTGGTGGACACGGTGAAGGGTGAATTGATCGATGACGATGAACTGAAAGAGACCTTTGCGTCAAAACAGCCTTATGGAGAGTGGCTGGATACCAATCTTGTGTGTTTGAAAGATCTTCATATTCCGAATAAACGGATTGAAACTTACGATCCCGAGGAGAGCCTGCGGCTTCAGAAAGCATTTGGCTATACCTATGAGGAAGTGAGGTCTTCCATCCTTCCCATGGCAAAAAATGGTTCTGAGCCCATTGCGGCGATGGGACATGACACGCCGCTGGCGGCGCTGAGCGGCCAGCCCCAGCCTTTGTATAATTATTTCAAACAGCGTTTTGCCCAGGTGACCAATCCGCCGATTGATGCTATAAGGGAAGAGGTTGTGACTTCCACTACGGTATACATTGGGGATGCGGGAAATCTGCTGGAAGAGAAGGCAGAAAACTGCCATTCACTCAAGATTGACGATCCAATCCTTACGAATACCGATCTTTTAAAGATCAAGTCCATGCATGTACCCGGCTTTAAGGTGGCGGTTATCCCCATCACCTACTATAAAAATACCTCTTTGGAAAAGGCGATCCATCGTCTTTATCTGGAGGCAGACCGGGCCTATAAGGACGGCGCCAACATTCTGATTCTCTCCGACCGGGGAGTGGATGAAAACCATGTGGCGATTCCGGCGCTCCTGGCAGTATCTGCCATGCAGCAGCATCTGGTCAATACAAAGAAGCGGACCTCCCTTTCCATGATCTTAGAGAGTGCGGAACCAAGAGAGGTGCATCATTTTGCGACGCTGCTCGGATTTGGCGCTACCGCTGTCAATCCTTACCTTGCTCTGGATACGATCCGCAGTCTGATCGACAGCCGTGTGCTGGATAAGGATTATTATGTGGCAGTGAATGATTATAATTCTGCGGTTCTTCACGGAATTGTAAAGATTGCTTCCAAAATGGGGATTTCCACGATCCAGTCCTATCAGGGAGCCAAGATTTTTGAGGCGGTGGGACTGTCTAAAACATTAATTGATCCCTACTTTACAGGAACCGTTTCCAGGATTGGAGGACTGGATATAGAGGACATTCAGAACCAGGTAGAGATGCTGCATGATAAAGCATTTGATCCGCTGGAACTTGGTACAGACATTACTCTTGACAGTATTGGAAACCACAAGAGCCGCAGCGGAAAAGAAGAGCACCTCTATAATCCGAAGACCATTCATCTTCTGCAGGAGGCGACAAGAACCGGTGACTACAGGAAGTTCAAGGAATACTCCCATGAGATTGACCGTGAAGACCTTTACGTGAACTTAAGAAGTCTCCTTGACTTTAACTTCCCGAAGAAGGGGATTGCTCTTTCCAAAGTGGAGAGTGTGGAGGAGATCGTGAAACGGTTTAAGACAGGAGCCATGTCCTACGGCTCCATATCCCAGGAGGCCCATGAGACCCTTGCCATCGCCATGAACCGGCTTCATGGAAAATCAAACAGCGGTGAGGGAGGAGAGAGCCTGGAACGGCTTACCGTGGGAAAAGACGGTTTGAACCGCTGTTCTGCTATCAAGCAGGTGGCTTCTGGCCGCTTTGGCGTGACCTCCCGATACCTGGTCAGCGCCAGGGAGATCCAGATCAAGATGGCGCAGGGCGCAAAGCCGGGAGAGGGCGGACATCTGCCGGGGAAAAAAGTATATCCCTGGGTGGCAAAGACGAGACACTCTACACCAGGGGTATCTCTGATCTCGCCACCGCCACATCATGATATTTATTCCATCGAAGATCTGGCACAGCTGATCTATGACCTGAAAAACTCCAACCGGGATGCGAGGATATCGGTGAAACTGGTATCTGAGGCAGGTGTCGGCACCGTGGCAGCCGGTGTGGCGAAGGCAGGAGCAGGGGTGATACTGATCTCCGGCTATGACGGCGGTACTGGTGCGGCGCCGGGAAGCTCCATTCACAATGCCGGGCTTCCCTGGGAGCTGGGACTGGCAGAGACCCATCAGACGCTTTTGATGAACGGACTGCGGTCTAAGGTGGTTATCGAGACCGATGGAAAGCTGATGACTGGGCGTGATGTTATGGTCGCCGCTCTTCTTGGGGCGGAAGAATTTGGATTTGCCACAGCGCCTCTTGTGACCATGGGATGTGTTATGATGCGGGTATGCAACCTGGATACCTGTCCGGTGGGTGTGGCGACACAGAATCCGGAACTTCGCAAGAGGTTTAAGGGAAAACCGGAATACGTGGAGCATTTTATGAGGTATATCGCAGACGAAGTCCGGGAGCTGATGGCGAAATTTGGCGTGGCTACGCTGGATGAGCTGGTGGGACGTTCCGATTTTCTGAGAGTGCGGGAAGATATTGATAATGAAAGAGCCGGCAAACTGGATCTCTCTGCGATCATCGACAACCCCTTTGTGAAGGAGAAAAAGAGTAAGTTCAACAGCAAAGATATCTATGACTTTAAGTTAAATAAAACCTTGGATGAAAAAGTCTTTCTGAAAAAATTTGCAGAGAATCTGGAGACCGGGGAAAAGAAGACCATTACAGCAAAGGTAACCAATATTGACCGCTCTCTGGGAACGATTTTTGGATCCCAGATCACAAAGAAACTGGGAGACGATCTGGAAGAGGATACCTTTACGATAAAATGTACTGGAAGCGGCGGGCAGAGTTTTGGCGCTTTCATCCCCAAAGGGCTGACCCTGGAGCTTAAAGGTGACAGCAATGACTACTTTGGCAAGGGTCTTTCCGGAGGAAAACTAATCGTGTACCCGCCGGAAAATATCCAGTATAAGCCAGAGGATAACATTGTGATCGGGAATGTGGCGCTGTACGGCGCCACCAGCGGTACCGCTTTTATCAATGGTGTGGCAGGGGAGCGGTTCTGTGTTAGAAACTCTGGCGCTCACGCTGTTGTAGAGGGTGTGGGCGAGCATGGCTGCGAGTATATGACCGGCGGCTGTGTGGTGATCCTCGGCTCAACCGGAAAGAACTTTGCCGCAGGGATGAGCGGCGGTATCGCTTATGTTCTGGATGAGAACAGCGATCTGTATCTGAAACTGAATAAAGAACTGGTTTCCTCAGAAGCAGTGTCCGACAAATATGATGTCATGCAGCTAAAGGATATGATCGCGGCGCATGTAGAGGCGACGGGTTCAGAAAAGGGTAAGGAGATTCTTGAGAACTTCAAGGAAGTTCTTCCGAAGTTCAAGAAGATCATACCTCATGATTACAAGAACATGCTGCAGAAAATTGCCATGATGGAAGAGAAAGGGCTGAGCAATGAACAGGCCCAGATCGAGGCATTTTATGAGACCCAGAAGGAGATTTCCTGACAGCGGCCCTGACAGGGACCAGGGGAAAGACGTTGCATTGCATATATAATTAATTTATAATGAAGAAAGAGGGTTGAAAGCTATGGGAAAACCAACCGGATTTTTAGAATATGAACGCAGGGGAAACACGGAGATGGCACCCCTTGAACGGATCCAGAACTTCAATGAATTTCATGTGCCCATGGGGGAAGAGGAGCGCCGCTGCCAGGCGGCCAGATGTATGGACTGCGGCGTGCCCTTCTGCCAGTCAGGAATGATGATTGGCGGGATGGCTTCTGGGTGTCCGCTAAACAATATGTGCCCGGAATGGAACGATCTGATCTATCTGGGAAACTATGCAGAGGCATTGGGAAGGCTGCTCAAGACTAACAATTTTCCGGAGTTTACCTCCCGGGTCTGCCCGGCGCCCTGTGAGGCGGCATGTACCTGCGGGCTGAACGATACACCGGTCACCATTAAGGAAAACGAAAATGCCATCATTGAATACGGTTATGCCAATGACCTGATGGCGGCGAAGCCGCCGAAGGTGAGGACTGGGAAAAAAGTGGCGGTGGTAGGCTCCGGTCCCTCTGGCCTGGCGGCGGCAGACCAGTTAAATAAGCGAGGACATAATGTGACAGTCTTTGAGCGCTCCGACCGCCCCGGCGGGCTTCTGATGTACGGGATCCCGAACATGAAGTTAGAAAAGGCAGTGATCGAAGGCAGGGTTAAGATCATGGAAGAAGAGGGAGTAGAATTTAGAACGGGAGTTAATGTGGGAGTTGACGTGAAGGCAGAAGAACTTTTGAAAGATTATGACAGGGTGATCCTCACCTGCGGTTCGTCGAAGCCCAGGGACATCAAAGCGCCGGGCAGAGAGGCAGAGGGAATATATTTTGCCGTAGATTATCTCATGAGGGTGACAAAACATGTGATGGATCCAGCGTATAAAGATGTGATCGATGCCAAAGGAAAAAATGTGCTGGTGATCGGCGGTGGAGATACCGGAAACGATTGTGTGGGATCTTCCATCCGACAGGGGGCAAAAAGTGTAGTACAGCTGGAGATGATGCCCAAACCACCGGAAGAGCGCGCCGACAATAACCCCTGGCCGGAGTGGCCCAAGGTATTGAAGACCGATTATGGACAGCAGGAGGCCATCGCCGTGTTTGGCAGCGATCCGAGGATCTATGAGACCACGGTAAAAGAATTTATCAAAGATGAAAAGGGCTGTGTGACTAAGGTGAAGGCGGTGAAACTGGCCTGGACCAGGGATGAAAAGACAGGACGCATGAACATGGGTGAAGTACCGGGCAGCGAATATGTTCTGGATGTGGATCTCGTATTGATCGCCGCCGGGTTTCTGGGAACCCAGGAATATATCGCTGAGGATTTTGGACTGAAACTGACTGACCGGAACAATGTGTACACCAGACCTGGTCAGTATAAGACAAATGTAGAACATGTATTTGCCGCCGGCGATATGCACCGGGGACAGTCCCTGGTGGTATGGGCAATCCGGGAAGGCCGGGAGGTGGCAAGAGACGTAGATGAGGATCTGATGGGATAGTCGAACTTAAATTAAATGTAATTCAAGAGTAACTTGAAGTGAAATGGATTGGGCAAAAACATCTGGTATTGATTATTTAGGAGGAGAAAAATGGGAAATTATACCAAGCAGGATATTATACGGTTAGTGGAAGAGGAAGACGTGGGATTTATCCGTCTGCAGTTTGTGGACAGTTTTGGCGGGTTAAAAAATGTGGCGATGACCAGCGACCATCTCGATCAGATCCTGAACAACCGCTGTATGTTTGACGGAGCTGCTATTCAGGGATATGACACCAAGGAATTATCAGAATTTATCCTGGCTCCAGATCTGGATACTTTTACCATTTTCCCCTGGCGTCCCCAGAGAGGAAGGGTGGCGAGATTCATCTGCGATGTGCTCAATCCTGACGGCACCCCCTATGAAGCAGATCCGAGATATATATTAAAAAAAGTAGCGGCGGAGGCAGAGAGAGAGGGATTTTCCTTCCACGTGGGACCGGAAAGCCAGTTTTTCCTTTTCGATACCGATGAGAACGGACAGCCCACGACGAATTCCAGGGAAAAGGGTGGATTCTTTGATATCGGGCCGCTGGATTCCGGGGAAAATGCGAGACGCGACATGATACTTTCCCTGGAGGAGATGGGCTTTGTCATGGAAAGTTCTTATCACTCCAATGAGGTGGCACAGCACTGCATCGATTTTATGTGTGATGAGGGACTGCGCACTGCGGACAATATCATGACTTTTAAGCTGACGGTACGCACAGTAGCAAAGCGGCATGGGCTGCATGCCACCTTTATGCCAAAACCGAAATACGGATTAAAAGGATCTGCAATGATGCTTAACATGTTTTTGAGCAAAGATGGAGATAATATATTTGCCGACGAGAGTGCGGCGGACGGCATGAGCCAAACGGCATATCATTTTATGGCGGGCATCATCCGTCACATCAAAGGGCTGACCCTGATCAATAATCCTATCATAAATTCCTATAAACGGCTGGTACCAGGCTACAATGCACCAGTAGAGATCACCTGGTCCCGTACCAGCCGAACCCCTCTGATCCGCATCACCAATATAGGCGTGATCGGTCCCAGAGTGGTACTGCGGAGCCCAGATGGCGCCAGCAATCCTTATCTGGTCCTGGCGGGCTGTCTGGCTGCCGGGCTGGAAGGGATCCGGGAGAAACTGGAACCGCCGGTGAGCATGGATGACATCAGCGACATCAGCGGGGAACAGGATCCGCGGTTTGACATTCTGCCTAGATCGCTGCGGGAGGCGATTCATGCTTTTGAAGAAGATACATTTTTGCAGAATGTGTTTGGAAAAACCCTCTCCGAGATCATAATCAATGAAAAGAAAGAAGAGTGGGAGGAATTTTCCCGACAAGTGACAGCCTGGGAGGTGGAAAAATATCTCCACCGCGTATAGTGTATATAGGTACAGTAGGAGGTGAATGTCTGCCATGCGGATCCTTGTCGCATTTCAGAAACTGGAGGATGCAAAAAAAATTAAAAGCGTTTTGAACCGCGGCGGTTTTGATGATATACTGGCCTGCAATAGTGCGTCCCAGGTGATCGGCGTGGCAAATGATTCCGATGGGGGTATTGTGATCAGCGGCTATAAGCTGCCAGACATGCACTACAGTGAATTATTTGGATATCTGCCGAGAGGATTTTCCATGCTTCTGGTGGCAAGCCCCGCCAGACTGGAGGACTGCTACAGCCGGGAGATCGTGTGTCTGTCCATGCCGGTTCATTCCCGGGAGCTGATCAATACCATACATATGATGACCATGGATCTCGCCAGGGAATTAAGACGGCGGAAGAAAACGCTGCCGAAAAGGCGGACGGCGGAGGAGCAAAAGACCATTGATGCGGCGAAGGCTCTTTTGATGGAGCGAAATCAGATGACGGAAATGGATGCACATAAATATATCCAGAAGCTCAGTATGGACAGCGGGAATAACCTGGTGGAAACGGCGGAAATGATCCTGGCGTTTGAATAATGGAATGGAGGCAGTATATGAAAGCTTATTTGATTCTGGAAGATGGAACCGTATTTACCGGAAAAAGTATCGGAAGTACAAGAGAAGTGATCAGTGAGATCATATTTAACACTTCCATGACCGGTTATCTGGAGGTGCTGACGGATCCCAGTTACGCGGGACAGGCGGTGGCAATGACCTATCCGCTCATTGGAAATTATGGCATATGCCGCAGGGACATGGAATCAAAGAGATCCAGTGTGGATGGTTTTATTGTCCGTGAATTGTCCAGGCTCAGCAGCAATTTCCGGGATGAGCAGAGTGTACAGGATTTTCTGGTGGAGCAGGATATTCCGGGAATTGAAGGCATCGATACCCGCGCCCTCACCAAGATTCTGCGGGAAAAGGGAACGATGAACGGTATGATTACCACCAATGCAGCTTATGATCTGGATGCCGTCACCAGTCAGTTAAAACAATATAGTGTCCTCGGCGTCGTTGACAGGGTGACAACAAAAGAAGTTGTCTCCTATCGACCAGGGGATTTCGACACAGATAGCAGCATTCCGATCACGAAGAAGGTTGCTATTCTTGACGTAGGGACGAAATACAATATTGCCAGATGTCTGCTGAGACGGGGCTGTGAGGTGATGGTCTATCCTGCGCGGACAAAAGCGGAGGATATTCTGGCGGAGAATCCTGACGGCATCATGATCACCAATGGTCCAGGGGATCCAAAGGACTGCGGGGAAGTGATCGGGAACCTGAAAATCCTTTATGCCTCAGATATACCGATTTTTGCCATCTGTCTTGGCCATCAGCTGATGGCCCTTGCTATGGGTGCGGATACCGAGAAGATGAAGTATGGACACCGGGGCGCGAATCATCCAGTGAAGGATCTTGAGACAGGCAGAGTCTATATCTCATCCCAGAACCACGGGTACGTCGTAAAAGAGGATACCGTTCCGGAGGGAGTGGCAGAGACAGCTTTTGTCAATGTAAACGATGGCACTGTGGAGGGACTGAGATATTTAGGAAAGAATATTTTTACGGTGCAGTTTCACCCGGAAGCATGTGCCGGACCAAAGGATTCCGAAATATTGTTTGAGCGGTTCATGAGTATGATGAAGGAGGAAGCGTGATATGCCTAAGATGGAAGGAATACAGAAGGTCTTGGTGATTGGCTCTGGTCCGATCGTCATTGGACAGGCAGCAGAATTTGATTATGCGGGGACCCAGGCATGCCGTTCCCTGAGAGAAGAGGGGATGGAGGTTGTTCTGATCAACTCAAATCCCGCTACCATCATGACGGATAAGGATATCGCGGATAAGGTTTATATCGAGCCGCTGACAGTGGACGTGGTAAAAAATCTGATCCGGAAGGAAAAGCCGGACAGCGTCCTGCCCACGCTGGGGGGCCAGGCTGCCCTGAATATTGCCATGGAGCTGGAAGAGTGTGGATTTCTGGAGGAAGAGAAAGTACGATTGATCGGAACTACCTCCCTGACGATCAAAAAAGCCGAGGACCGTCTGGAATTCAAACAGACCATGGAAAAGATCGGAGAGCCCATCGCCGCCAGTGAAGTGGTGGAGACCGTGGAAGATGCGGTGGCATTTACAAACACCATCGGCTATCCCGTGGTGATCCGCCCGGCATATACCCTGGGGGGCAGCGGAGGCGGCATCGCTGACAGCGAGGAAGAGCTGAGGGAGATCTGTGCCAATGGCCTGCGTCTCTCCCGAGTGGGGCAGTGCCTCATCGAACGCTGTATCGCTGGCTGGAAAGAGATCGAGTATGAGGTGATGCGGGATGCCGGTGGCAACTGCATCACGGTCTGCAATATGGAGAATCTCGATCCTGTGGGCGTCCATACGGGAGACAGTATTGTGGTGGCGCCATCCCAGACCCTGTCGGATAAAGAATATCAGATGCTCCGGTCCTCAGCATTAAATATCATCACTGAACTGAACATCACGGGAGGGTGCAACGTACAGTTTGCCCTCCATCCGGAATCTTTTGAGTACTGTGTCATTGAGGTAAATCCGAGAGTCAGCCGTTCTTCCGCCCTTGCATCAAAAGCTACGGGGTATCCTATCGCCAAGGTGGCGGCGAAGATCGCCCTGGGCTATACTCTGGATGAGATCCCCAATGCCATCACCGGCAAGACTTTTGCCAGCTTTGAGCCGGCGCTGGATTATTGTGTGGTGAAGATTCCAAGATTGCCTTTTGATAAGTTTATCAAGGCGAAGAGGACCCTGACCACCCAGATGAAGGCCACAGGAGAGGTCATGAGCATCTGTACCAATTTTGAAGGGGCTCTGATGAAGGCGCTGCGTTCCCTGGAGCAGCATATTGACAGCCTGGATATCGGCAGATATACAGACCGTTCCAAAGAGGAACTGTTAGAGCGTGTCCGTATCGTGGATGACCGGAGGATCTATATTATAGCGGAACTGATCCGAAAGGGAGCGAGCTACGATGAGATTCATGAGATCACAAAGATCGATCTCTGGTTTATCGATAAGATAGCGATCCTGGTGGAGATGGAGCAGCGTCTTAAGAGGGAGCCGCTGACACCGGAACTTCTTGCGGAGGCAAAACGGATTGAATTCCCTGATAAGGTCATCGCCGGTTATGCCGGAATGACAGAGCGGGAAGTTCATGACCTGCGTATCGCCAATGGCATTACCGCCGCCTTTAAGATGGTAGATACCTGTGCGGCGGAATTTGAGGCGGCGACCCCCTATTATTACAGCTGCTTTGGCAGTGAGTGCGAAGCAGATGTGGTGAAAACAAAGAAAAGGGTGATGGTGCTTGGTTCTGGTCCTATCCGCATCGGTCAGGGAATCGAGTTTGATTTTTGTTCGGTGCACAGCGCCTGGTCGTTAGAACAGAGTGGTTATGAGACCATTATCGTAAATAACAATCCAGAGACCGTAAGTACAGATTTTGATGTGGCAAATAAGCTGTACTTTGAGCCCCTGACTCCAGAAGATGTAGAAAATATCGTGGACATTGAAAAGCCCGATGGAGCTGTCGTTCAGTTTGGCGGACAGACCGCCATTAAGCTCACCCAGGCACTGATGGAGATGGGGGTTCCGATTTTTGGAACCAGCGCAGAAAATGTGGATGCCGCAGAGGACAGAGAGCTGTTTGATCAAATTCTGGAGAAGTGTGGGATCCCGAGGCCGAAGGGACATACCGTGTTTACCACCGAAGAGGCTTTGGAGGCGGCAAATAAGCTGGGATATCCGGTACTGGTGCGCCCCTCCTATGTGCTGGGTGGTCAGGGGATGCAGATCGCCATCAATGATGACGATATCATTGAATTTATGTCCATCATCAACCGCCATGTACAGGAACATCCGATCCTTGTGGACAAGTATCTGATGGGGAAAGAAGTGGAAGTCGATGCTGTGTGTGATGGTGAAGATATTCTCATACCTGGTATTATGGAACACATTGAGCGCGCGGGGATTCATTCGGGAGACAGTATCTCCGTCTATCCGGCCCAGAGCATAAAACCGGAAATTCAGGAAATGCTGGTGGATTATACGAGAAAGCTTGCCAGATCCCTCCATGTCATCGGCTTAATCAACATTCAATTTATCGTGTATCATGAGGACGTCTATGTGATCGAGGTCAATCCCCGTTCTTCCCGGACGGTGCCCTATATCAGCAAGGTTACGGGGATTCCCATTGTAAAACTGGCTTCCCAGGTGATCCTGGGAGCAAAGATCAGAGAACTTGGATATGAGACAGGACTGGCGAAAAAGGCAGAATATATCGCCATCAAAATGCCAGTATTTTCCTTTGAAAAACTCCGTGGCGCCGAGATCAGCCTGGGACCGGAGATGAAGTCCACCGGAGAGTGTCTCGGCATCGCCAGGACCTTCCATGAGGCGCTGTCAAAGGCATTTCTTGGCGCTGGCATCAATCTGCCGCAGCACAAAAAAATGATTCTCACAGTACGTACCCAGGAACAGGAAGATGCAGTTCCCATCGCCAGACGTTTTCTTGCCCTGGGATATGAGATCTATGCTACCCTGGGAACGAAAAAAGCCCTTGCCAGGGCAGGCGTTGATGTGATCGGCATCAATAAGATTGAGCAGGAAGCGCCGACGCTGATGGATCTGCTGCTGGAACATGAGATCGATCTGGTGATCGATATTCCCAAGCAGGGAGAGCATTCCCATGATGGTTTTCTGATCCGGCGGACTTCTATCGAGACAGGCGTCACCTGCCTTACCTCCCTGGATACGGCAAATGCCCTGCTGACTTCTTTGGAACATGTGGATAAGACCCAGATGTCACTGATCGATATTGCAGCCATCGAGGGGCGTTAGTTAATTGGTTTTTGCCGAAAGCTTAAACACATCAGAGGATTTGCCGATTACAACGATATGGTCATCCTTCTGGAAAGTATAGTCTCCTTTGGGCATGGGATCGATGGACTGTCCGTTCTTGATGGCAATGATATTGACGTTGTACTCCTGGCGGACATTGATATCAATGATAGTTTTGCCGATCCAGTCCGGAATGATCGGGATCTCAAAGATTGAACAATCCGAGGTCAGTTCGATGTAATCGAATATATTTGTGGCATTGTAGCGGACTGCAAGTTTTTCGGCAATCTCTTTTTCCGGGTAAAATACTTCGTCAGCCCCGATTTTTTTCAGAAATTCGGCCTGGCGGAGCCGTTTTGCTTTGGACACTACAAAGGTCGCCCCTAGTTCTTTCAGGATGGAGGTGATTTCCAGAGAGGCATAAAAATCTTCTCCGATGGCCACAAAGCAGTAGTCAAAATTGTTCACTCCGATGCTTTTGAGGACGGCGGGATTGGTACAGTCCCCGGCGATGGCGTCGCCAAATATGGTGGAGAGCTCCTGGATCCTTTCCTCGTCTTTGTCTATGATCATGACATCATTTCCTAACTCCTGCATTTTTGCGGCGAGGCAGCGGCCCAGCATTCCCATCCCAATGACTAATATTGATTTCATTTTAATTTCCTTTCTTTTTCTATAATGATAATTTATATATTTTAGTATTATGCCATCCTATTGAATCAGCCAATCAGGATTTTTTCCTTTGGCCGTTTGAGCGGCGGCTTTTTATCACATTCCCCAAACACCAGCATCAGAGTGAACCCGCCGATTCGCCCGCTGTACATAAGAAGAATCAGTATGATGTGGGACAGAGCACTCAGGGTAGGAGTGATGCCCATCGTGACGCCGACAGTACAGGTGGCGGAGATCACTTCAAACTGAACGACAGAAAGATCTATACCCTCAATGTGGCAGATCAGCATAGCGCCCAGGATCACATAGGTGAGATATACAATCACGATCACCGCAGCCTGCTTGACCAGATCCTTCCCCAGCCGTTTCCTGAATATCGTACTGTCGGAATATCCACGGGACATGGTGACCATGGAGATAAATATGACCGCCAGGGTAGTGGTTTTGATCCCCCCGGCTGTAGAACCCGGGCTTCCTCCGATCATCATCAGGGCATTGGAGAGCAGGACGGAAGAAGGGGACATCTGGCTGTAATCAATGGTGTTGAAGCCCGCCGTGCGCATGGTAGTAGAGGCAAAAAAAGATTTGATGATCCGTTCTGGAATGCCGTCGCCCTTCATGGTATAGCCGGATTCAAAGAAAAAATAGCCAGCCGTTCCCAGGATCAGGAGAATTCCCGTGGTGATCAGAATCAATTTGGTGTGAAGAGAGTATTTGGAAAAATG
>CAMXSH010000027.1 GCA_947246475.1 uncultured Roseburia sp.
TATGGCGACATAGCCAAGTGGTAAGGCGTGGGTCTGCAACACCCTGATCACCAGTTCGAATCTGGTTGTCGCCTTGAAAAAGAAATGCTTTCATCTGTATATTACAGGTGAAAGCATTTTTTCTATTCTCTAAGCCTCTTCCTCTGTCTCCGTCTTCCGGGAGAACAAAAGCAGAAGGATCAAAAGAAGTCCAATGATTAGAATAAAGGTTTTGTATTTATCGAAGTAATGGAAAAAGACATCCCGGTAATTATAAAAATAGTAACCCAGGCAGATGAGCAGTGTGTTCCATATCGTGATGCCAATGGAAGAGAAGATCACATAGGCGGGAAAGCTCTGCCCGCATGCCCCGGCCACGAAGGCTATGTAAGTCCGGCAGATAGGGATAACTCTTCCCACACAGACTGCGAGCCTGCCCCGGTCTCCAAAGGTGCGGTAAGATGCCAGAATTGGTTTTTTGCTGGAAGGAAACCGCGCCATGATCTTTTCCAGCAGGGGGGAACCGCCGTAGCGGCCGATGGCATACGTGAGACTGGTACCCGCCAGACCGGCAGCGCTGCTATAGAGGATAAGAAGGGGAAGGGAAAGTCCGATACCTGCCCCAAAGGCGCCGGCAAAGGGGAGAACGAGTTCACTGGAGATGGGAAAGCATGCATATTCCAATGCGATTAAAAGGATGATAGCTGGTGTGCCATAAGATTCGATCCATTGTAACAGCTGATCCATAATACCTCATTCTGCGCACAGGGAAGGCGTGCGCCAAATTACATCGTTATTAATATATATGGAGGCGCACTGTCAAAAATGCTAATGGTTTCCGAAGAAATAAGGGCGCCTGCGTTGACGAAGTGAAATTAACTTGGTATAATAAATTTCAAAAGTTTTCTAAAGAGGAGGTAGAGCAGGGTGCGTTGGAAACTGGTATATGCTGTTGTGACCATATGTCTCACATTAGGGCTATGTGTTATTCCGGCAGACGCAAAGGCAGCTTCGACCTATGAGATAAAGATTAATAAACAAAAAAATACGGTGACAGTTTACCGGTATGAAGATGGGGCGTATGAGCCGTACAAAGCATTTGTGTGTTCGACGGGAAAAGCCACTCCCCTTGGAAGGTTCCGGATCTATCAGAAACACCGCTGGCGGGCATTGGTAGAGAATACATATGGTCAGTATTGTACCCGTTTTAAAGGACCGTTTTTATTTCATTCTGTGTGGTATCATAAACTTAATCCGTCAACGCTGCCAAATGGGGAGTACAACAAATTGGGGACTGCGGCATCCCATGGTTGTATTCGTTTGAGCGTGCAGGATGCCAAGTGGATCTATGACCATTGCGGCTGGGGGACTCCGGTCATCGTGTATCGTTCTAAAAATCCTGGTCCCCTTGGAAAGCCGGAGACGATCAGGCTGCCGAAGGGGGTGGGTTATGATCCGACAGACCGCTGGAGCCGTGGAAATCCATATAATAAAAAGAAACCGGTAATACTGGGGGCGAAGGATCAAACCATTGCTTATGATGACCGTGCCTACGATGTTCTAAAGGGGGTTCGTGCAAAAAACACGACAGGATTCCGTATCGATGAAAAGATCCGTACTGCAATCCGGTTTCGGAAGAATCGAGGGGATCTGTACCAGAAAGTAAAGAAGGTGGATACGAAGAAACCAGGGTGGTACCGGATCACATATCAGGTGGTGGATGAGATTGGCAGAAAAGCGAAGGTTACAGTGACACACCATATTAAAAAGAAGCCGATTGATACAGACCAGTCCCTGCCGGTTCCAATGCCGCCGGATATCGAGAGCGGAACGAGTGTGCAGGGAGCGCCCTAAAATGGCAGCGGGCTGCTAGCAGAGGGACTTCCGGCTGTGTTCAGGATTATATTGTTATTTTTAATAGAGGAAATGAAGACTTGTTGAATCAGGAGGAAAAAATTATGAAATCATTATACAATCCGAAAGAGATTGAGAAGAAATGGCAGAAAATTTGGGAAGATGAGAAGGCATTTGTGGCGACAAATGATTTTTCCAAGCCCAAATACTATGCTCTGGTAGAGTTCCCTTACCCGTCGGGACAGGGACTTCATGTAGGACATCCCCGCCCTTATACAGCACTGGATATTGTGGCACGTAAAAAGAGAATGCAGGGCTACAATGTACTTTATCCTATGGGTTGGGATGCATTCGGGCTTCCAACCGAAAATTATGCGATAAAGAATAAGGTTCATCCCAAGGAAGTAACTAAAAATAATGTAGCTAAATTCAAGGCACAGCTGCAGTCACTGGGCTATTCCTTTGACTGGGAGAGGGAGGTAAATACAACGGATCCTGATTATTTTAAATGGACCCAGTGGATCTTCCTAAAATTGTTTAAGGCGGGGCTGGCTTACAAATCAGAGATGCCTATTAACTGGTGTACTTCCTGTAAATGTGGTCTTGCCAATGAGGAGGTCGTAAACGGTGTATGTGAGCGCTGTGGCAGTGAGGTTGTCCGCCGGGTAAAGAGCCAGTGGATGTTAAAGATCACGAAGTATGCGGATAAACTTATCGATGATCTGGATGGCGTGGATTACATCGAGAGAGTAAAGGTTTCCCAGAAAAACTGGATCGGCCGTTCCAATGGCGCTGAGGTGGATTTTCAGCTGAAAGATAAGGAAGAGAAGCTGAGGATCTATACCACACGCCCGGACACACTTTTTGGCGTCACTTATATGGTAGTATCCCCAGAGCACCCTTATCTGGATAAGTACAAAGATGAGATCAAAAACTGGGATGAGATCCTGGCATACCGGGAGATGGCGGCGAGAAAGTCTGATTTTGAGAGGACAGAGCTTGCTAAGGAAAAGACTGGTGTAGCTATTGATGGACTGTCAGCAGTCAACCCGGTAAATGGAAAAGAGATTCCGGTGTGGGTATCGGATTACGTTCTTATGAGTTATGGTACTGGTGCCATCATGGCAGTACCTGCCCACGATGAGCGTGACTGGGAATTTGCCAAAAAATTTGAACTTCCAATAATAGAAGTCATCCAGGGTGGAGATGTGGAAGAAGCAGCTTATACGGACGTTGCTACAGGAACTCTTGTGAACTCTGGCTTTCTGAGTGGCAAATCCGTAGCGGAAGCGAAGCAGGCGATCATAGAGTGGCTGGAAAAAGAGGGGGTCGGTACCGCGAAGACAAACTTTAAGTTTCGGGACTGGGTATTTTCGAGACAGCGTTATTGGGGAGAGCCGATCCCTATCATAAAATGTGAAAAATGCGGATATGTACCAGTTCCGGAAGACCAGCTTCCCCTGGAACTGCCGGAAGTAGATAACTATATGCCTACTGACAATGGGGAGTCCCCAATCGCGAATATCCGTTCCTGGGTGGAGACCACCTGTCCGTGTTGTGGCGGAAAGGCAGAACGGGAGACGGATACTATGCCCCAGTGGGCGGGATCTTCCTGGTATTTCCTGAGATATATCGATCCGGATAACTCTGAGGCGCTGGCCAGCCGAGAGGCCATGGAGTACTGGCTTCCAGTAGACTGGTACAACGGCGGCATGGAGCATACAACCCTTCATCTTCTGTATTCCCGGTTCTGGCATAAGTTTTTGTATGATCAGGGAGTGGTACCTACAAAGGAGCCTTATCAGAAAAGAACTTCACATGGAATGATCCTTGGGGAAAATGGCGAAAAAATGAGTAAATCCAGGGGAAATGTAGTAAACCCCGATGATATTGTCAATACTTATGGTGCGGATACCCTTCGTACTTATGAGATGTTTATTGGTACTTTTGATGCGGCTGCGGCATGGTCCGATGACGGTGTCAAGGGCTGCCGGCGTTTCCTTGACCGTGTGTGGAAACTTCAGGATATGGTTGTGGACGAGGAAGGCTATTCCAAAGACCTGGAGACGAAGATCCATCAGACGATCAAAAAGGTAAGCAATGACTTTGAGACTCTCAAATACAATACAGCGATCGCGGCGATGATGGCACTGATCAATGAGTTCTATAAGGCGGAAAAGCTGACGAGAGACGATTTTAAGACACTGATTCAGCTACTGAATCCGGTAGCGCCTCATATGACAGAGGAGCTCTGGGAGATCATGGGATACGAAAAGCGTCTGTTTGAAAATTCCTGGCCGGAGTATGAGGAAGAGAAGACTGTGGAAAAAATGCAGGAGATTGCTGTCCAGGTCAACGGAAAGGTGAGAGCCGCGGTGAGACTTGCCATCGATGCTGACAAGGATACGGCGATTGCTGCCGGAAAAGAAGCGGTGGAAGAAAAAATTGCTGGCAAAGATATTGTAAAAGAGATCTATGTGCCAGGAAGGATCATTAATATCGTAGTGAAAGGCTGATGATTATGACGAACGAAGAAAAACTGGGCTCTGCCCCGTTGTTTCGATTAATGATGAGTATGGGTATTCCTACCCTGGTGGCTCAGATTATTAATCTTTTGTACAATATCATAGACCGGATCTATATTGGACATATTCCAGAAGTGGGGGCAACTGCGCTGACCGGGGTGGGACTGGCGCTGCCCATGATCGTGATCATTTCAGCATTTAGTGCATTTGTTGGAGCGGGCGGAGCCCCGCTCTCTGCTATTGCGCTGGGAAGAGGAAAGAAAGAGGAGGCGGAACGGATCCTGGGAAACGGATTTTCTCTTCTTCTTATATTTTCTGCCTTCCTTATGGTTCTATTTTTTATCATAAAAAAACCAGTTTTATTCCTGATCGGGGCCAGTGATGCTACCTTTCCTTTTGCGGATGAGTATATGACCATTTATATATTTGGTACGCTTTTTGTGCAGATCTCTCTGGGAATGAATCCTTATATCACAGCCCAAGGATGTTCCCGGACAGCGATGCTGTCAGTTTTGATCGGTGCGGTGCTGAATATTGCGCTGGATCCTTTGTTAATCTTTGGGTTTGGCATGGGAATCCGAGGAGCAGCGCTTGCTACGGTGATCTCACAGTTTGTCAGTGCAGTCTGGGTTCTTCGGTTTTTGACGAGAAAAGAACGGGCGATGGGAATCCGGAAAAATTATTTGAGAATTCAGGGAAAGATTGTGGCAAAGATCATGTCCCTTGGCATCGCGCCCTTTATCATGCAGGCGACGGAGAGTTTTATTTCCATCGTGATGAACAGTGGTCTGCAGCGTTATGGCGGAGACATGTATGTAGGGACGCTGACCATTATGCAGAGTGTGATGCAGTTTGTAAGTATTCCGGTCAGCGGGTTTACCCAGGGAGTCCAGCCCATTATGAGTTATAATTTCGGCGCCGGAAATACAGAACGGGTAAAGAAGACATACTTTACCATGCTGGGTATCGTTATGACTTATACCATTCTGCTCACCATATCGATCATGGCGATACCAGGGATATTTGCCAGAATGTTTACGGACAGTTCAGAACTGATCCTGTTGGTAGAAAAGATCATGCCGATTTTTGTCTGTGGAATGTTGGTATTTGGTGTGCAGATGTCCAGCCAGACCACCTTTCTTGCGCTGGGGCAGGCGAAGATATCATTGTTTATCGCTCTTTTGCGAAAAGTGATCCTTTTGATCCCCCTGGCGATCATACTGCCGAAGCTGACAGGAGATGTAATGTTTATCTATTATGCGGAGCCGATCTCTGATGTGACATCGGCGCTGACCTGTGGTATTTTATTTGCCTGTCTCTTTGGAAAAATATTGAAGAGAAGTAAATCCTAAGGTGTATAGAGGGCTGCGGTTCTCAGTCAGCCCTTGTTCTCCAGCTGGTAAAGTTCTTTGTTTGCGGAGCGGAGAATCAGCTTTGCGGATTCTCCAGAGGGCTGCGGTTCTCAGTCAGCCCTTTAAGCCCTCAGGTCAAAGTTATATCGCTTTACAGCTGCCGCTGGGGCAGGAGAATCGTTTTCTATGAAGTCATGGACCAGGTCGATGTCTTTTTCTTTCGCGAGGAATTCGGAAGTGAAGCTGTAGCCCTGTTCATTTATGGCATCTTTTAATAATTCCACATTTTTTTCTAATAGCTTTCGTGCCGCTTCTTTTGCGGTATAAAATTGAGTGGAAATGCTGGTGTGATCTTTTGTGATATGGATGTCCAGTGTTCCCAGGGAATCCATCTCCAGGTGAAGCAGGACCTTGAGATTGTCCTTGGATTTTTTCAGGGCGTTCTTCCGCGTCATTACATAGAGGTCACCGTGGGCATTCTGCTGGGATAACTTCAGCGGAAGCTGCATATAGGCAAATTGTTCGTTTAACATCTTCATAAAAGCAAGATTCTGCTGTAGATCCGAGGTGGTGTTAAGGATCTGTTCGCCGGAATTTCGTGTGGCAAACATCCGGCTTAGGTTCGTGAGATCGGAAAACTGCTGCTGCATCCGGTTGTAGAGGGTATCTATGCTTCCTTCTTCTTTCAGTCCCTCAGGAGAAAGAGTCCACCCTGATAAAAACTGACCTTTGACTACCTTTTGGAACGCCTTTTGTGACACTAGCTGATGAAGTTCTTCATCGGGGAGTATGGCAAGGGTGTTTTTTATATTTGTCAACAGTTCTCTTGCCGTTAGGTCTCCTTTTTCCAAAGCCGTAAGGAGTTCTTTGTTTTCTGTATGTTTTTCCAGAAGATCAGACAGGGCGCTGCGTTCTTCCGCGGTGAGCAGGTGGCCGGTCTGTTCAGGGATAAATTCAGTGGGTTTTGCCTCGGCGTCTGTCAGAGAAGAGGTACGGTCAGTAATACCGTTCAGAAGCTGCTTCATCCGGGCAAAAGGCGACGTGGCAGTCTGTCCGGCAGCCTGGCTGTCCTCTGCTGCTTCTGGGGAAATTTCCTGGTTTTCTTCTCCGGTAAGAAGTTCAGTACCTTCTGCTGCTTCGGCTTCCGGGGCTGCGGAAAGGTTTGTCTGGAGCTGTGTGGCGGTGAGTTTCTGTTCTTCTAAGGAAGGAAGGGACTGAAGAACCGTATCCAGCACTGCCCCTGTGGCATACCGGGCGATGGATGGATTTTCTTCCGTGAGCCCGATAAGAAGTTCGTTGACGGAGTCCGCCAGGGCATCCATCCGGGTCAGCAGCTGGTGCGTCTGCTTGTTGTACTGGTCAAACTGGGTTACGGTTGCCATGTCCATCGGCATGCCCAGCCGCTTCATCGTGATCACAGAATTGACATCCGCATCCGGATATCTGGCACAAAGCTGCAGGGATTCTGCAATATTTTCCCGGCTGATGGATTGCTGGTTCAAGAGAAGGCTTCTGACAATTTCCAGATTTCTTGGGCTTTTCGGGAGACCTGCCTCTTCAAGTGCCTGTTCGATGGTGTCCTCCATCCCCAGAAGATATGCCTGGGATATCGCTTTCATGTAGATGGTGCCGCTGTCCAGCGCTGTGATCTGGAAGGCCGCTTTTTGACCGATGGAATATTGGGAGGCTTCTGGAAGTTTTCCCGTAAAAGAAGAACCGTCTTCCATAGAGATGGTAATCTCGTTGCCATGAATATCGCTTACCACGCCTTTCAGGGTCTCTCCTTCTCTCACTGTGATGGTGCCCCCCCCGGAACGAAAAGTACGTTTGGCAGAGGCAGTGTTCATACTGCCGGACTGATTTTGATTGTTGTGTACGCTGTTGCTTGAAATAGGCATGAAATCGACTCCTTTACCATCTTATTATTAATACATCGAATATTAAGTGATTGACATATTTACTTGTTTAATTATCCAGCTAACTGCATCGTTTCCAAATTTTTTAGGAATTTGGTCTACCTTTATTATCGTTAAAAACAACTGGTTTTTCAAGAGAAGATGCGCGGAAAATTGCATCGTTTCCAAATTTTTTACGAATATCGTCTACTGCTTTTTCTAATTGTCCCTGTTTCATATAATATGAGCTGTCAGTGAGATTAATCTGACGGAGACATTCTCTGGTGAGCTTTGAGGTAGACACACCGAGCAGGCGGATGGGAGAACCATCCCACGATTCATCAAAAAGTCCGCAGACAGAACTGTATAATTCACTGGTGGTATTGGTGGCAGAAGGCAGGGTGCACTGATGGCTGATGTGGCGGAACTGGCTGTCTTTGATCGAAACAGCTACTACCTGTGCCATAAATTCATCTGCCCGGAGGCGGCTGCCAACGGATTCGCATAGTTTTAACAGGATATTTTTGGCTTCACCAGCATCGGTAACATCCCGTGGGAGTGTGGTGGAATTGCCACAACCCTTGGCGTCTGCCTGTTCGCTCAGTACCGGGGAGATGTCGATGCCATTGGCATAGTCGTGGATGGTGGCACCGTGCTTGCCCATATGGGACTGTAATATTGCCTTGTCTGTCTGAGCCAGTTCACCGATGGTGCGTATTCCCAGATTGTATAGTTTTCTGGCAGAGGCGCGCCCGACAAAAAACAGGTCCCCCACCGGAAGATGCCACATTTTTTCTTTTATTTCATTGGGAAAGAGACTATGGACCTTGTCCGGTTTCTCAAAATCCGATGCCATCTTTGCCAGAAGCTTGTTGGTGGATACGCCGATATTTACGGTATATCCAAAACGATCATGGATCTCCTGCCGGATCTGTTCCGCCGCCTCTGTTGGAGAATACCTGCTCAGAAGTGGGCAGCCGGTCATGTCGGCAAAAGCTTCGTCTATACTGTATTGTTCTATTACAGGGGTGACTGTTCTGAGATAGGCGATGAGTTCATTGGAAAATATCCTATATAAATGGTGTCTGGGAGGTACGATGAGAATATCCGGGCATTTTTTTCTGGCATCTGCCAGTGTTTCCGCAGTCTTGATACCGAATGCCTTGGCAGGCATGCTTTTAGCGAGAACGATGCCATGGCGGTTTTGTTCATCGCCTCCCACCACGGAAGGGATCGTTCGCAGATCCAGGGTTTCATTTAGTTCCGTAAGACGGTAAACCGCTTCCCAGCTCAAATAAGCGTTATTTACATCAATGTGAAAGATGATCATACTGCCATCTCCTCCTGACTTAAAAAACGTTAAAAACATCCATGTGAAAGATGATTATAAAACCGCTTCCCAGCTCAAATAAGCGTTATTTACATCAATGTGAAAGATGATCCGATAAAATGATTTTATCACAAGAACAAATGTTTGTAAAGAAGGACTTGCATAAAATGGGGGAGAATGATAGAATAAGTGCATACTTTAATGCTAGGAGGTTTTATTATGTACCAAATAAATGACAATTATCTGAAATTACCAGGCAGTTATCTGTTTTCTACTATTGCTAAAAAGGTGAATGCGTATACAGAGGCAAATCCGGACAAGAAAGTGATTCGTCTCGGAATCGGTGATGTGACCCTTCCTCTGGCACCTGCGGTGATCGAAGCGATGCATAAGGCGGTAGATGAGATGGCGGATGCTGCTACCTTTAAGGGCTATGCGCCGGATCTGGGGTATGAATTTTTGAGAAATGCCATTGCGCAGAGAGATTATAAAGCCAGAGGGGTGGATATTGCCATCGATGAGATTTTTGTCAGTGATGGTGCAAAGAGTGACTCCGGAAACATTGGAGATATCTTTTCCCAGAATAACCGAATCGCAGTGTGTGATCCGGTATATCCGGTGTATGTGGATACGAATGCCATGGCGGGCAGAACAGGTGATTACCTGAAGGATAAAGAGTGCTGGTCCAATGTGATCTATATGCCATGTACGGCAGAGAATGATTTTGTGCCGGAGATCCCGAAGGAGATCCCGGATATGATCTACATCTGCTGTCCGAACAATCCTACGGGAACGACATTAAAAAAGGAGCAGCTGCAGAAGTGGGTTGACTTTGCTTTGACAAATGGTGCTGTTATTATATATGATGCAGCTTACGAAGCATATATTTCAGAGGAGGATGTTCCGCATTCGATCTTTGAATGTGATGGCGCGAAAAAATGTGCCATTGAGATGAGAAGCTTTTCTAAGAATGCAGGTTTTACAGGAACCCGTTTAGGATTTACCGTAATTCCAAAAGAGCTTGTATGTGACGGCGTATCTTTGAACAGCCTCTGGGCGAGAAGACATGGTACGAAGTTTAACGGTGCCCCTTATATCATACAGAGAGCCGGAGAGGCGGTGTACAGCGATGAGGGACAGAAACAGACGAAAGACCAGATCGCCTATTATATGAACAATGCAAAGATTATCAGAGAAGGGCTCACAAGTGCCGGTTATACGGTATTTGGCGGTGTAAATGCGCCGTATATCTGGCTGAAGACGCCAGATCAGATGACTTCCTGGGAATTCTTTGATCATTTACTGGAAAACCACAATATTGGGGGAACTCCGGGAAGTGGTTTTGGACCGAGCGGGGAAGGATATTTCCGGCTTACTGCTTTTGGATCTCTTGAAAACACCAAAGAGGCGATGGAGCGGCTGAAAAAGTAATACGCAACATCATTTTAATTGAAATTATGAAAAGCGATATGTGCGTGCGTAGGATGACGCGCAGGAATAGGGGGAAATATGAGTAAATGGAAAAAGGTTCTGGTGGGGATTGTTGCACTGGGGATGGTTTTGATGCCGGTCTCTGTCTCAAAGGCAGATGCGGTAGAGGGAGATGAAAAGCCCTATATATCCCTGGGAGCGGACCTTACGAAAGAACAGAAAAATACGGTTCTTTCTCTTCTGGATTTGACAGAAGAGGAACTGGCAGATTATGAAGTGATCCAGGTAACCAACGAGGATGAACAGGACTATCTGGATGAATATCTCTCGGATTCGGTGATCGGGACAAAAGCACTTTCGTCTGTCCGCATCGAAAAGACAGAAGAGGGAAAAGGGATCAGTGTTGTCACAAAAAATATTACTTATTGCACCAGTGGCATGTATACCAATGCCCTGATCACGGCGGGGATCAATGACGCAAAAGTGACGGTGGCAGGTCCTTTTAATCTGTCGGGAACGGCGGCCCTGGTAGGTGCCATGAAGGCATACTCTACAATGACCGGCGAGGATCTGAAAAAGGAAAATGCAGATGCCGCTACGAATGAGCTGGTGCTGACCGGAGAGCTGGGTCAGGAGCTGGGTGCAGAAAAAGCGGAAGAACTGGTAGCTTTAGTAAAACAAAGGGTACTTGACGGTGATGTGGAAACGGTGGAGGAGGTCAAAGAGATCATTAAGGAATCTGCCGGAGAATTGGATGTAAAGCTGACAGCGGAGCAGGAACAGAGGCTGGCGGCGCTTCTGGAGAAGATCAAGGACCTGGATCTGGATGTAGATAAACTCAAACAGCAGGCAGAAGACGTGTATAACCGTCTCAAAGAGCTGGACATCGATCTGGATCAGGCAAAAGGAATTTTTGAAAAGATCATCCAGTTTTTTACTGAGATTGCTGATAAAATCGCGAACTGGTTTGCCGGATTGTTTGGGTGATCGCAGCTTTTCAGGTACCATTTGGCGTTGTCGGGCTTCCCTGCGCGGATGCCTGTCCAAAGTATTAAATGCCTGTATTTTCCGCAGATAAGTGTGGAAAGTACAGGTACTTTTTGTAAAAGAGGGGTAAACTTGTACTATATCCAGGCATTTTATTTCTTGCCACACAGGATATACATGTGATAAAATAAGTCCTGTCGGAATTATCCATAAGTTTTTAGTAAAACTTAATATGTGCAGAAGGCGTGCACATCTGCAAGTTGATTGTGCAAATTATGAGGCACAAAAAACATGCGCAGAAATTCTTTTTAAATTTAGAAACAATAGGCCGGGTATCTGTATGATACCTTATTATATTATGCTGGAGGAATGATCAGTGAAGATAAGTGTAATTATAGCTTATCACGATGAAAAGAACTATATCCGGGACTGCCTGGGAAGTCTGGCAGAACAGAGTTACCATGATCTTGAGGTGATTATGGTATGTGACGGATGTGATAAACCAGATGTGAGTGAATGGGACGGGCTGCAGATACTTTTTGCCCACACGAAAGGTACAGGCGGCGTGGCAGCGGCGAGAAATGCCGGACTTGAAAAGGCTGCCGGGGAGTATATCTTTTTTATGGATGCAGATGATTATCTCGCTCCGGATACGCTGGAAAGGCTTGTGGAAAAAGAAGTGCCTGACGGATTGGTATACAGCAGGCTGCAGAGTACATGGTATAGCCGCAAGGTATATTTTGACAACGGAGAGGAACTGGACCGCCAGAATGGTGTGGAACATACAGGGTATGGCGGGGATACGGAGAATGCCTATGAATACCTTCCCATGCGGGCTAAAAGCCTTCAGGGGATTACAGTTCTTGGAATGCTGATCTCCAGAAAGGTGATCCAGGAACATTCGATCCGGTTTTGTGAGGACCTGCATTATTTTTCAGACCTGCCCTTTTTGCTGCAGGTGCTTTCCCATGCAGAAAAAACGTTGTTTTGTGAAGACGGTTTATATATAAAGAGAAAACATAATGATCCGGTAAACCTGCCCTCGCTGCTACAGGCCAAGGATGATGAGAAAAAAGTGTTTGAGGGTATGGAGGCTTATCAAAGGGCAAAGGAGTTTATCCCTGCCCAGGATGACAATAAGAATCAGTACCTGGATTATAAATTTGTTATGTGGCTTGTGACCAGGATCGCTTCTTTTGTGGTGGAGGCAAAGCCGGCGAAACAAAAAGAGACAGTGATCGTTCTAAAGGATACCTTAAAGCTGCTGGGAAAAGGTGTATACCCCATGCTGAAGCACCATCCCAAAAAGCTGATCCGGTATGGAATGGCAGGGGATGCGGCAGGACTCGCAAAGAAGACCAGAAATCATGCAAGAAAACAGACGTTGTTCCGGATCTGCACCAGCCGTGCCAAGATGAAGCGTTATCTGTATGAGAAGGTATTTTCTAAGATGAAGATGCTGGAGGATACGGTGATTTTTGAGAGCTTTTTTGGGAAAAGCTATTCTGACAGCCCGAAGTATATTTTTGAATATCTAAACGAAAAATATCCAGGGAAATATAACTATATGTGGGTGAATGCGGGGAAGAAGCTAATGCTTCCGTATCCCTCCCGCCAGATGAAGCGCTTTAGTTTTAAGTATTTCTTTTATATGGCCAGGGCAAAGTATATCGTATTCAATGGAAGACAGCCCCAGTATTTTATAAAACGGAAGGGCAATGTGTTTTTGGAGACCTGGCACGGAACGCCATTAAAGAAGCTGGTATTTGACATGGAAGATGTGACCACAGCTTCGCCGTTGTATAAGGAGCAGTTTTATATCCAGACCCGTTCCTGGGATTATCTGGTGGCGCCCAATCAGTTTTCAGAGGATATTTTCCGACGTGCCTTTATGTACGATGGCCAAATGCTGGAGACGGGTTATCCGAGAAATGATATTTTGTACCGGGAAGATAAAGAACAGCTGATGAGGCAGATCAAGGCAGAGCTTGGCATACCAGAGAAGAAGAAAGTGGTCCTCTATGCGCCGACCTGGCGTGATGATGAATTTTACGGTCATGCCCAGTATAAATTTACACTGAAACTGGATCTGGAGCAGATGAAAAGAGAACTGGGAGAAGAATACGTGGTGATCCTTAGAACTCATTATTTTATCGCTGATTTTCTGGATCTGAGCCAGTATGCGGGATTTGCGTGGAATCTGAGTAAATATGATGATATCGCCAGACTTTATCTGATATCAGACATTCTGATCACGGATTATTCTTCGGTCTTTTTTGACTATGCAAATCTAAGGAGACCTATGCTGTTTTTTACCTATGATCTGGAAAAGTACCGCAGCGTACTCCGGGGATTTTATATGGATGTGGAAGAGGAGCTTCCAGGACCTATGCTTTTTGAGACTGGAGAGGTCATAGAGTCCATACGCCGTATTGATGCGGTAAAAGAGGAATATAAGGAAAAATATGATCGTTTTTGCAAAAAATACTGTTCCTGGGAAGACGGACATGCCACAGAAAAGGTGGTAAATGCTGTGTTTGGTCTGACCGGACAGGAGAAGTAAAATATTGCAGAGGAAGGTTTGGAGGATAAAATGTCAAAGGTAAGTGTTATCGTCCCTTATCTGAAGGGACCGTCCTATTTGGAAGAATGCATTCAAAGTATTGAGGATCAGAATCTGCCTGATTTTGAGATCATTCTGGTAGATGACAAGGATGGGCATGAGGTTCCAGAACAGGTGCTGGCTATGAAAAATGTAAAGCATATTGTGATGGATGACGAAATTGATGCGGATGAGTATTTTGATAGGAAACATCAGTTTTTTCAAAATAGAAAAAGAATGTCGCTGGGCATGACAGAGGAAGAATATGAGGCCTATAAGAAAGAGCGGGAGAGGTCCAGGACAGCCGGTGAAGACGATAATGATATGGATGATTCTGAAAGTGCGGCAGTGAGCGTGGATACACCTTTTGAGGGAGAGCTGGAGATCCCGCTGCGCCCCTTTGGCGTGGCAGCTGCAAGAAATATGGGCTTGAAATATGCAGAGGGTGAGTATATTTACTTTCTGGATGCGGATGATTATCTGTGGGAGGACGCGCTGGCGAAGCTGGTAAAACTGGCAGAGGAGAAGAAGGCTAAGGTTGTCACTGGCAATCGCTGGAGTTCCTGGTTCCGCCCGGTGAGTTTTGATTTTGAGAAGGCAAAACCGGATTCCGAGATCGAGGGGATATGTCCTCTTGAGGGAGAGGGATTGGAGCAGATCCTAAAGAAACGTTTCACTATACAGCACTTGTTGATCCGGCGAGATTATTTTGACAGCCTGGGACTGACCTTTGATGAATACAATACATTTTACTCGGATATGCCTGTGGTGGCAAAGGTTCTTGCCGGGGCAGACGGAGAGATGTGGGTGGATGGCAGCAGTATCTATGTGTGGAGGCATCGAAATGATCCGATCCATCTGCCGGCACTGTGCCAGAAAAAGAGAAAGCGCAGGACTCGTGAGTACATAGAGAGTCACGAGCAGGCGTATGAAATTCTTGCCCAGGCAGATGAACATCTTCGTTATGCGTTGTACCGCTGTCTCTGTATGTATACCATTGGTAAGTTCCCAGGCAGCCTTAAGGGGAAGAAGAGTGTCAGGTATACACAAAATCTCCAGAAGATCCCGCAAGAGGATTTAAGGCGTATTAAGAAGGATCTTAAGTTTTTCAGGCGCCGTGAACTGGAGTTTATCGTGAAGGGAAAATACCGTCTGGCGAAACCGATGGGACGGCTCGCATATGTCTTTAAAAAGAAAAGAGGGCTTATTGGAAAACCTATTCAGTACTGGAGATTTTTAGATAAACGTTTTTTCAGGAAAATGCCGACCAAAGAAAATTGGGTTTTTGTGGAAAGCTTTTTTGGGAAGAGCTATTCGGACAGCCCAAAGTATCTGTATGAATATCTGTATGATACTTATGGTGATAAATACCGTTACATCTGGTGTCTGAATAAGAGGGCACCAGAGATGAAAGGACACCCTTCCATCTGTAAGAGGCATTCCCTGAGGTATGTATACTATACCTCCCGGGCTAAATATTTTATTTGTAATACAAGGCAGCCGGCATGGTTTAAAAAACGGGAGGGTGTCGTATTTCTGGAGACCTGGCATGGAACGCCGCTGAAAAAGCTTGCTTTTGACCTGGATGATATCCATGCAGTGAGCCAGGATCATAAGAAGTTATTTTACCGCCAGAGTAAGGCATGGAATTATCTGATCTCTGCAAACCGTTTTTCCACGGATGTATTTGAGCGTGCATTCTGCTATCCGAGGGAGCAGATCATTGAGGTGGGATACCCGCGGAACGATATTCTCTATTCGGAACGTGCTGGGGAGATCGCGAAAGAAGTAAAACGGGAGTTTGGTATCCCGGAGGACAAACGGGTGATCCTGTATGCTCCGACATGGCGTGACAATCAGTTTTATGGCAAGGCAAAATATAAATTTACCCTTGCCATGGATCTGGAGCGGATGCGCCGGGAATTTGGAAAGGACAGCGTTCTGCTTTTAAGGACCCATTACTATATCGCTGATATTCTTGATCTCACGGGGCTTGAGGATTTTGTATATAACGGAAGCACATACAATGACGTGTCCAGGCTGTACCTGGCTTCGGACATTTGTATTACGGACTATTCCTCTGTCTTTTTTGATTTTGCAAACCTGAGACGGCCGATGCTGTTTTTTGCTTATGATTATGAGGATTACAAAGGAGAGATCCGGGGGATGTACTTTGATATGAATACAGAGCTTCCGGGACCGATCCTTCAGACAAATGATGAACTTGTGGAGGCACTTCATAATATCGATAAAGTTACGGAACAGTACAAAGAACGCTATGAGCAGTTTTATGAGAGATTCTGCAGTGTGGATGACGGTTTTGCTTCCCAGCGTGCCATTGATATTGTTTTCGGGAAGGAGCAGACATGAGAAATTTCATTCGGTTTCTCGTAAAAAAAATAGTGATCATCATATATCGTATCATGTGTGTTGTGCTTCCAGTAAACAAAAGACGGATTGTTTTTGATTCCAGTCTGGGAAAGAGCTATTCGGGAAATCCAAGGCATATCTTTGAATATATGGTGGAAAATGGTTATCAGGAGAAGTGGGAATGCACCTGGTTTTATGAAAGCATTCCCTATCCGATCCCTGGAGACGGCTATCAGTTCCGCTATGGACGGCTGCGTTACCTCTACTATATGGCGACAGCAAAGGTATGGGTATTTGACTGCCGTCAGCCAGAATGGCTCATAAAGCGGAAAAACTGTTTTTATATCCAGACCTGGCATGGAACCCCGTTAAAAAAGCTGGTTCTTGATATGGATAATGTATTCATGATGAATGAGACAGACATTGGCACTTATCAGAAGGGCTTTGTGAAAAATGTACAGATCTGGGATTATCTGATCTCCCAGAATCCATTTTCCACGGTAACATTCCGGCGCGCCTTTGCCTTTGATAAAGAGATGTTGGAGATCGGGTATCCGAGAAATGACCTCCTGCTTTCTAAAAACAATGAAGAGGATATCTGGCTGTTGAAAAAACGGCTGGGACTGCCTCTGGATAAAAAGATCCTTCTCTATGCGCCCACCTTCCGTGACGATGAGTTTGAAGAGAATTCCAGCTATAAGTTCAGCCCAAAGCTCTCTTTTGACCTTCTTATGGAGAGACTGCAGGAGGACTATATACTGATCGTCAAGTATCATTATCTGATCATGGATTATATTGACTGGTTTCCCTATAATGGATTTATTTATCATTTTGACCAGAGCCATGACATAGCCGAGCTGTTTCTTGTATCAGATATGCTGATCACGGACTATTCTTCTGTCATGTTTGATTACAGCATCCTGAAACGGCCGATGTTTTTCTATGCCTATGATCTGGAAAAATACAGAAATGACTTGAGAGGATTTTATTTTGACTATGAGGGAGAGATGCCAGGACCGATTTCATCGGACACGGAAGAGCTCATAGGTAATATACTGAATTACGATCCGAAAGAATACGAAGAACGCTTCGAGAAATTCCATGAAAAATATAACATCTGGGACGATGGAAGAGCATCGGAAAAGGTGGTGAAGCTCATTGAGGAGCTGATCGGGTAAAAAAGATAATATTAACGGAGAAAAGATGGTTGTCTGCAGCCATCTTTTTTCTATGTTCCCGACTGCCCCTTTTTGTAAGCGGGGTGAAGATTGGACTGATCTCTACGAATCTTGCGGAAATGATCGCCCTGACAGTTACGGTGTCACTCTACTGGACAACGGAGGACATCATCAGCCAGACCTGCGGGCAGAGCTTCCGTGTCCAGGGAGTGTGGAACACAATTCTAAGGGCTGCGCTTTTCAGCCAGCCCTTTTTTCGAGTTCCACCAGCGGTACTGGCATCAGTGCCAGTATTCCCACCAGGATCCATTGCGATACTGACAGGGAGGTGGTGTGGAAGATCATCTGCAGTGTGGGAACGGATATGGCGGCGCACTGCAGGGCAATGCAGAAGATCACGCTGAACAGAAGCTTTTTATTGGTGAAAAATCCGATCTGGAAGATGGAGTGGGTGTTGCTTCTCATGTTCAGTGAATGGATCAACTGGGACAGGGAGAGCACAGCGAAGCACATTGTACTTCCTGCGGCGTCTCCGCCCAGCATGTAGGCGAACAGGGCGAGGGAGCCGATGAACATGCCCTCGACGATGATGGTAAACATGCCGCCGCCTCCAAAGAGTCCCTTTGCAGCAGAGACTGGGGGATGCTTCATAATATCGTTTTCTGGTGGTTCCAGTCCCAGGCAGATGGCGGGAAAAGAATCCGTAACCAGATTGATAAACAGGAGCTGCACTGGGAGCAGCGGTGCAGCTCTTCCCAGCAGGATAGCGACAAAGATCGTCATGATCTCTCCAATGTTGCAGGAAAGAAGAAAATGAACAGCTTTTTTTATGTTCTGGAAGATTCCCCTGCCCTCTTCTACTGCATCCACAATGGTGGCAAAATTATCATCCATCAGGATCATATCAGCGGCATTTTTTGCCACGTCAGTTCCAGATCTGCCCATGGCGCAGCCGATATCCGCCTTTTGGAGAGCCGGGGCGTCATTGACGCCGTCTCCTGTCATGGCGACCACCTCTCCATTATTCTGGAAGGCTTTTACCAGACGAACCTTGTGGGCAGGAGAGACTCTGGCGAAGACAGGGTACTGATAGATGACACGGGAGAGCTCGGCGTCGCTGATCTGATCCAGCTGGGCGCCGCTCATGACCTGGTCGTGATGCCGGCAGATCCCCAGTTTATGGGCAATGGCGGAGGCAGTGACCTGATGGTCGCCAGTGATCATCACTGGGCGGATTCCCGCGTGACGGCATTTTGTGACAGCAAATTCGGCTTCCTTTCTGGGAGGGTCCATAAAACCTGCGAGGCCGACAAATACCATATTTTCTTCATAGACGGATTTATCATGTTTCAGGTGGGTGCCGATGTCTTCCCGGCAGGCCAGGGCGAGTACCCGCAGGGCATCCCTGGCAAATTCCTGGCAGATCTGTTCAATATTTCTCCGTATGCTGTGGGTGATGGGTTTCTTTTCTCCGTCGATCAGGATATGGCTGCAGTGCTTGAGGATGATTTCTGGTGCGCCCTTGGTGACACTTATAAGTCCTTTTGAGGTTTCATGGAATGTAGTCATTCGTTTACGTTTGGAGTCAAAGGGAAGTTCGTCTTTTAGATGTCTTTTTTTCTGTTCTGCTTCCATGTTTATGGAAAGAGTATCGGCGTATTCCCACAAGGCTTTTTCCATAGGATCAATACCATGGCTGCACAGGCAGAAATAAGTAAACAGCCGCTGGGCGGTGTCCATGGTATAGGTTTTTACAACCGTCATTTTGTTTTCTGTGAGAGTTCCGGTTTTATCAGAACAGATCACAGTGGCGCTTCCAAGGGTTTCCACGGCGGGAAGCCTGCGGATGATAGCACGTTTTTTCGCCATCCGCTCCACCCCCAGGGAGAGCATGATCGTGACCAGGGCAGGAAGGCTCTCAGGAATAGCCGCCACCCCCAGGCTGACGGAGGTCATAAACATGGAAAAGACGGGCTGTTTTTTATATATTCCAAGAACAAACAGGACAAGGCAGATGATCAGTGCCAGTGTCCCCAGAAGTTTCCCTGTATGGTTTAATTTTTTCTGGAGAGGGGTATCCGGCGGCGTTTCAGAAGAGATCATTCCGGCGATATGCCCCAGCTCGGTATTCATGCCGGTGGCAGTCACGATGGCAAGACCGTGACCGGAGATGACAAGTGTTCCAGAAAATGCCATATTGGCCTGCTCTGCCACCGGAAGATTTTCCTGGTGGAGGGGAGAGGTGGATTTTTCTATAGGATTTGTCTCGCCGGTCAGGGTGGATTCCTCGATGGAGAGTCCCATGACAGATATGATCCTCGCATCTGCTGGAACAAGATTTCCTGCCTCTAGTACAATAAGATCCCCAGGAACCAGAAGAGAGGAATCGATCTGCTTTAATTCACCGTCCCGGTATACCAGCGCCAGCGGTGCAGAAAGGTTTTTAAGCGCTTCCAGGGAACGTCTCGCCTTTGCTTCCTGGACAACACCCAGAATCGCATTGATGATCACGATAGCAAGTATGATGGAGGGCTCGATTAAGTCCATCCGGTGTTCCAGACAGGAGACAGCAAAGGAGATCCCGGCAGCGATCAGAAGGGTTATAATCATAAAATCCTTAAACTGGTCGATAAAATTTTTCAACATGCTGTCTGGTTTTTTATGAGCCAGCTGGTTTTTTCCATATTTTTGAAGATATGCCTCCGCTTTTTTCTGGTGTAATCCGTTCTCTAAATCTGTGTGAAAATGTTTTTCCATCTCTTTTGCAGATGTGTTGTACCAGTCGCTTTTATTTTTCATCCCTGTTGTCCCGAATCTGTTTTACATCATTTTTATGACTTTAAATCTGGAATTATAACTTTTCCCCAGGATAATCATAAGATAAAATAAATAAGTCGGATTTTAGGAGAATTTGGAGAACGTGATCAAGATAGTATTGCTTGCTTTATCCGCCAGCATTGATTCCTGGGCGGTGGGAGCTGCTTACCGGGCCGGGGACATCCGTATCCCATGGTACACGAAAGCGGTCGTCGCACTGGTCTCAGCCATCACATCCATGGCATCAGTTTTTTTGGGAAATGGCATGGGTCATTTTATCGATACGGCTTATATCCAGATGGCAGGAGGTTTTGTGCTGTTTGTGATCGGTGTGCGGTCGGTCTGGGGGGTTTATCACCACCGGGAAGAAAAGAATTATGATGCGGATTCCTCTAAGACTATCGATCCATGGGAGGGAGTCCTGCTGGGAGGCGTTCTTGCCTCGGATTCCTTCTGCGGCGGCCTCAGTCTGTGCGCCATGGGGACAGAAGCCTATATATTTCCTATTGTTGTAGGGATCCTCACCTATGGATTTTTGCTGCTGGCAGATAAAAGGGTAAAATGTATCGGAGTTTCCCACTATTTTGCCGGGATCGCCCTGGCTGTCATCGGAGTCATGCAGCTGGCAGGAGCACTGCATTAGTGAAGGGAAAGAATGAACTGGAATTTCCTATTTACAAAACCGCTGTATTTATATACAATTATAATAGAATACGGATATAGATCCAGGGACTTTCAGAGAAAGGCGGATATATGTATGGACGGGGCAGCACAGTTTTTTATGGGTGCAGGCGGTGTACTGGCAGGTTATATCATCATAGGAATTGCTGCCGCTATCGGCAGGATCGTGGGGGGATTATTGTTACATTTCAGATTTGATCACTTTATATTTTTTATGATAAAAATCAGTAAGAAAAACAAAGGATTTTCTATCGGGCTGTGTGATCCACAGCCTTACATAAAGTGCCGTATGACAGATCCGAAAGATACCCGGATGAGAAATCTGATCTATGGTGCATTTTCCATGGCGGTGGCGCTGTTTTTTACGGAGACAGCCTGTTTTCAGATCTGGGGGACAAAACTTATGCCTAAAAATGTCTTTACAGTTCCGATGGCTGTTGTAATGGTGGGGTATACATTTGTACTGATGGTGCATCTGGCGTTCAATCAGAAGCAGAAAGCAGGCACCGGGGCAGCCGGGGTCATGAGGCGTGAGTACGAGCGGTGCTATGCCGCGATCCGGGAGGGAAGGGCGCCGGCAGAACTGGAAGTCCAGACGGTGTCTTATACCGGAAAGCTGACGGATCTGTCTGTTTACAAAAAATATCTTCTGATGCTGTATTATCATTTTCTGGACAGGGGTGACTATGACAGTCTTCGGAAAGTCATGGACGAGATGGAGGATCATGTGCCGGATAAATGGTCCCGGGGTGAGATGCCCAGTTTATGTGAATTTGTATTTTACAATGTGATCATTCAGCCCAACGAGGGAAAAGCACATTTTTATGGAAAATCTTTTCTGGCAAAAATGGAGGGCAATGAAGAGGCGAATATCAAGAGAGTCTTCGCCTATTGGCTTTATTTTGTCCAAAAGGATAAGGGAGCGGCTCTCCAGATCGCCATGGAGGCGATGAAAGCGGTGGGGAATTATTCCCTGACGGGATGCCGCGATATGGAGATGCGTTTTATCGAGGCACTAATCAAACGCATCGAGCAGACACCATCATAACCGGGGAGAAAATGCGATGAGAGAGAAAGTCATGTCACTGGCTCAGGGCAGATTTACATATGAGCAGCCTGAGATCGTCTGTTCCACAGACTGTCTGAAGCTGGAAGTAGTTGAGGGAGGGGAAGCTGCCTCCTCTTTTACAGTATCCAATTCTGCCGGGACGAAGATCAAGGGCTTTGGAGCGGTGGATCATTTCAATATAGAATTTCTGCCGGTTTTTGACGGGAAGGAAAATGAAATTACGGTAAAGGTATATGCTGCCAATAAAAAAGCGGGGGAAGTCATGGCGGGTGATCTCTGCATCGTGACGGACTGCGGTGAATACATGATGCCATATGAGGTCAAAGTATTACCACGCTGCCTGCGCAGTTCTGATGGGGAGATCCATTCCTTTGAAGAATTTGTAGAGCTTGCCAGGGAAAACTTTGAAGAGGCAGTTATGATCTTTTATCATGATAAATTTAAAAAGATTTATCTTAAGGAGTGGGGAGAAAAAAGATTATATCAGAATTTGACAATGAAAAATCCAAAGAAGCAGGCGTTGGAGGAGTTTTTAGTGGCTCATGGCGATAAAAAGCCAGTGCGGTTTGCGGCAAATAAAAGACAGATTTCTTTTGAAGTAGGGGAAGAAGATATCGAAGGAGAGATCCTGATCGCACTGGACAGCTGGGGAGTGGCGGGGATCCGGGTGAGCACGGGAAGCCCTTGCATCGCATTGCAGAAAAACAGCCTCAGCAATAAGGATTTTGTGCAGAATCGGGCAGTACTTGCTTTTTATATTCAGGCTTCCGAAGTTCCAGAGGGGATCCACCGATGTTCGATCCTTCTGGAAAATGTGTACCAGAAACTGGAGATCAGGGTGAGGCTTCACGGGGTGCAGGGAAGGAAGGAAAGGGCGAAAAAGCGTAGTCTGGACAAGCTGATGGGACTGCTGGCAAAATATCATATTCAGTACATGATGAACAGCAGTTTGAAAGACGTGTGGCTTCGGGTGCTGGTGGAGAACCGGGAAATGATCGGCAGCCTGGGGAAGGGAAATGATGTTCTCCTGGAGGGCTACATGGCGGTCTTAACCAGGGAAGAGAGGAAAATGGCTGCTTTTGTCAATGCAGTGACAGGGATGCCGGCGCCGGCTCTGGGGGACAGTATAGAAAAAGTGTACTGTTATCTGACCACTATGTATATACGATGTCTTGCCCTGGGGTCCCTTGAGGAAAAAAGCATGTTGTGCCGGAAGATCAGGGAATATTATGACAACGGCTGCCATCACTGGCGCCTTCTTGTTATGCTGGAGAGGCTGGGGTATTTTCAGGGAAGTTCCCAGGGGCTGATGGAGGAGCTGGATCTGCTTTGCAAGGAGGGGGCTTTCAGTCCGTATCTGCATTTATACCGGATGTTACTGTTGCTGCAGGAGCCGGAGCTGTTGAAGAAATTGGACAACAGTACAATAGGAACTCTCAGATTCGGCTTAAAACACGATTTAATTACCGAAGATCTGGCGATTGCAGTATCTTTTCTGGCGGTACGGGAGAAGAAATGTACTCCTGCGCTCCTGTCTGTACTGCAGGGCTGCTATGAAGTATACGGCAGTAAAGATACTCTTCATAGTATCTGCGCCCTGCTGATCCGGACGGAGAAAATGGAGACCAGATATTTCAAATGGTTCCGTCTTGGAGTGGAGAAGCGGCTGCGTCTCACGGAACTTTTTGAATATTATATGTACACAATGGACAGAGAGCGTTATGATGAAGCGCTGCCAATGGTCACATCCTATTTTCAGTATGAGAATCATCTTAGAGATTCCGTACGGGCGGGGTTTTATGCAAGTATTGTCAGGAACCAGGAGAGATATCCGGAGTATTACCAGAGTTATCATGAGGCGATACGGGAATACACGCTCCGTCAGCTGTATGATCATCGAATCAGTCCGCAGCTGGCAGTGTTGTATGAGGAATTTCTCAGTGTGGAAAATTGTAAAGACAGGATCGCCAGAGAGCTGCCGGGGGTTTTGTTTGTCCACCGCCTTCACTGCGATAACAGGAATATGGAACGGGTAGCAGTTCTCCATGATGAGGGTGGCGGAGAGATGGTCTATAACCTTGTCAATGGAGAGGCAGATATCAGCATTGGGACATCAAATTTTAAATTGTATTTCGTAGATAAGAACGGATATTATCATGGGGATACGGTGTCATATACGCTGACAAAGGTATTAAATCTGGAAAGTACAGCACAGGTCTGTTACGAAAATGGTTCCGAGAACCCGGTGCTTCTGCTCTATTTATTTTCAGAGACTTTGAAGAAGAAAGACATCGGGGCAAAGGACGCCATTCTCCTGCACACCATGATCCGCCGGAAGGTGCCCGGAGTGGAGTACAGGCAGAAAGCCCTGCTTATTTTATATGATTATTACAAAGCTATCGGGGAGGATCTGCTGCTGGAAGAGGTAATTCATCGCATTGATTTCCAGTATCTGACCCAGGAGAGGCGCGCTGGGATCCTGCAGACGATGATTCAGCACGAATGGAAAGATGAAGCGCTGAGCCTGCTGAAAAAGTACGAGATCACCAGCTGCAGCCTGAAACTTCTTTTGCTTCTGATCACCTGGAAACTTGAGGAGAACCGGGAGCATTTTGAGCCGTACTATATGAAACTCTGCAGTTTCTTATACCGGAGAGGCATAAAAAACAATGAGACTCTTTCTTATCTGGCAGATTTTTATATGGGGAGCATTTCTGTGCTTTATGATATATATCAGACTGCCCGGAAGAACGGAGCAGAGATATCGGACGGCGGGACGGAACGGCTTCTTGGCCAGGCATTGTTCGTGGAAGATGGTCTGGAAAAATACGCGGATATTTTCCTTGATTATTATGAGTATGGTGCAAACCGGATCCTGGTAAAAGCCTTTTTGGGAAGTATTTCTTATGGGTATCTGACGGAGAGATGGCAGATGCCGGAGGGGATCTGGGAAAAGATCCGCAGAGAAGGGCTTTCTGAGGAGAATCAGAGTATGATACTGGCTTCTCTGCGTTTTTATGCTGGAATGGATGAGTATACGGAAGCGGAGAAGGAGTATATCGCTTACCACCTGTCTCATTTTGCTTCCACTGGGAAGATATTTTCCTTTATGAAGGGATTTGTTGGAAAAGTGGAGGTTCCTTTTGAGGTACTTTATGGAAGTATTATCCAGCTGTGCTATTCCCGCAGTAAAGACATCTATATCGAGCTTTCTTCTGAGGATGGAGAAAAAGAGATCTGTAGGATGAAACCGGTATTTGAGGATATCTATGTATATGAGACCTTATTATTCCGGGGAGAGACGGTTCATTATCAAATTTTTGCCGGGACAGAATCCAGCCCTGTCAGGCAGGGGGTAATCTGTGCCGAGGATAAAATATTTGGGGAGATGGCAGAACCGGGAAAAGCGGCAGCTGCCTTTTATGAGATGGTGAACCAGATGATCCTGGCGCGGGAGAATGGGGAAGAAGAAGTATTGCGCCAGCTGGTCCGGAAGTACCGTTCCATGCAGGAAATTTCCGGAAAGCTGTTTGCTCCACTTTAGCTCGAGAGGTCAAATTTGCGCTGTCGGGCTAAGACAGATACTGCCACTCAGAGCGGTATGTCAGTATGTTTGGAAAGGTTTGATTAGCTATGAGCCAGCGAAGGCTGTATGTAGGCTTGGATATTAGAAATGATATTTCCCAGATCGCAGTTCTGGGACCGATGCATCAGGAACTGGAGATATTGAGTCCTGGAGATGAGAATGGGATGGATTATCCTACCAGGGTGGCAGTTCCGGGAACAAAGGAGTATATAGAGGGATTTCTGGAGAAGATCTGCTGCCAGGAGCCAGTGATGGCGGCTGGCAGGGAGACGGATCCAGTAAATATCATGGCCACATTTTTTCGTAAGATACTGTCTAAGACGCGGAAAAAGTATCCCAACGAATCCATCCGGCAGCTGGTAATCACTACGGAGTACCGGGATTATCGGCTTATCGGCATTATCTACCAGGCTTTATCAAAAATCGGGATACATCGGGACCGGGCAATGGTCATCGACCGACGCCAGAGCTTTATTTATTATGTGCTGAGCCAGAAGAAAGAACTTTGGATCAATCATGTAGGTGTTTTTGACTATATGAAGGACAGGCTGATGTATCTTCAGATGGAGACGGACCGTTATAAGCGGCCGATGTTAGCCACTGTGGAAGAGAGGGATTACAGCGATTATATTCCGATGTTCCAGGAGAAAGACAGTACCGAAGAGGAAAAGAATGCGATCTTTGAGGGTATGGTCCAGGGCGCCATCCATGGGAAGATCATCACAACTCTTTATATGACAGGATCTGGGTTTGAGGGGGGATTTGCAGAAGCTGTCATGAAGAAGCTCTGTGTGGGACGCCATCTGTTTCAGGGAAATACTCTGTATGTGAGCGGGGCATGCTATTGTGCCAGGGAAATGTCAGAGGAACGCAGGCTGGATGAGTTCGTGTATCTGGATGAGGATACGGTGGAAGTCAATATTTCCATGAATGTTTATGCAGATGGGCAGCCCCAGGAAATTCTTCTTGCCAGGGCGGGAACTCCCTGGTATCAGATTGACCATGAGATCAATCTGATACCCGATGGGGACAGGGAACTGGAACTAAATGTGAAGAATGTGCGTACGAAGAATAAGTCTAAACAGTGTATCCCGATGGAGGGAATTCCCGGAAGGACAAATAGAAGGGCGAGGATCGGTCTTCAGCTGAGATTTGCCGGGAAAGAAAAGTGCATTGTCACAGTCAGGGACAAGGGGTTCGGAGATTTTTTCCCATCCTCCTGCCGGATCTGGGAAAAGACCATCACCATTGAATAAAGGAAGCGATTTAAATGTTTATTTTGTGCAAGGGAGAGCTGGCAAAAGAGCCTTATATCATTCCAGTCTCAGAGACGCTGGTGTATTCGCTGGAGGAACTCTGTTATTATATGTATCATCATATATACAGCGTTACAGAGGATTTTTTTGACGGGAAGCTGGTTCAATGGCTCGGCGAGCAGGCGGGATTAGAAGAACTGGCAGAAAAAATGCGTGTGCTGGTTCAGAAAAAGAATGACCTCAAAGATCTGGTAGTTACATTGATGTGCTCCTGCGATTATTATAAGGAGGAGGAAATCCTGCAGCTGGTAACAGTGATGAAGAAGATTGAAAATCTCCCCTCCCATGAGAAGAACAAGATAAAGGCGGATAATTATCTTCGCGCCGGCAAGTACGGCAAGAGCCTGATGGAGTATAAACAGCTTCTCTATGGAGAGATGGCAGAACAGTTTTCTACGGAGGAGTATGGGAATCTCCTTCATAATCAGGCGATTGCCCTGTTTCATGTATCCTCCTTCCGGGAGGCTGCCAATGGCTTTAAGGAAGCGTATGCCAGAAATCACAGTGAACAGTCACTTAATCAGTATCTGTATGCGTTGCTGCTCAATGGTCAGGAGGAGCAGTTTGTCCAGGAAGGCAGTTCTTTTGGAAAGACGGAGGAAGAATTACAACAATTAAGACAGAATTATATCGATGCGCAAACCGGGGGGAAGGATGACGGTGGTGAGGAGGAGTTTATCAGCTGCTGTAAAAATGAGCTTCGGTCAGCTTATTCAGATGGGGGTGTAAATGATGGGATTCCGATTGTTTCGCAGTAAGAAAAAAGATAAGGGAGATCAGCAGCTGGCGGCAGAAGCTGAGATGGAACACGGAGCAGAGGCGGAAGGTGTGGAAAAAGACCTGGAAGATGTGCCAGAGCAGATAAAGCTGGAAAAAGAGAAAGTAGATCTGACGAATAAGCCGATCCGGCTGGATTATATCCAGAGATTATGGGATGGGATCCAGGAGGCAAAACGGCAGTGCGGGGACATCAAGGCGGAGTATGGACAGGTCACTTCTTATCTGAAAGATATCCAGCTGATGGACCAGGCATTAGAAGAAGAAAAAACGGTGCTTAAGGATACGGCGTCTGCCATTGTGGAACTGACGGCAGAACGGGAAAAGCGAAAGGGACGCCGTTATAAATTTACAGACGCCCAGAGGGCAGCCATGGAAAATTTTGAGCCCAAGTTAGAAGGCGACATCTCAAAATTAAAGGAATTTGAGGATTATCAGATTAAAATCAAACACGATATGCGGCAGCTGGATGGGGAAAAAAGGATGCTGCTGAGGGATAAGAGGGATATCATCCGGAAGCAGAGTACGTTACAGCTGGTAAGTAAGGTGCTTGGTTTTATGCTGGCAATGTTTGGCATCCTTCTTGTGACGATACTGGTGGTTTTTGAGACCGACATTCGTGTTCCTTTTATCGCCACAGCTGCATTTGCCTTTGTAGTGACGCTCATTATCGTTATAGAGGCTGGAAAAAACCGAAGGGACATGGTTCTCACTGAGAGAAGATGCAACCGTGCCATTTCTTTTTCAAACCGGGTCAGGATTAAGTATGTGAACAACACAAGAACCATTGATTATATGTGTACCAAATACCGTGTGCGGAATGTGACGGAACTGGAATTTGTTTACGATCAGTACCGCAAGGCAAAACGGGAGTGGGCGAGGCAGCGTGAAGATGCCTTTCTTCTAAACGAAAAAAATGAGATTCTTCTGGCAGAGCTGAAAAAGATCGGTGTCAAAGACCGGGACCTTTGGCTTGGCAGGGCGAATGCCATTGTCGATCCGAGAGAGATGGTTGAGGTCCGGCACGAACTCAATGAGCAGCGTCAGAAACTCCGGGCACAGATCGATTATAACAATGGGATCATGCAGGATTTCATTCAGGAACTGGAACGGATCCGGAACAAAAAGCCGGAGTATGCGCAGGAGGTCGAAGATATTTTGAAAGACAGGGATTTGGAGGGATAAATGTATGAATATACTTTTTTTGCTGAAACCGAAAAAATCAGTTGCTTACTTATATGATGACGATACTATAAGACAGGGGCTGGAAAAGATGCGAAGCCACAGCTATACAGCGTCCCCGGTGCTCTCCCATGAGGGGGTCTATGTAGGAACCATAAATGAGGGTGATTTTTTGAGGGGGATTTTTCGCAACAATGAAGGTGACCTGAAACATCTGGATGAGGAACTGGTAAGGGATATTTTGCGAAAGGACTGGAACCATCCGGTGAAGGTCAGCGCCACTGTAGAGGATATGCTTGAGCGCGTTCTCAATCAGAATTTTGTTCCAGTGGTGGACGACCGTGGCTTGTTTGTGGGGATCATTACCAGACGATCAGTGCTAAAGCATTTTAGGGACCGGATACTGGAATTAAAGAAAAAGGTGGAGGAAAAGGAGTGACACAGCATATGAAACCACGAGTGGATTATACTCTTTATCTCTGTACAGACAGAGAACTTATGACTACAGATACTATTGAAGAGGCGGTGGAGCTTGCCATCAAAGGGGGAGCGACGGTTGTACAGCTGAGGGAGAAAGACTGTTCTGGCAGAGAATTTCTGGAGATCGCCCATAGTGTAAAAGAGGTGACAGATGCCTATGAGATACCGCTTATTATAAACGACCGGATCGATATTGCCCTGGCAGTGGATGCAGACGGTGTTCATCTGGGACAGAAGGATATTCCGGCTATGACGGCAAGAGAACTTCTCGGTCAGGACAAGATCATCGGGGTATCTGCCTTTAATGCAGAACTGGCACTTCAGGCACAAAAAGATGGTGCAGACTATATCGGTGTGGGAGATGTGTTTGGCACATCTACCAAAGCAGATACCCATCATGTATCCATAGAGGAGCTTATGAAAATAAGAAACGCCGTAAAGATCCCGATGGTGGCGATCGGTGGCGTAAACCACGGAAACGTGGAAAAACTCCGGGGTACCGGTGTGGATGGTGTGGCGGTGATCTCTGCTCTGATCGGAGCAAAGGATATCACCGGCGCAGCAGAAAAAATGGCGGGTAAACTGGAGGAGATAAAGAGGTAGCACGAGCGCACCGCCCAGTGGGTTATCTCAAGTTTTCCAACAGCATGACTGGTATCCTCAGATTTCCAGTGCCAGTACCCATCTCAATATCTGGTTTGTTGTCGCCGTGGAAATCAGACCCGCCGGTGATAAAAAGACCATATTCATCTGCCAGCTTGCGTACAAATGCCTCATCGGTCCCGTGATTTCGGGAGTAGAGGGCTTCAATCCCGCGGATGCCATAGGTTTTAAGTGTTTCAAGCATCGTTCGGATCTGGCTGACGGACAGCTTATACAGAAGGGGATGTGCTAGTACCGGGATACCGCCCGCATCCTGAATGAGCTGAATGGCGCCTTCTGGTGTCAGATATTCACGGTTTACAAAATAGGGGCTGTCTGTGGCAAGACAGGTCTTAAAGGCAGCGTCCATAGAGGGGACACCACCATTTTCTAATAATAATTTAGCGAAATGGGCTCTGGTCAGTATCATATCACCAAATTTCTTTGTCAGTTCCTGGTAGGTAATGGGATATCCAGCATTGTGTAGATTTTCACACATTTTTTTGTTGCGGTTATCCCGTTCTTCTGCCACTTTTTTTAAGGTGGAGACCAAAGCAGGGTTTGTATGGTCTATGTTATAGCCCAGTATGTGGATCTCTACATTCTGGCTGGGGGCAGCAGGATACTGGCAGGATAGTTCTACGCCTGGGATCACCTGGATATGCTGATCCAGTTCCTCTGCCTTTCGGATTGCCCGGCCGACGCCGTCTACCGTATCGTGGTCAGTGAGGGCGAATGCCACAAGATCATTTTTTATTCCCCGCAGCACCAGTTCTTCCGGCGTAAGCGTGCCGTCTGAGCAGGTGGAGTGTACGTGTAAATCTATATATCTCATTTTAAACCTCCTATATATCGCTCTTTGTTTTCAACAAACTATTATAGCATAAGCATATTAGAATTGGTAGACTCATATAATAAAAAATAATAAAGTTTGGGATATGGGGAGATGAAAATGAATATGAAAACAAAAGCTGTAAAGATGCTGAAAAGTATTCTGGTGGCGTATGTTCTGACTGCGGTGGTGCTGCTGGTGCTGTCTTTTATCATGTATAAATGCAAGATGTCCATGGCAGGGGCCAATGGTGGGATTTTGTTTACATATGTGATCTCCTGTCTGGCAGGGGGATTCCTTTTCAGCGGAGGGCTGGAAGAAAAAAGATATCTGGGCGGCGGTCTGCTGGGGCTTGTATATTTTGCCGTGGTATACTGTGTCAGTGCCATCTGGAACCAAAGTGTGGCAGCGCAGATGCCGGGCATGCTCACGGCATTTCTGGTTTGTATATTTTCGGGAATGCTGGGAGGAATGATCCGGTCCGGAATAAAATAGCGTGATTCTTAGTTGAAATCCCGTTTTTTTTGTGATATACTAATGATAATATTGGAAACGTATCGAAGAAAGGAAGACGATCATGAAAAGAATTCAGACACTTACATCAAAAAATCTCAAAGATACTGTAAAAAAAGGCGGCTGCGGCGAGTGCCAGACCTCTTGCCAGTCTGCATGCAAGACATCTTGTACCGTTGGGAACCAGAGCTGTGAGAACAAATAATTGACATAAGAATCTGAGCAATAGAGGACTTGTTTGGTTTGCAAAAATCAAGCAAAGTCCTTTCTTGCGTTGGTGCAGTCGGGATATGATTGGAAAGATGGAAGATAGCGGGGACGAAAGAAATGATTCATCAATATAAAAATAATGGATATAATATAGTTCTGGATGTAAATAGTGGCTCTGTTCATGTGGTAGATGATGTGGCATACGATGTGATCAGTATGTATGAAGAAAAGGGAAAAGAAGAGATTACGGAGATCATCTGCAGAAAGTATAGCGATGAAGGGATCACAGAGGAAGAGATAAGGGAATTATTTAACGATCTTGAGCAGTTGAGAGAAGAGGGAACTCTATTTACAGAGGATACCTATAAAGATGGTGTAATTGATTTTAAACAGCGCCAGACAGTAGTGAAGGCTCTCTGCCTGCATATTGCCCATGCCTGCAACCTTTCCTGCCGTTACTGTTTTGCCGGAGAAGGAGAGTATAAGGGAGACCGCTCTCTGATGAGTTTTGAGGTGGGGAAAAAGGCTTTGGATTTTCTTGTGGAGAATTCTGGCAGCAGACGGAACCTGGAAGTGGATTTTTTTGGCGGCGAGCCGTTGATGAATTTTGAAGTGGTCAGACAGCTGGTAGCATATGGCAGAAGCCTTGAGGAAAAATTTGACAAGCATTTCCGCTTTACACTGACCACGAATGGGGTGCTGCTGAATGATGAGATCATAGAATTTGCAAATCAAGAGATGGATAATATTGTTCTCAGTATCGATGGCAGAAAAGACGTACACGATCATATGCGTCCCAATAAAAACGGAGATGGCAGTTACGATCTGATCCTCGATAAATTTAAAAAGGTAGCGGAGAGCCGTAATCAGCAGAAATACTATGTGCGGGGGACATTTACCCACTACAATCTGGATTTTGTAGAGGATGTGCTGCATTTGGCGGACCAGGGGTTTGAACAGATCTCTGTAGAGCCGGTGGTGGCTGGACCAGAGGAGCCCTATGCCATCCGTGAAGAAGATATACCAGCAATCTGCGAGGGATATGACAGACTGGCGCAGGAAATGATCAAAAGAAAAAAGGAAGGCAGAGGTTTTCATTTCTTTCATTACATGATCGATCTGACAGGAGGTCCCTGCGTTTACAAGAGATTATCCGGCTGCGGATCCGGGACGGAGTATCTGGCAGTTACTCCCTGGGGAGACCTGTACCCCTGCCATCAGTTTGTGGGAAATGAGGATTTTCTGCTGGGAAATGTGGAAGATGGGATTGAAAATACAGAGATCCGGGATAAGTTTAAGCTCTGCAATGTGTATGCCAAAGAGGAGTGCCGGAATTGTTTTGCCAGGTTTTACTGCAGCGGAGGATGTGCCGCCAATGCATTTAATATGCATCAGGACATTAATAAGCCTTATGAGATCGGCTGCCAGTTACAGAAAAAAAGGATCGAGTGTGCCCTGATGATACAGGCTGCTCTTTCGGCAGAGGATTAAAAGCGGGTGATGTTACAGAGGTTATTAGATAATGGATACATTCGCTTGTCTGATTGTCCAGCTGCACAAATGTAAATTAAATATTAATTTTGCAAAAAAACCTTTGAAAGCAGAGGATTAAAAGCGGGTGATGTTACAGAGGTTATTAGATAATGGATACATTC
>CAMXSH010000028.1 GCA_947246475.1 uncultured Roseburia sp.
AATAGTCCAGTTTTTTCATTACAAAAGACTTCACATATAATATACATGTGGAGCCCCAGGATAATTTTTCAGATTAAAGGCTTTAGGATTTATCTAAAAGCCGACCTGGCAACATTAACTGCTGATCAAAAATAGTCCAGTTTTTTCATTACAAAAGACTTCACATATAATATACATGTGGAGCCTTTTGTTTTTGTTATTTTCTGCTCTTTGGGGACAGATTAGCGGTCTCCAGCTGCGGTTCACTGGATTTCCTTTACCGGATAATCCTGCTCTTCCACTGCCTTTTTCAAAACCTCATCTGAAACCTCTGCTGACAGTGTCACCACAGCTGTTCCCTTCTCGTGGCTCACTTCAGCGCTCTCCACGCCATCCAGCGCCTCCAGGCATTTTTTTACTCTCGCCTCACAGTGTCCACACATCATTCCTTCGATCGTCATTGTCTTTTTCATCTCAACATTCTCCTTTTCCATTCTCTTTTTAGATCTTTGTTTTTTGTCTCGTTTCGGGTTTCTAAGATCCAGCAGATTCAGCCGCAATGCGTTGCTCACCACACAAAAGCTGGAGAGACCCATGGCCGCCGCCCCGAACATCGGATTCAGCTGCCATCCAAACAGAGGGATCCAGATTCCCGCCGCCAGCGGGATCCCGATGACATTATATATAAATGCCCAGAACAGATTCTCATGAATGTTCCGAAGCACTCCCCGGCTCAGCCGGATCGCTGCAGTCACATCAGAGAGCCGGCTTTTCATCAGCACCACATCCGCCGCATCGACTGCGACATCTGTACCCGCCCCGATGGCAATCCCGATATCTGCCCTGGTAAGCGCTGGCGCATCGTTGATGCCGTCCCCCACCATCGCCACCTTCCCCTGAGAGGCAAAGCGTCGCACCTGTTCTTCTTTGCCCTCTGGCAGAACGCCAGCGATGATTTCATCCACCCCTGCCTGGGCTCCAATGGCTTCCGCCGTCTTTTCATTATCACCAGTAAGCATCACCACCCGGATGCCCATATTTTTCAGTTCCTGAATTGCCTGCGGGCTGTCCTCCTTGATCACATCAGCCACCGCAATACAGCCAAGAAACCGTTTTCCCTCCGCAAAGTACAGAGGAGTTTTCCCAGAGCCTGCCAGCCTCTCCCCCTCAGCCCGGATCTGCGGAGGAATCTGAGCCTCGCCTTCAATGAATTCCAGCTTCCCGCCATACACTGGTTTACCTGCTAAATGCCCCCGGACACCATTTCCTGGTATCTCCACAAAATCTGTTACCCCTGCACTGCCATCGGCGACAGAAATATCACAGGATACATTTTCTCCAGAGTTTTCCCCCTCTGCTCCTCCCTGGCACACATACTCTACTACTGCTCTTGCCAGAGGATGCTCGCTTTTTCCTTCCAGCAGGGAAGCGGTTTGGATCAGCTCCTTCCTGGAGACCCCTTCTGCCGGAAATACATCCGTGACTTTCGGTTCCCCAAGGGTTATGGTTCCTGTCTTGTCCAGCACAACGATCTCTGTCTTCCCCGTCGTCTCCAAGGACACTGCTGTCTTGAACAGAATTCCATTTTTTGCTCCCATGCCATTTCCCACCATGATCGCCACTGGCGTCGCCAGTCCCAGGGCACAGGGACAGCTGATAACGAGTACGGAGACCCCTCTGGCAAGGGCGTATCCAAATCCCTCACCGGCAAACATCCAGACAAGGATCGTCACCGCCGCGATACCAATCACCACTGGCACAAATACCCCTGACACCTTATCTGCCACTTTGGCGATGGGCGCCTTAGTTGCGGCAGCATCACTGACCATCTGAATGATCTGGGACAAGGTAGTGTCCTCTCCTACCCGGTCAGCCACACATTTGAGAAATCCATTCTGGTTGATGGTTGCGGCAGACACTATGTCCCCTTCGGCTTTGTCCACCGGAATACTCTCTCCCGTCAGTGCCGCCTCATTGACAGAACCATTTCCTTCCAGAACGATGCCATCCACTGGAATACTTTCTCCAGGACGAACCACAAAGACATCTCCCTTTTTCACCTGGGATACCGGCACCTCCTGCTCCTTACCGTCTACAACAATAACCGCTGTTTTAGGCGCAAGGCGCATCAGGCTTTTCAGCGCATCGGTAGTCCTGCCCTTGGAACGGGCTTCCAGCATTTTCCCTACTGTGATCAGCGTGAGGATCGTGGCCGCCGACTCGAAATATAATTCATGCATGTACCTGTGCATCTCCGCCATATTTCTGTCCAGCAGGGCGTAGGACATGCCAAAGAGGGCATATAGGCTGTAGACATACGCCGCGCCTGCACCCAGTGCCACCAGCGTATCCATGTTGGGGGCACGGTGCCAGAGACCGCGGAACCCACTGATAAAGAAACGCTGGTTGATCACCATGATCACTGTGGTCAGCAGCAGCTGGATGATAGCCAGTGCCAGATGATTCCTCTCCAATACTTCTGGCAGCCACCACCCCCACATCATATTTCCCATGGAAATATACATCAGCACCACGAGAAATCCCACGGAAGCCAGCAGTCTCAGCTTGAGTTTGGGGGTCTCCTGGTCTTCCAGTGCGTCCGCCGGGGAAGCCGCAGGCTCTGTCCCACCCCTTTCTTTTCGTTCCGCGTGATACCCCGCCTCTTCCACCGCCTTTATGACGTCCTGGTCCGCGGTGTTTCCTTCCACCGCCATGGAATTGGTTAGAAGGCTCACTGACACGGATTCTACCCCCGGCAATTTACATACCGCCTTCTCCACCCTGGCACTGCAGGCAGCACAGCTCATGCCTGTTACTTTATACTGTTCCATGGTCTCCTCCTTTTCCATAAACAAAACTCTATTGAACTCCTGCCCCCTATCTCATTAATTTCTGTAAGGCAGTCACTAGTTCATCAATGGTCTCGTCCTTTCCCTCCCGGATATCCTCTGCCACACAAGTACGGATATGGTTTGCCAACAGCACTTTATTGAAGCTGTTCAGCGCTGCGGTAACTGCGGATACCTGGGTAAGAATATCTACACAGTACGCGTCATTTTCCACCATTTTCTCCACTCCCCGCACCTGCCCCTCAATACGCCTGAGACGGTTCAGAAGATCCTTATATTCCTTTTCATCCCGCTCTTTTTTCTTATTGGAACAACATTCCTTATGGTTCATTTATTATTCTCCATTCTGTATGCCTGTATGCAGAACCAAGGCGGTACTGCGGGCAGGCAGGCTTTTATACTATCAGTGTATTTTTTAATTTACAGTCATTATATACCCCTATGGGGTATCTGTCAAGAAATAAAAATGATCGGCTGGAGAATGCCTGTTTCGCAAAAATCTCAAGCACGATCATTAAAAATAAAACCAATTTTTATCCATGTATAAACGGCTGATTGCTAAATATATCGTAGTCCGGTGAATAAGCCGCCAGTTTCTTTGTTTTTATATACACATACTTTTTAGTTTTCCTTTGAATGGACTTCCTGGTTTTTACTCCCCGCGTATAAATTGTTAGTTTCTTCTTTGCATGGGTCTTATACCAATTTGAATTGAATTTAAGTTCCACCCCGGAATAAACCTGCAGAAACGAGAGCTTTTTGCAGGATGTCAGATCCAGTTTCTTATTTTTTGTCATGTATACTAGTTCTTTCAATGAATTATTTTTCGGAAGTTTTAAGGCACAGGCCTCAGCCGCAGACCCGTACATTTTTCCTACTTTAACCGCTTGCTTGTCAAAGTCATAATAATATCTGTCACCTATTATGTTTACCTCCTGGATCTTCGTATTCTTTCGTAAATCAAGAGACTTTACACGAACACTCTGCAACCATAGTTTTTTTATTTTTTTATTCGCAGTGAGATCCACGTCACCAAGTTTAGAAAAACGTGATACATAATAACTATCGGTTACTCCGATCCGAAGTTCTTCAAGGTTCACCGCCTCCTTCAACGAAAAATCTGAGCATTCAAAACCGGAACCAATTTCTATGACCTTTAACTGCTTCATTGGGAAATCCCGCTCCATCCTGGAACAATCTGTCCATTTACAGGACCAGGGATCATCTCTTCCACGGCCATCGTCATTAATACAAATTTCTTTCAATTTTGCATTATTCTTCAATGACCCCTGGGTCTTTTCATATGCATTAACGGAATACGATTTTAATTCCGGGAAATATTCTATTCCCTTTATCGACAGCGTCTGTTGGCTTTCTTTCCCCGACCTCCAGGACAACGTCTCGATCTCTGGCCGAACATCAGGGAAAAGGGGTTCAACCAGATCATAATCCGTAGTATCCTGATAATACACCGGATTAATATAGTTAATATGCAGATGTTTTAATACACTTCTCTCCTTTAATGATAATATATTATTCTTGTCTGTATCATACCGGGCTGCTAAACACCGAAACCTCTCATCTGGAAAATTTTCCTCGTTGATCAGCACACTTCCATCTGCATTGACTGCTGCCCGTAAATGCTTTGGTTCCGGGCAGAAAAATAAGCTACATATAAACATCCCTAATAATATGCATATTTTTATCTTCTTCATAGTATTCATACATCCCCTTAAAATGCGTGATTTAAGCTACCAGAATTCCCATTGTGGAATTCAAATGATGGTATATATCTTTTTCTTCCCAGCCTTTATCTTTTTAATAAATTTCCCACTCTTTACAATAGCACATCCCCACTTGTTCTTCCTGAAAGTCTTACGGATCCAGCTTGACTTTGCTTTTGCTTTTACAAATTTCAAAGTCTGAAAATCTTCCAGCTTGGAAAGCCTTGAAATATCGATGGTTTTATCCGAAGTGAAATAGTAAAGGGTTTGAATATTGTTTTTTTGGCAAAGGTAATCTTGCATTTCATATTTTTTTCTGGCAGGTAATACACAAAACCATGCTTCTCCTCTAAATCCCATCCATAGCCTTGACCAGTTTTACATTTGCCGGAATACACCTTTACAGATTTTAATTTAGTATTCTTCCTTAAATCAAGTTTGTCCGACATAATATTTTTCAGTTCCAGCTCTTTTAGTTTTATATTTTTAGACAGATTTAACGCTGGCAGACGACGGCCACTCCCTTCCGGCAGTATCACCCTAAGGACCTGAAGACCAGATATTTCGTCTACATCCAATTCATTCACATAAATATTTTCTAAATGCATATATGTCAGCTGGGACACCAGAAAATCCTTCTGAACCTGATCATAACCTTTATCTCCCAAATTAGTGCAGCCCACCCATATCTTTCTTAAATTCACATTATTTTTAAAGGAACCAGACAAAAGCTCATATCTATCTACTCTTACTTCTTGAAGATTGAAAAAATATTCGATTCCCGTCAAGTTTATTTTATCGCTCCATTTTTCTGCGCCTTCGTACAATATTTTACATGTTTGGTTAACATATGTCTTCTCACCAAGTTTGAAAGTCCGTCTGCTTTTACTACTATGATATACCAGATTATCTTCCCCACATGTATCTCTCATATCGGAATACCAGCAGTTACTGATCACGCTGCCAGCACTATTCAACCTCAAATAATGGACCGTTTCCCGTTCCTGCCTGCTCAGGATCCTATCTTTGTTCTCATCCAGCCACCTTTCCAGTTCTGCCCTAAAATATTCATCTGGAAAATGGGCCTCATCCAGAGTCACATCCTGCATATACTCTGGCTTAACCTCTGCTTTTGTTTCCATTCTGATAACCGAATTCCCATATAGCAGGATCATACACAGGATAACCCCCATCATGATCCTTCGTGTTGTTCTTTTCATATAGAGCCCCCCTTACTGCTAATATAGTTATCTATAGACTATCATGATAGTCTATAGGGGTCAAGACCTTTTTTGAGGAATTTTTCCTATTAGATTACTGCTCACACGTAACAGCGACACCAGTCTGAAACCTGAAATTTCAGACTGGTGCCGCTTCACGAATTATATCATAGTATATTTCTTTCTCTTCCCAGCCTTTATCTTTTTAATGAATTTCGCACTCTTTACAACCGAGCATCCCCACTTTCTCTTCTTGAACGTCTTTCGGATCCAGCTTGACTTTACTTTCGCTTTCACAGATTTCAAAGTCTGAAAATCTTCCAGCTTGGAAAGCCTTGTGATATCAATGGTTTTATCCGCTGTGAAATAATAAAGGGTCTGTACATCATTCTTTTTGGCAAAGGTAATCTTGCATTTCATACTCTTCTGTGGTGAAAAATACTGGTACCAAATTTTAGTCTTTGGATTTAATCCATACTGTGAACCAGCTCTGCACTCTCCAGAATATACTTTTACAACATTTACTTTTTCATTCTTTGTCAAATCTAATTTTGCTGGCACAATATTCCCAAGTTCTATTTCTCTTAATCTCAAATTCCGGGAAAAATCTAAAGCAGACAGGCGGTAACTGCTTTCTTCTGCTCCAATTAGCCTTAACACTTGTAAGTTTGGCATTTCTTTTACATTTAGTGTATTTACTGCCACATTCTTTAGATGAACATATGTCAGCTGGGAAACTGGAAAATCTCTTTGGATCAAATCATAATTTCTTTCTTCCGCATTAGAACAGCCAATCCAGATCTTTCTCAAATTTGAATTATTTCTGAAAGAACCAGATATAAGTTCATATTTTTCTATTTTTACTTCCTGAAGATTAAAAAAATATTCAATTCCATTTAAGTCAATCGGTTTATCTGCTACAACTTTACCTGATCGGTCATCATAATTAAAATTCAAAAGCAGTGCAGATCTGGTCTTATAGGAAATTATATAGTCCTCACTATAGAACCCTGATACCATATATTTCATATCATAAAACCAGGAATTTGTTATTCCATTCGTATAGCTATGCAAATCTAAATAATATATCTTTTCTCTTTCCTCCCGACTCAAAATACCATCTTTATTTACATCTACATATAATTTCAATTTTTCTCTGAACTGCTGATCTGGAAAATGTACTTCATCCAGCGCAACATCCGTCATATATTCCTGTTTTGCTTCTGCCTGTACATCCACTGCAAAAAATGTAACGCAAAAAACAAAAAGGAACATATAAACTGCAGCAGCTAAAATTTTCATATAGATTCTTTTCATATCTTTGTTCCCCTTTCCATTTATTCCATCTACCGCCTTATCCAGCAAAAATAGTACACAAATGTCGAACTATTTCCTCCTCTTCCCCAAAGTAGTATTCCATATTTTTATCCTTTACTTTTCTTGCTCTTAACAAAACAATATTTTTATTCCTTTTAACAGACAGCTTTTTCTGGCGAATCCCATCTGCATAAATGGCTAGTTTTTTACCATTCTTTTTATACCATTGATTTTCCGTCTTTATCTTACAATATTTCGACATATGAACTTCTTTGAGATTCCTGCACCTTGAAACATCAATCTCATTGTCTGTAGTAAAATAATTCAATTTTACTATCCGATTTTTCTTTGGAAACTGAATCTTACATTCGTAATCACTCCAGGGAAAAACAGGAATCTTACCTGCCTCCTGCTTAATAAAATCAAATAGAACACAAGAAAGACCCGACTGAACCGATACTTCCTGCAATTTCTTATTCTTTTCAAGGTTTAATTTTTTAACAGGTGCATTCTCTACTATTATTTTCTTTAATTTCTTTGCCCCTTTGACGTCCAAACGTTCTAAATGCATACAATTCTTTATCGTCAGAATTTCTAATTTCACAGCCTGAGAAAGAGAAATCTCCTGAATATCTGCGTTTTCAATACTCAATTCTTTAAGTTTATTTAATTCTATAATCTTCTTCAGCTGATTCTGGGATATTTTTCTTCCACCCGCGTCCAAAATAACTCTTATTTGATCTGGATGATTTATGAAACTTTTTTGCATTTCAATCTCTTTAGCATCCTGAAGCTCTTCTGGGTTCAAAATTTCCTCATAATCCTTTTTAACCAACATATTCTCTTTCACACGAAAGCGATATTTAGAAGCCAGATAACTTTTCCCACTGGCATCTTTTGTACTGGCGTGAGTGTAAATCATGTTCTCTCCCCCCCCCAATATAATTCCAGCACACAATAATCCTACAACAAATACAACTTTTTTCATAACATTTCACCTTCCCTATTTAAAACTTATGTATTCTCCTTTGCATGGATTAAAACTAGCCGTTCCTGCCACAAGAGCTCTATTTTTGTCATTAAACTCCCATCTCACATGTTTCGACAAATAGGCAAGTTTTGTTTCTTCATGCAAATAATGTGTTCCTTCATCATAAATCAGACCAGCTGTTAAAGCTTGATCAATCGCAATATCGCTTAATCCAGCCACAAAATGTCTTAACACATTATTCGATACTTTTTTAGCTGCTTCGTATCTACTTGAATAAAAAAATACATCATCTACATATTTGGGTCCAAGATAATCTTTTACATATTTAAACATCATTCCATACCCAACTTCTTTTTTAAATTCATCCCATGAACTACCAATGACTTTCTTTATTTCTTGATTATTAAGACAACTTGTGGGAACCTTAGATTTATGGGCATAAGTGTCTCCAACGACATGCATCAACATACCCAAAACTCGCAGCCCTCTTTTTCTCTGCCAAGAGATACCAGATGGGTTTTTAATTTCAGTATCAGCAGCAGTCATATATTGTATTGCATTTTTAAGTTTACCAGGTAAACTTCTGTCTAACTCTACATTATCTGTATGTGGATTATAACTATACGTATTACAACACGACGAAACCGTAGTTCCTTCAGGCGAATCATATATTTTTCTACTCACCCGAAACAGGTATCTCATGGTCGATACATAATTATACTTTCCATGCAATACATTCTTCGTTGATGTCCTAAAATGATTTTCCGATTTTTCTGCAGCACCTGCTATCCCATCTACCTTTGCACAGGCATCTTTTATTATCAGCAACTCATTTGCTGTCAAACCAACTTCCAAACCCGATAATTTATTCCCAAAATCAACCAAACCTTCATGTGCGACACTATTCCACCGTCCTTCTACCAGCTCCACATCATCAAAGGTCTTCACAGCAGAATCATTTTCCGGATAAACCTCCTCGACAGCCTCCCCGGTTTCACATGGGATCTGTGAATAACGGTCTGCGTATTTATTATAATGTTTTAATGCGTATTTAATATCAACCAGCCCGCTTCCATAGTATTTACTGTTGCCTAATTTTTTTGCACTGTCTGATAACAGACCTCTCACAAATCCATTTGTTTTTGACAGATCCTTTTGCCATATCGCCGAGGCAGCTCCTGTCACGTGTGCCACTGACAGACTGGTTCCTCCTGCCACAAGACTCCCGCCAAAAGCTCCATCTGTCAAAATCTGGCTTCCAGGGGCGACAAGCTCCACCTCTTCACCAGTAGCACTTTCATCCGTCAGAACTGCATTTTTATCTACACCGCCAACTGCAATGACTTTCTCATATGCGGCGGGATATTCTACACTCTCTTTATTTCCTCCATTCCCAGCGGCAGAGACTAACAATATCCCGGCATCGTATGCCGCATTAACTGCTTTTTCCAGCGCAGTGGATCGGTACTTTGTTCCAAAGCTCATATTTATGATGTCTATATCATGATCCATACACCAGTATATTCCCTCGATCACCCGGTCAAGCTTCGCCGTGTTGCTCGAATCCAGCACCCGGACAGAATACAATTGTGCCTTGGGATTTATATCCGAAATAATGCCAGCAATACTGGTTCCATGACCAGTAATGTCTTCATAAAAAGGAGCAATATACTTCTCGTCATCCACAAGGTTTACACGTTCCACGACATTCACATCTTCTGATACATCTACTCCAGAATCCATAATTGCCACTTTTACTCCCCTGCCTTCATCCGTATCTGACAGTTCGGAAGAGACAACACCTATCATTCTCATGTTCCAGTCCAGCGCATCTGACTTTTTCGCTTTCTTTTTTTTCACAGCATGTTTTCTATTACTTTTACATGCAGAAAAAACAATATTCTCCTCGACATTAGCCACACCCTTCATTCTTTCAATGCTTTTGTGCTGACTATCTGTAAGTCCGGCATATACAGAAACATTATCCTCTATATGATATGCCTTATAGTCATCCACGATATGTTCTTTATATTGTTTTTTTATTTTCTTTAGAGTAGCAGCATCATCCGTTGTAATTATATACTCCTGTAGTTCTTCCTCCGCATGTATCAATGCCGCTTCTTCCCCGATCAATCTTGTTCCTGCCATGGCACAAACCAAAAAAACAGATATAATTCTTCTTAATTTTACATTTTTCATAACATATTCTCCCTTCTAGTGTACTAATTTGCTTCCTTTGTGATCTGATTTACGAACCAGCCAAATTTCCCTGTATCCTGACTTATCTGAACGGTATCATAAAACTCATAGTTCCAATCAAATTCCCCCTTCCATCCTTCTGTGAAAAGCTCCTGGTAGAGCCTTATAAAATCGTGTTGATACATTTCTTCATCCAAAACCACTTTTACCAGCAAAGAATGCAAACTTTGCTGAACGACCTGGAACTGATATATCATTAATCCCATTGCCTGGTTGATCTGCTCCACCGGTCCCAATAATACATCGGGAGGAATCTGATATCCCTCAGAGATATACAGGAGGTCGTTTTTTCTCGCCCGTTTCAATTCAATTCCCTGGCGTCCCTCCTTTCCTGTTATGATTCTACCCAGATCCCCTGTCCCATATCGGATCATAGGCATAGCCCTGTTTTGTAATGTTGTAACATAGATATCTCCAGTCTCACCCTCCTGCATCACCTTGCCATCCCTGCCAATCACCTCGATATAAACAGAATTTTCAAAGATACGATAAATCCCATTCTCCTCTATTCCAATCGTATTCACTTCCATTGTGCCATAATGACATCTAACTTTACATTGGAAGGTTTTTTCCAGTTCTTCTTTTAATCCTTCCAGTACCATCTCCCCAGTTAATTCAATATATTTAAGACTGGGGGGAATGGAGAGCTTATTTTCTTTTACAATCTGAAGAAATACTCCTGCAATACCTGGATGAACCAGAAACCAGACAGGATCAAATTCCAATATTTTTTCATATATCATTAACAATTTCTCTCTTGAAAGATTCTGCTTTGATATCATCATCTGGGATTTGACAATTTGATATTCCTGATGATCCTTAAGAGTTGTATTAAATATACATACCCGGTCCTTTGTATGTACACCGACATATTTGTACCGCTCCATCCACAACGGCACAAGAGCTGCTGTATAATCTGCATGATTCCAGTATACATCGAGATAAGTCCCCGTACTTCCTGAGGTATGGCTTCTTAAGAGCTGCCCCGTGACCAATTCTCCTAAAAAATCTTCTGATATCAGCTGATCCTGCATAAAGGCAATCTGGTTTTTCTCCGTCAGAGGCAGCTTCTCCCAGCCCCTTCGATTTTCTAAGTCTTTTAACAATACAGGATTTTGTTCTATTTTTTTCCGATAGTAGGGAACCGTTCTGCAGGCATGAAGCGCCATCTCATATCTTTTGTTTTCCATCCCTTTTATTTCCTCCTCTGTTCCACCATTGCTGTCAAAAAATCAAACATCCCCTCCTTTGTTTTCATATGCAGGGAAAGTTCCGCAAAATCATCATATTGAATTTCAAATTCATCTTCTACCGCTAAAATAAATTCCAGCACATCGGTGGAATCCATTTCTAATTCTTCTGTTTCAGCTAACCCCGCCTCACTGTTCTTACAGCATTCCTGAAATATTGCAACGATTCTATCTCTGATTTCCTGATCCAATTTACCAAGCCCCCTCTTCCACCAGACAAGCAAGCAGTTCTTTTTCATTTTCTTTTAATTCATCCAGCATAGCAATTAATTTTTCATCCTCTCTCCGGGAAGGTCTGATCCTATATTTTTGAGCCACATGAAGCAGATTAAAACTTACCTTTACCAGTACCTGCAGCTGCTTTTCAATCTTATTAAATAATCCCTCACTCACAATACCTATGCTCCGCATATACAAAATCCTTCGATTCATAATCTGCTTATGTTCATATAACAAATATGATACACGTCTGTCCGAAACCAATACACGAAGCCCTGCTTCTGTCTTAAGTTCTTCATAGATTCCTAATCCACAAACCCTCTCCTCCGAGGGCAAAAATGCCTGCGCCTTTGCCTCTGGATTTATTTCCGCCAGATAGTCCTCAAATGCTCCCTTTATATATGAAGGTATAAAACGATAAAAGTGAATGCCCTGCCGATACTTAATAATCTTTATCTGAATGTCAGGATACCTCTTTAGATCACGTTTCATTTCCATATACTGAACTGTATATTTTTTTATCTTACCTGAATTACTGTATCCCAATGTCAGAAACGTATGTAAGCGGTCGTCGTAACCATATATCAAGTTCTGATGCAAATGATGCCTCACATGATATTCTTCATGTCCAGATAAATAATATTGGTCTATTTTTAGTTCTACATAATGCCCTTTTAATATTTCCTGTTTTAGGGCATGAATTCCCCCCATTTTTATCAATTCCCATGAAGCAAACCGATTGCGGTCCAGGAAATAACTGATCAAGTCGTACTCTTCATCTTTGTAGAAAGAATAATAATCCAGCCTTCTATGAGTACAGTTTACGTCGCAGTTAATCTGAATAAAATTGGAAAAAATCCATGGATAAAAAGAATTGTCTTCATGCTTGACCTGTACTCCGATGTATAATGGTTTTGAAAAAACAATTTCTTTCTCTCCAATCATCTTAGGCTTTTTTTCTCCGATAAAAGCCTCAATTTTTCCATCTGCTACATTTAATACCAGCTCATCTTTTTGGCTCAAAATCTGCCTTTCTGTGTCTGCCCGTTCGCCATTAAAATACAGGCTCACACCATCATATATAAAATTGCCAAATCGGCAAAGATATTGTTCATCTCCTAAAAGTATATTTTCCTCTTCATCTGTTACAAAAAGGTTAATCGCAGCCCATGGCTCTGAATGCTGCTGAAAATTTATTTTGATACGGATAAATCCCTCATTTTTTTCAAGAGGACGGTAAACACAGCCATTACACTCTCTGCTATAATCATCTTCAGACTCATAACACCAGCTGTCTCCTTCCCCTTTCTTCATATGTATACTTTTCCATTCATATCCACTGCTATCCAAAATCTCAAATTCCGCAACCCGCTTTCCAATTCTTTCATCCGCCATAATCACACACATTGGCAGCGCATAATAGGAATATGTTTTTACCCATGGTTCTGTTGTAACTGGCAGCTCTTTTCTCATAACTTCTTATCCCCTCGATTGTCTTTTGTTAATTGCTTTAATTATACGATATTTATATCATAAAGTATATGGAACAGGCTCCTTTTCCTTTAAGAAAATATCGCATTTTTCGACATTATTCGACAATGCAGGGAAAGCGAATGCCCCTCTAAATTAGTCACTACAAAAAGCCGGTTTCCAAAAAGAAACCGGCTTCCACACAAACTCCAATCTCTGACACCAGGAAAAGTGAGAATTGGGAATTATCTATGTTTTTTTCTTTTTTCAAAATACATATTTCTGTCCGAATCAGTAATACACATATGGAAGCTGTCCGCCCTGCTATTCATGACGGATACACCAAATGAGAGACTCAACGGCCGATTCTGTATTCTGAACTGCTTTTGTTTATCTTTCAGCTGATCTATGAGGAGCAGGGTTTTTTCCTCCGAAGTAGTTGGCAATAAAACGAGAAATTCGTCCCCGCCCATGCGGAACAATATGCACTCCTGGGGCAGAACCATTTTAAAAAGGTTTACGGCAGCTTTAATATATTCATCCCCCGCAGTATGCCCATATGTATCGTTTATTTCCTTGAGCCCGTCACAATCTGCGGAGATGATGGCGAGTGGATAACAGTCATCGTTGTGGGTTTTAATAAATTCATCCAGATACGCCCTGTTATACAATCCTGTCAACGTATCTGTTATCGCTTGTTCCCGAAGCTTCTTTTTCAGCAATTCGTGCTCCGTTACGTTGTTGATGAGACCAACGATGCCAGTAACAGATCCCTCTTCATTGAAAAGGGGCTGTTTTATAATTTGGAGAAATTCCTGTATCCCATCCGCATTGATTTCAATCGTATATGTCGTTCCCTTACCAGTTTCAATGATTTCCATATCCTTTTTTTGCGCTTCTATTGCGTTTTGCTTATCTTTTCGTATTTCGGGATCTGTCTTTCCCCTGATCGACCAGTTGGAATCATCCGGCTTTTTCAGATGATGCCAATACTTTGTCGCAAAGACGTATCGGCACTCATTATCCTTGAGGAAAATATTTGAAGGAAGCTGTTTGAGCATTTTTTCTATTCCGTAAAAGGTCAAAGAATCCGTAAATGCAATAGCATTTGAAATCCTGTTCTTAATAATTTCACTGATAAAAGGTTTGGTAATGCAATCAATAACACCGGATCCAAGACACGCAAATCCATCCGCAGAGTTCTCTTTTTCAGTATATATAAGAATTGGTATTGAGATAAGCCTTTCACTGTCTTTCACGAATTCTACAGCTTTCCGGATATCTTCCAGCAGATCCGCATGGATCAGAAGCGCCTGTATATCTGCTTTACTTTGTTTGAGAATATCCTTTGCAGCATTCATATCTCTTACCATCTTTATATTGTATTCGTCATCAAGAATTCGGCAAAGTTCTTCATATGTCTTCCCATTATCAATAAAAAGCAGATTTATTTTCATTTTTGTATGATTCATTCTGCACTTCCTTTCACATGAGCTTAATCGCCATGGATGTTCTAATGGATATATATTAAACAATAATGCAGTCTAAAACCTTAATAAATACCCTGTATAAAATGACAAGCAGCCTACGCCTCTTTCCCCCCGTTTCCCAATCTGCCATAAAGCCTGGTCATGTTCCGGATCTTCTCACATAAACCATCCGTAAATGCGCCTTTTTCCATACGCCACTGCCAGTTATGCCCCAGCGTGGAGGGTGTATTGATACGGGCTGCTGCCGGAAGACACAGATAATCCTGTGCCGGAATAATACACAGGTCTGCCACGCTGCGCTGTGCCATGGTGATCAGCTGCCAGGTGAGCTTTTTCTTCGTAAGGAAGCGGGCAGGCAGATTCATATACCGAAGCGCTACATCCCGGTCTTCCTTAGCCATCTCCTCCCACCAGCCATATGTCGTCTGATTGTCATGAGTCCCTGTGTATACGACACAGTTCGATGTATAATTATGGGGCATATAATCGCTTTCTTCCCTGGAATCAAAGGCAAACTGCAGCACCTTCATCCCCGGATAACCAGTATCCTTTAAAAGCTTCCGCACGCTGTCTGTCAAAAAGCCGAGATCCTCTGCGATGATCTCCCTCTTCCCCAGCTTCTCTTCCATTACTTCAAAAAGACGGATCCCCGGTCCTGGCTCCCATGCACCATTGACTGCGGTGGGCTCTCCGTAGGGGATGGCATAATACTCATCAAACCCCCGGAAATGATCGATGCGCACCATATCATACCATTTAAAACAATGGGCGATCCGCTTCAGCCACCAGTCAAATCCTGTCTCTTCGTGGTACTCCCAGTCATACAATGGATTGCCCCAGAGCTGCCCCGTCTCCGAAAAAGCATCTGGCGGACATCCTGCCACTGCCTTGGGCTCCAGATCTTCCGTAAACTGAAACAGCTCCGGATGCGACCAGGCATCGGCGCTGTCCAGCGCCACATAGATCGGTATATCCCCGATGATCTGCACTCCTTTTTCATTGGCATAGGTCTTTAACCTTCTCCACTGCTCGTCGAATTCGTACTGCAGAAACATATAGAAATATACATCATCTTCGTATTCGTTCTGATAGCGGGCCAGTATCTCCGGCTTGCGCCGCTTGAGTCCTTCCTCCCATTCCAGAAAGCTCTGCCCTCCCTTGCTGTCCTTTACCGCCATGAAAAGGGCATAATCCGGCAGCCATTCTTCATTGGCTTCCACAAATTCCAAAAAACTTTTATCTTCCCGAATCCCGCTATTTTTATAGGCTCTTCGCAACAGGGGAAAACGCTTATTGTAAAGGGATTCATAATTTACATATTTTCCGTCGTCCCAAAGCCCGGACTGCTCCAGGTCCCTGTTTGCAAGATACCCTTTACGCACCAGTTCATCCAGCGCGATATAATAAGGGTTTCCCGCAAAAGTGGAAAAAGACTGGTAAGGAGAATCCCCAAAACCGGTAGGTCCCATAGGAAGGATCTGCCAGTATCTCTGACCAGCACTCACCAGTGTATCCACAAAATCAAACGCGCTTCTGTCAAATGCCCCGATTCCATATTCCGATGGAAGACTGGAGACCGGAAGCAGTATTCCGCTCGCTCTCATCATTTACTCCTCTTTTCTCTCTCTATTTTGCCAGAAGTGACTTACTTACTTTCACTTCATATTTTTCTGCCCAGTTTTCATAAGCTGTCTGAAAAATCCGGTTCTGTTCTTCTGAAATGTACTGCTCCCAGTAAGTATTGTTAAGCCTCTCTGTACTTGTCTTTAGGCAGTACATAATATAAAAACCATCTTTTTCCTCCACCACGCCACTGGTGGTATAACGCTGCATGGAAAGAGCGGTGCCGGCGAGGCCAGTACGGCTGTCCAGGCTGCCAACAATAACCTCCTTTGGTGCTTTTCCTGTCTTGTCTTTAACAAAAGAAGTAAAATTCCCCGTGTATTTACCCAGTTCTGCCGACAGGGCATTTGCCTGGTTTCTGACCTGCTCACGGTTTGTATCATCTGCCGCAAGATGAAGCATCAAAACCTTTGCCGCCTGTACTTCTTTCCTCTCAATCGCTGCCGAAGTTGTCACATCATATACCTTTCTCGCCACTTCATTTTCCTCAAAAATACGGTACATGATATCCCTTGTAATACCATTTGCCTGCTGGACCTCGGGCGGTATCGTCGCCAGATACTGATCCGCCTTGTGGTCTATGTCCTCCTTTTCATCGATACCCAGACCGACTCCCTGCTCTGCTGCTGCCTTATTCATCACCTTGATCTGAATGATCAGGCGCAGGATATCCTCGATAGCGACTTGTCCAATGGTGGCATCTCCCAGTTTATAATCCCACACTTCTGCCGAAAGGACACCCTCATACTGGTTCTTCAGGAACCAGCTGTATACCCGGTACTCATCATAACTTACCGCAGTGTCTCCCACACCAATCACCGTGGAATCACTTTTCAGGTCCCCATTGGTTACGGAGGCTGCTTTTTCTGCCTTTGGCACCTCGATCTCCTTATTGTCTCCTTCATCGGAGCAGGCTGCCGTCCCCAATGCCACTGCCACCACTGCGATGCCACAGATCATTTTCCTGCAGACTGTACGAAATCCTCTATTTAACTTATTCTTCATTGTGCGTCTCCTCCATTTTTTTATCCTGTCGCTTGATCTCTCCGATTTTATCAATTACATAATCCAGCTGGGCTAACATTTCGCCATCCTCCTGGGGAATGTACACAAAATATGGCGTTGTATCCGGGACAAAACGAAGCCTCTTTCCAAATACTTCCACGAGAGACGGTATTTTTTCCGGCACCACTTCTGCCTGGGGATACATCGTGATCCGCACTCCTCCTGGCTTCTCTGCCACAGCAGTAATGAAATTTTCATGCGCTTTCACTTTGAGCAGGGCAATATCCAGCAGGTTGCACACGCTCTGGGGCGGCTCCCCAAAGCGGTCAATCAATTCATCCAGAATATCGTCCTTCTCCGCCACCGTCTCAATGTCTGCGATGCGTTTATACACATCCAGTTTTTGAAATTCATTCGGGATATAATCCGGCGGAATATAACCGTCTATTTTCACATCGATGTTGGTCTCAAACTCATCGCTCTCCACCTTCTCGCCTTTTAACCGCTTGACCGCCTCATTCAGCATCTTGCAGTACAGATCGTACCCCACTGCCTCCATATGCCCATGCTGTTTGGCGCCCAGAAGGTTTCCAGCTCCCCGGATCTCCAGATCCCTCATAGATATCTTAAACCCTGAGCCCAGTTCTGTAAACTCTTTTATTGCAGCCAGACGCTTTTCTGCCACTTCTTTTAGCATTTTATCCCGCTTATACATCAAAAAGGCGTAAGCAGTCCGGTTCGAGCGCCCCACGCGCCCCCTCAGCTGATACAGCTGGGAAAGCCCCAGTTTGTCGGCCTCATCTATAATGATCGTATTGACATTCGGAATATCCAGCCCAGTTTCTACGATTGTAGTAGAAACCAGGACATCAATCTCCCCATTGACGAAGGAAAACATTGTATTTTCCAGTTCCCGCTCATTCATCTGCCCGTGGGCGTAGCTGACCACTGCCTCCGGCACCAGCTTCGCCACCTCCCCAGCGATGATATCCATATTGGCAACCCGGTTATACACATAGTATACCTGGCCACCCCGTCCGACCTCCCTCAGGATAGCCTCTCTGACAATCTCTCCATTTTTTTCCATAACAAAGGTCTGGATCGGCATACGGTCCACCGGAGCCTCCTCCAGCACACTCATATCCCGGATTCCCACCAGGCTCATATGGAGTGTCCGTGGGATCGGCGTAGCCGTAAGCGTCAAAACATCAATATCATTTTTCAGCTGTTTCAATTTTTCTTTGTGTGTCACCCCAAACCGCTGCTCCTCGTCCACGATCAGCAGTCCCAGATCCTTGTAGCTCACATTTTTCCCGAGAAGTTTATGGGTTCCGATGACGATGTCCACCCTGCCCTTTTTCAGCTTTTCTATGGTCTCCCGGTTCTCTTTGGGAGTCCTGAGTCTGGAAAGCATCCCCACCTCGACGCTGAAATCCCGCATCCGCTGCACAAAGGTATTATAATGCTGTCCTGCAAGTATGGTTGTGGGTACCAGAAGCGCCACCTGTTTTCCGTCCATCACCGCTTTAAAGGCAGCACGGATGGCGATCTCCGTCTTACCGTATCCTACATCCCCACAGATCAGACGGTCCATGATCCTCGGACTCTCCATATCCTGCTTTGCCGCTTCGATAGCACGTAGCTGGTCCTCGGTCTCCTCATAAGGAAACAGCTCTTCAAATTCCTTCTGCCACACCGTATCTTTCTCAAAGGAATGCCCTTGTCTCGCCTGCCGCTTAGCGTACAGCTCAACCAGCTCTTCGGCAATTTCTTTCACCGCACCTTTTACCCGCGACTTGGTCTTCTTCCACTCCGGCGAATTCAGCCGATTGAGTTTTGGCACTTTTTCCGCATCTCCACCGGCGTATTTTTGCAAAAGTTCCAGAGAAGTAGCGGGAATATACAGATTGCTCCCACCAGCATAGGACACTTTTAGATAATCTTTCGTGATATGGTCCACCTCGATCTTTTCGATCCCCTCATAAATGCCAAGTCCATGGTTTTCGTGAACCACGTAATCTCCGATCTTCAGATCGTTGAAGCTGTGGATCGCCGCTCCCTCATACTTTTTCGGCTTCCTTTTGCGCGGCTTTTTTGCCCCGCCAAAAATATCTCCCTCGGTAAGTACTACAAAACGAAGGTTTGGATACTCAAACCCCTTCCGAAGATTTCCTTTGGCGATCATGACCTCTCCTGGAAGCAGCTCATGCTCCATATCTCTGCTATAAAATGCGACCACATCAAAATCCTGGAGGTCCTGGCACAGCCTCTCCCCTCTCGTCCTGGAGCCGGATAGCACCAGAATCCGGTAACCATTTTTTTTCAATCTCTGGATATCTTTCGCCAGCAGGGAAAAATTATTATTATAGGAAGGCGCCGACTGCACCTGAAAATTAAATTTGCGCTTCACAGCAAATTCTTTTACTGCCATATCCAGGGTAGTAAGCAGCAGCACTGGGAGATCTCCCAGCTTTTTCAGTACAATGGGCAATGAAAATAAAACTTCCATCTGGGTCGGTAGAATATACCCCTTTTCCAGCCTGCTCACCATGCTCTCACGAAATTCAAACTCCACTGCCTCGCCTTTTTCCACACACCGGCTGGGCTCATCCACAAACACCCTTACGTCCTCCCCTGCAAAATAATCAAAAAAGGACTGTACCTCCCCGGTAAAATAACTGACATAGCTTTCCAGATTTACCAGCCCATGATAGATCTGATAGTTTTCCCGGAAGCTCTCCACATTTTCCCGCAGCCTGGCGGCTTCTTCTACTTTTCCCTCTTCCTTAAATCTAGCGACGCAGTCTTTCAGCTCCCTTTCAATCCTGCGCATCCCCGTCAGCACCTGGTCCTCTTCCAAAAATATCTCTGTCGCCGGATAGATGCTGACCTCTTCTATATTTTCCACGGACCGCTGGCTCTCCACATCGATCCGCCGGATATTATCCACCTCATCTCCCCAGAGCTCGATCCGGCAGGGGCAGTCCTCCGTCAGCGGAAATACATCGATGATCCCGCCCCGCACAGAAAATTCTCCCTCTTTACTCACCTGGGATACATTTTCGTAGCCAATATACACCAGACCGCTGCGGAAAGATTCCAGCTCCAGCACATCCCCGATCTTAACCTCCATGCTGTGGTCCTTGTACATGGAAAATGGCAGACAGTAGTCCATCCCCCCATCGATGGTAGTCACAATGGTAGTGGGCTTCTTTTCCATCAGCCTCTTGATCACTTTCAGCCGCTCCTTCACGATCGCCTGTCCATGCACATCCGCGCTGTAAAAAATGAAGTCTTTCGCCGGATAATACATGGTCTCCGAAATCTCTCCGCCTTCAGCTACACCGCTCCTGCCCTCATACAGTTTTAGATCTTCCACTAATTCTTTCGCCCGGACCTCATTGTGGGTAATGATCAGGCGAAACCGGCAATCTGCTCCCGCCCCGGCAATCATATGGCTCTTCTGGGTATCCATACAGCCCACCAGCTGAACTGGGAACTCACCTTTTTTCATGGAAATATTCAGTTGGTCAAATTCCTCCAGTTCCCGGAGGGGTGCAAATAATGTGTTCATGTTCCCTTCTGCCTTTCTGATTCTGCCTTACTAATTTTATTACCTATCATTTCCATTCCAAATCATTTCTTTGCACAAAAGAAGCGCACAATTTTTCATTGTGCGTCCTTTTTCATTTGTACGAAGATTTTGAGCGGTCTCGCAAAGCATGACGCTCGTGGTCTATTTCTTTATCATTATACATTATTTCCCTGAAAAAATCAAGATTTCCGCTTAGCATTGTACCGATTCATCGCTGCATCTACGCCCTCTGTCACAATCAGTTCCACCGTTTCGACAGCGAGATCCAACACCTCGCCCATGGCCATCTCATCTTCCCTGGAAAATCTGCCCAGCACATGGCGCACCAGATCACCGCCCTCTGGCTTCGCTCCCACTCCTACCTTCACCCGCGGAAACTCGTTGGTCCCCAGGTGCTGGATGATACTCTTGATCCCATTGTGCCCCCCGGCGCTTCCCTTCCTCCGCACCCGAAGCTGCCCCACCTCAAGATCAATGTCATCAAAGGCAATGACGATGTCCTCCGGCTCGATCTTATAATAGTCGGCGATGCTCCTGACACTCTCTCCGCTCAGATTCATATATGTCTGGGGCTGGGCGAGAATCACCTTCTCCCCCCCGATAAATCCTTTGCCACACACTGCCTTATGCTCCTTGCTGTTCAGCGGTATATTATACTGGTCCGAAATGCGGGTTATCACACCAAAGCCGATGTTATGTCTCGTCCCCGCATAGTCTCTTCCTGGATTTCCAAGTCCTGCAATGAGTTTCATAATTAATACTGTTTCCTTTCGTTGGGTTTTTCTGCTTAGGATACTGTTTAAGATATTTTAACATATGGGGGGAAGAGGGGCAAGGGGGAATGAGGGTGGGGTTGGTGGGTTGATAACGATAATTGATGATTATCGGGAGGGGATGGGTGGCGGATAGCAATTTATTATCCGTTGGTTTCTTAAGTAAGGTAATTAAAAGTTATCTGCTAGATTTTTGTGCAATTATAAAAATCACAGATGATTTATGAGTATTATTGTTTATATGGAGGTGCAATCGTGTTCAAATTTAGTATAATCGTTCCTGTTTTTCAGAACTATAATATTTTTAGTCTTTTTATTCATTCTTTACTAGATAACATTGAAGAAAAAACACAAATTATTTTGATTAACGATGCCTCTCCTGAGGAGGTTAATAAAGAGATATGCAAATTAGAACAAATTAGAAATAATATTCTCTCCATTCAGATAATCACACATACAACCAGCATGGGATGCGCCAAATCAATTAATGAGGCTCTTTTGCTAGTAAAAGGGGAATTTGTTGTTTTAATGGATTCTGATGTAATAGTAAAAAAACCATGGCAGCAAACGGTAATTAAATCGTTTTCAACACCTAAAATAGGATGTGTTGGTGGAGTATTATTATATCCACAGACAAATGGGATTCAATGTTGTGGAATAACATACACATGCGGAACAGGTAGACACCTCAAACTTAATGCACATCCAGAATCTGTCGGCAACAATATTTATGAGGTTCAGGCATCCGTTTTTGCCTTTTTAACAATTAAATTGGAAGTTATAAATGAAATAGGCCTTTTGAATGACCAATTTTTCAATGGATATGAAGATTGGGATTATCAAATGCGAATACGGCAGGCAGGTTATAAAATCATTATTAATCCAAGTTTACAGTTTTATCATTGGGAAAAAAGCAATGGAATTCATAGATCTTATAATCGAAAAAGTAATTTAGGAATATTCTGGAAAAAGCACGGATACTTTGTTAAAGAAGACTTATGGGACTTCATATTTCCACAAATTAATGTACTGACTGAAAAAACAGATTTTATCGGGATAGATATATGTTCTTCACGTTTAGACGCAGAAACTTTTTGGTGTCAAGCCGCTAAACGTGCTTCTGGTCTCATATCTGAATGTTTAGATTACAGCTATCAAATAAAAGATAGTAGCCCCATATGGTTACTTGATGTGTTACACTATGACTTTCTTAGAAATCCGTCAAAACTTTTGTTTTTATGCGACAATTTTGTACAATTAACAGATAACCATTATTGGATCAAACTTAGAGAAAGATATAGTCAAAACGATATTATTGTAGATTTATATGGAAATGTAATATCTTTTACGGATTTAACGTCTACATGTTGGCCTGGAAATAAAATCAGATAAGTCTAAGGAGTATAATATAATGAGAATATTCGAAAAGAGTCTTCAATGGTATGAAAAAAGTAATAGCATAATTCCATCAGCTTGCAGCACTTTAGCAAAAACACCCTCAAGGTTATTTCGGAATTTTAATCCTTTCTGTGCACGTTCTGCTCATGGAAGCCACTTTATTGATGTGGATGGAAATGAATGGATCGATTGCGAAATGGCAATGGGGACAGTCGTATGGGGACATAACCCTAGCTTTCTAAGGGAGGCATTGTTAGAACAAATTGATAATGGAATTACTTTTTCAGTTGCTGGCGAAAATGAAATCAGATATGCAGATTTATTGTTGGCTAAATTTCCACAATATGATTCCATAAAATTTTTTAAAAATGGAGCAGATGCTATATATGCCGCCATCCGTCTATGTCGATATATGAGCAAAAAAGAAGCAATATTATCATGCGAATATCATGGTTGGTTGGATTGGTGTTCATTTCATTATTATAATCAAAATGCCGAAGAATTAGGTATTCCTCATAATATCACAAATACTTCTTTTCACTGCGCTCCTAAAATTAATAATATTCTTGATATGCTTTCATTAAACCAAAAGCAGCTCGCATGTATCATATTATGTCCTTCTAGCTATACTAGAGAAGAATTAATACAGATTATTGAACGGTGTAGAACTTACCAAATTTATATAATTTTTGATGAAATCACCTCAGGTGTCCGCTATGGATATCGAGGGGTGTCCGGTGCATATAATATATATCCGGATTTTTTATGTTTATCTAAAGGATTGACAAACGGATTACCATTGGCTGTCTGTATGGGAAGTAATCAAAGTGTCCTTATTATGGAAAAACTTCGTATTAGCAATGCTCATTCAAGTGAAAATCTTGCATTGGCAGCAGCTATTGCATGTGAAAAAAATTTGAAGAAATCTCCGTCATGGCCTTCATGGGAAGAAGAAGGAAAGGGTATTTTAAACGAAATAGAAGAAGAAATAATAAAATATGGTTTAAAAGAAAAAGTATTTCTTAAGGGATATCCCGGAAATTTTCATCTGTTTACAATACAAGATTTTTATACAGATCCCTTCCGTGAAATTTTAGTAAAGAAATTAAGCATAGAAGGAATATTCAGTAAAGGGTTCATCCTTTTCAGTGCCGCACACTCTCATAATGAAATGCAAATGGTAAAACAAATTATAATTGATTGCATTAAAATATATTCAGATACTCTTGAAAAATAGAAATGATAGTTTGGAAGTATTAAATAGAGTCGGGGGGTGCGGACATTTTCCTGGACTCCCTAAGGGCTCCGAAAGGAGCTGAATCACAATGTATCCACAAGACAAAATCGACATTGCACTGCAGGTTTACCATCAGTGCGGGTCAGTGACAGAAACAATCCGTGTTCTGGGCTATCCTACTAGAAGAACTCTATACACATGGATTGAGAATGAGGGCATCCCCAAGCCCCCGCGGAAAGAATTAACCCATGTCAATACGGCGGGGCATCCGAGAAATCCGTCCCTTGAAGTAAAAATGGACGCACTACACCGTTGCTTTGAGCTGGGAGAAAGTATAAAATCAGTATCAGGGGAGATCGGGTACACCAGGGCGAGTATATATGCCTGGCGGAAAAAATATCTCTGCGGAGGTACTGCTGCTTTGAAAAACGATAAAAATATACCACCGGACACCCTGAAAGAGGGAAACACTCCGGCACCAGCCAATGAGATCGAACAGCTCTATGCACAAATGCAGGATATGCAGATGGAGATTGACATATTGAAAGAAACCATCAATGTCCTAAAAAAAGACCCCGGCATCGACCAGAACGCCCTGAAAAACAGGGAAAAGGCAGTGATCGTCGATGCCCTGAAAGATAACTACCCACTGCCGTCCCTTTTGAAGAGGGTTTCCCTTTCCAAAAGCAGTTATTATTATCTGAAGACAGTTTCACGCCAGGAAGATAAATACAACAGCATCCGCAGGAAGATCACAGAATTATTCCATGAAAATGCGGGACGCTACGGATACCGGCGGATCCATTGCCTTCTAAAGCGGGAAGGGATTACCCTTTCTGAAAAAGTGGTTCGGCGGCTCATGCAGGAGGAATGTCTTGGGGTAAAGGCCAAAAGACGACGAAAGTACAGCTCTTATCAGGGAGAAATCTCCCCTTCAGTACCCAATGTGCTGGAAAGGGACTTCCATGCAGACAGGCCAAACGAGAAATGGCTCACGGACATTACCGAGTTTGCCCTGCCAGCGGGAAAAGTCTACCTTTCACCAATCGTAGACTGTTTTGACGGCATGGTTCCCTGCTGGACAATTGGAACAAGCCCGGATGCCGCCCTGGTAAACCGTATGCTCGACCAGGCAATATCCGGTCTGGAGAAAGGTGAGCGCCCCCTTATCCATTCGGACAGGGGATGCCATTATCGCTGGCCGGGCTGGATCAGCCGGATGGAACAGGCAGGGCTTGAACGCTCTATGTCAAAGAAAGGATGTTCCCCTGACAATTCTGCCTGTGAAGGACTGTTTGGTCGTCTAAAAAACGAAATGTTTTATAACAGGGACTGGGCAGGCGTCAGCATCCAGGAATTCATTGACATACTGAATGAATATCTGATATGGTATAACGAAAAGAGAATCAAAATATCACTTGGAAATATGAGCCCAAGGGAGTACAGACAGAGCCTTGGATTGGTGGTTTAACCAGTCCAGGAAAATGTCCGCCCCCCCACTCATTAAATATTTTAAACTGCTATTTCTACTAATTCATTATAAAAAAGCTACATTCATTCCATTTTACATAATGAATTTTCAAGTCACTATGAATATTACAATTATGGTCATAAATATATTTGGGATTGTAATCAGCTACTATTTTTATCAAGCATTCTATAGGGTATTGAAACAATCTTTCTAAGTGCGGTCTGCCTATCGGATTCTGCTGCAACATGTTATCAATAATGTTTATACACTTTTGAGCATAAAGCGTTGCTTCCTCTTCTGCTCCTATATGTTGATAGCATTGTGCAATATTGATATAACATTTCCAAAGCAGTTCATCCAGATTGGCATCGATAGCTTTTTCCAAACTTTTCATAAATAAAGGAATAGTATCTTCTATATTGTTTGTTATATACAAATTTGCACATGCTATTGTCTGTAAGTTTATAGAAGCACCATAATTGTACCCTTTATCTTTAATTAGGGTGTCAAGTTCCATACTTTTTTCGTATATTTTTTCTATCTCTGGCAAATCCATTTCACGCCAGGCTTTTAACAATTTTCCTACTAATTCCATTGCATGAATAAGGGATGGCTCCTCAACAAAAAGCATATTGCAACTTAAAGATTCTATATATTTTTGTTCAAGAATCTTTATGCCCTCTGTGAGGTTTTTGTGTAATAATAAATCTCCCTTTTCATATTCGATTCTTAATTTAGTATAAGAATCATCTCGAGCTACCGCCTTTTGATATGCCTGTTCTTGTGTCATGGCAGCCGAATCTATATCCCCTGAAAATAGTTGACAAATTGCTAATCGTTCGATTAATAATTCCTCAACCATTTCTAAATCCCCTCCATTTTGAGGATACTTAAGTAACGCTTCTCTTACTTCATCTATTCCATCTGACGCATATTTGATAGATTCGTCCAACAACAACTGCCCACTAAGAATATTCGATAGATCCTGATATGCCAAAGCCTTATAACGATAATATTCTTGGCACTCTTCATCAATTCCATTCAGAATCTTTCTTAAATATTCCGCTGCAAGTTCCCAATTACCACATTGAATAATCATTTGTGCCAGTTCAAAATAAACTTTATATAATTTATAGTTATACTTTATTAAAATTGTATTTGGTATTTTGCATAAATACTCATATATCGTTTTTTTATCTTTGCTATTTCGGATTTTTTTTTGCAATACAATTATGCTTTGACATACATCATGATAGTCTACTTTCTTCCTAAGAAAGCAAAGAGAAAGATAGCCAAAAGAAAGATTTATATCAAAATCTTCTTGCATTCTAATCCAATCCAAACAATTCTCAAGTAATTCTTGATTTTTTATTTTTATATTTCTAAGTACATTAATATAATATTCGTGTTGAAAATAAATGGTTGCACCGTCTAGAGTGCCTATACCCATTTCCACAAAAATGGACTCGTATTCTGCATATCTTTCCTGTAAAATATCAATTAAATAACTTGAAAGTTGCAATGTCATGCAATCAAATAGATTCGCAAAGAGAATCATACAGTCAACAAAATCTGTATATTTTTCATGAAAAAAAGACATCCTTGCCCGAATTAGCTGAATGATATTATTAGAAAAAAGATTTTCACAATTAGGATCCAAAATGAATACTGTACCATCCCTTTTTAAAACCGCTTTTTCGCAGTTAATTAAATATCTAAACTGTTCAACTATATGCATGGGAATTCCATTGGTATATCTTAATAATAATTTCAAAATTTTTTCTTGTGATTTATTTAAATCGCTTTGATTTTGATAAGTTTGTAATAAAGAAATAATAAATTTTCTGCTATCTTCCAGCTTCCAAATTTCCATTTCTTTATGTATCATTTCTGTTTTAACAAGAAAATTATCCCATGCATACGGTAAATAGTATTTATGGTTGTATAAAAGTTTTTCACCGCTTCTGCCTTCCATCAAAAATAATATTTTATGATCCATATAATCGGAACTATTTTTTAAAGTATATATTATTTTTCGTAGAAATTCACCAGTCCGTTCACTAACCCAATGCATGTCACTGAGCCATATAAATATATTTTCATAGCGGAGTGCTTTTAATAATACTGTTACAAAACACTCTACTATAACATTTATATTAAAATCTTTTTTTTCGAAGAAGTTATATAATTCAGATTCCCATTTTGAGTTGTATCCATTTTTCAAAAATAATTGTGTATATTCAACAAATTTATTTTCCATAAATATTTCATGGATATGATTACGATAGATTTCTTTTAATATTTCAAATAGTATATATGTATCATCTTTAAATCCTTTTGGATTTTGAGCATCAATGCATAAATACAATTTATTAGCAGCCTTTACCATGATATCACTAATCAGGGAGCTCTTTCCAATACCACCTAAACCTGTTATTGCATAAACTGCACACTCTGGAGTTGTATTACTTAATTCCTTCTCTAATGTTTCAGATATATGCTTGTTTGGCTTTACCTGATAAACCGGAAAAAGTGTATTTCTGATCAAAACACTCCCAAGACTAGCCTCATGACATAATGTACCATCGGAAGACCTAAATATTATGCTTCCTAAATTATGCATTCCTTCCTGTAAACTGCGAAACATCATTGAAAATGTATAGCTGTTGATTATTCTTAACTGTAACCCTTTGTGCCCGGATGATACCATTTTTAATGGATACAAGAGCTGTATGCTTTCGTTATCTTCGCCATTTGGTTTCCATTCTGCTATTATATCAAGTGGAATGTTTTTAATATCTGAATTTACTACAATTCTATATTCAAAAGGTACATTAACAAGTCGATTGTCATTGTGTTCGATTTTAATAGAAATCCACTTTACACTTATATCTGATAGATAGGAACTGAATAGTGCCATTTGTTCAGAGGCAAAAATGTTTCCGATAATGTTTTTTACAAAATTAAAATTAAGTTTCCAATATCTAATAATTTCTATTGCATCAATCAAACAAATTGGAGACGAAATATTTGCAATGAAACGCACGTGCCTTTTTTGTTCCTTTTCTTCTTCTAAATTATTTCTCAAATTTATAATATTATTAACATTATCTGTGCTTATTACAAATAAAAGCTGAAATAAGCTTTGATTTCCTTTTAAGCAATGGTTACTATAGTATTCAAACATTTTATCTATATCCGTACGAAAATGGTCAAAGCGATATCCCTTATTGCGCCGCTTAATCTGACCTAAAATTAATGCTTGGGGAGATTCGGTTGAGAAAGGAGTTTTTAAGGAAGAAGAATAAACTCCTTTTATATCAATACCTTCATCCTTACTTCCATATGTAATTTCCCATTTTACTTCTGGTCGAATCTGAGCAAGCGTTTCTGCTACAAGCACTTCAAAAACCTGATACTTCCTTTCTAATGCACCATCCATATTAGGTATCGTTTTGACGTTCTGGAAATTTGCGCCTTTAACATTTTTTAACAATACAGTTTCCCAAATACTTTTATTATTTTTTTCCTTCGCCATGCTATCACACCATGAATAAAAAAATGTCTATTAATAAAACTTCTAGCTTATTTGTAGTTCCTATCGAAAATTACAATATTGTTTATACTCATAAATCATCTGTGATTTTTATAATTGCACAAAAATCTAGCAGATAACTTTTAATTACCTTACTTAAGAAACCAACGGATAATAAATTGCTATCCGCCACCCATCCCCTCCCGATAATCATCAATTATCGTTACCAACCCACCCTCATCCAGTTTCTAGGATGCTTGGTTTTCAATATCTCCATCTGCTTCCGGCTGGCAACCTCCGTATAGATCTGGGTCGTCAGGATGGAAGAATGCCCCAGCATTTTCTGGATATAGCGGATGTCCACATCCTCTTCCAGAAGCAGGGTGGCAAAGGTGTGCCGGAACATGTGGGGGGTTATGTTCAGACAGATTCCGGCCTGTCTGGCATACTTTTTGATCATCTTGCGGGCAGACTGCTCCGAATATCGATTTCCGTAGCGGTTCAGAAAAAAGAACTGCTCGGCCTGGATTTCTTTCCTCCAGTGGGCGCGGTACTTCTTCACCTGACGGAGTACTGCGGTATTTGCGATCTGGATGTAACGCTCCTTGGAGCCCTTTCCACGGATACACAGGATCCCCTGCTCCAGATCCACCCGGTCTGGCCTCAGATGACAAAGCTCGGAGATCCGCAGACCTGTGGCAAATAATAATTCCACTACTGCCAGGTCCCGCTCCACATTTTTCCTCTGCCAGGGAGTCAGATCTTTGTCATTTTGAAGCGAATACATAAACGTCAACAGCCGCTCCACCTGAACTGCAGGTATGGTTCGGGGAAGCACTTTTTCCTCCCGGAAATCCATACGGATCCTGCGCAAAGGATTTGCCTCAATCTTCTCCTCCATTTCGAGGTAATTGTAAAATGCCTTCAGGCTTGCAATCTTGCGCTTGACCGTCTTCTGCTTGTATCTCTGATGAAGTCCGATCACATAGCTCTCCAATGTCTTCCTGGGAACCATAAGAGATCCCTCCTGGCAGTATGCTTTAAACTGCAGCAGATCATTGGTGTAGGCACGTATCGTCTTTTCATCCAGTCTGCGTTGGTTGGTACAAAAATATAAATATTGCTGAATTGCCTCATCCATCGTTTTCATTTGTATGCTCTCCTTTTTTATTCAAGGATACCATACTTCTTATTTATAAGGCACAACTTTCTGAATCTATATCTTGTCCAACAAAGGCAACGGACCGCTTCATTGTTAGTACTATTATAGCATCTTTTTTTTCTCTTGTGTTGAAAATGCCGTATACGACATAAACTTGCGACAAACGACATGATTGTATACGATTTTCTGGGATTTGAAGAATTAATTTTACTAGATTTTTGAACCAGAAACAGTCCATTTCTGGAAAAATCTGTCTTTCCCTGCCACCAAATGATGAAAATACATTAAACCCCGATTGTCACGCTTCGCGAGACCGCTCGGGGGCGCAGGTGCGCTCGAAATCATTGCGAACAGGCTCGCAGGTATTCACACTTTACCTTCGCGTAAAAAATTCAGCCACCCCGGGAATCTCCCCCGGCTGGTGGCTGAATTTATTGTTGGAAACATTTTTAATCTTCATCCGGTAATTCATCTAGTGCCTGTTTAAAACGCTCCACGATTGCTTCCTGAAGTAAGTTCCTCATCTCTGCGTTGATGGGATGGGCAATATCCCGATACTCGTCACCGTGAGTCTTCTTACTTGGCATCGCAATAAAAAAACCTCTTTCGCCCTCGATGACCTTGATATCGTGAACAACAAATGAATCATCAAATGTAACTGACGCTACCGCCTTCATCTTGGACTCGTTACTAACAACTCGAATGCGAATATCCGTTATTTGCATCCTTTGTTCCTCCTTACTGTTTTTACAGTACGTAACGCGCATTCTTTTCCAACACTATTTTGATTTTCTCCGGTTCTCCAACATAGTTGGAGTTTGCTCGAATGGTATCATGGCTCTCAACGATGCAATTCTCAATGTAAGTATTATCGCCAATATACACATCATTTAAAATGATGGAATTGCGAATGGTACAATTATTACCTACGTACACTTCTTTAAACAAAATGGAATTACTTACCTCACCATTGATAATACATCCACTTGAAATCAGACTGTTTGTCACCTTGGACCCGGCATTGTATTTCGCTGGTGGCAAGTCCTCAATCTTGGAGGCAACCATTGGGTACTGATTAAAGAAATAGTCCCTTGTCTCCCGATTCAGGAAATCCATATTGGTCTTAAAATATGAATCAACTGTTGTGATATTGCTCCAATAGGAGTCCATCTGATATGCATACAGCTTTTTCAAGCCTCTGTAACGGATAAAAATATCCTTTACCAGATCAAAACCGCCTTCATTGCCTGCCTTTTCAATCAGTTCGATCAACTGTCTGCGGCGTATCACATAAATACCTGTGGATACCGTTGTCTTTGATGTAACGATCGGTTTTTCCTCGTACTCTGTCACAAGTCCGGATTCATCGATCGATACTACACCAAATCTACTTGGGTCATCCCGTTCCCCGAGATCCTTTGTTACGATGGTGATGTCCGCATTTTTCTCTACATGAAACTCCAGCACCTTATTCAGATCCAGTTTGTACACACAGTCTCCGGAAGCAATCACCACATAAGGCTCATGGCTTGATTTCAAAAAATCAATATTCTGTGCAATGGCATCTGCCGTGCCACGGTACCAGTAGCTGTTATCCTGGGTCTGGGTAGGTGTAAATACGAACAGTCCACCCTGTTTTCTACCAAAGTCCCACCATTTGGATGAACTCAAATGCTGGGTCAGTGATTTTGAATTATACTGGGTGAATACAGCAACTTTACTGATGTGAGAGTTTGACATACTGCTAAGTGCAAAGTCAATACTGCGGTAGCCTCCTGCAATTGGCAGCGCAGAAGTGGCTCTCTTGGTCGTAAGTTCTGTCATGCGTGTGCTGCTTCCACCAGCTAAAATAATTCCTATCGCTCTCATAATATGTCACCTGCCTTTATCAAAGTTCCGCCGCCTTCGAGTACATTATCTGGATAGTCCTCTTTCGTTGTGACCCCTGATATGGCAGTGTTTTTACCTATTGTAACACCATCTGGTATTACAGTATCATCCCCCACTGTAACAAGATTGAATGCGTAAACATCCGGTTTTACCTGATTCACGGCACCGTCTTCACCTGCCCCCAATATGCAGTTATCCCCGATGACCGTATCTTCTGCTACAATGGTCTTGTCTAAAACAGTGTTCTTACCAATCCTGGTAGAATTCATAATGATAGAATCCCTGACGACCGCCCCCTCTTCAATGATAACGTTCGATCCAATGACTGAGTTATGTACCTCACCGTACACTTCACAGCCATCTCCCATGATTGCCTTGTCTATGATGGCAGAATCCGCAATATACTGCGGGCGCAGCCACTCATTTTTAGTATAGATCTTCCAGAATTCCTCATACAGGTTAAATTCCGGAACGATATCAATG
>CAMXSH010000029.1 GCA_947246475.1 uncultured Roseburia sp.
TGGGAGTGTTTGGCGTGCTGGACTTCCAGGGGATGACCCCGATCGCCGGATATTCGTTCCTGGCATTCAATCTTCTGTGTGCTCCGTGTTTTGCGGCGATGGGTGCCATCAAACGTGAGATGAACAACATCAGATGGTTTTGGTTTGCCATTGGATACCAGTGTATCTTTGCCTATGTGACAGCCCTGATGATATATCAGTTTGGTTCTGCCATTATCACATGGAGCTTTGGATTAGGAACCATTGTGGCAGCATTACTGTTAATTGCTCTTCTGTACCTGATGTTTCGTCCGGCACGAAAAAAGCCATTGATATTTAATGGAAAGGGGAATGCGGTATGGGCACAGCGATAGTACTCGCCGTTGTTGTGATCGGAGTCATACTTGCTGTGAGAAGTATGGTCCGGGATAAAAAGCAGGGGAAATCCCTGCAGTGTGGCTGCGACTGCAGAAACTGCAGGGGCGGCTGCCACTGATTAGGGAAGTGCTGCATTATGTGAAAATGGCTAAAAATCTGGTATAATTTTGAAGGAAATGGACATACTTTTCCCAAAGAAGCCATAAAGGTTTTGGTTCGTCCGATATTGCCATCGGACGGGAAGGGAGAAACGTATGAGCAGAAAATTAAAGATTATGATATCTGTGGTCTGTACACTTTGGATTGTGGTGTTTGCCCAGATTATTATGACGAAGGCATATGTGAACCGAAACGATATGACGCAGGCATTTGCCAGAAACCAGCTTGCCATCGCGGCGCAGAGCGGGGAGCTTCCCGAGATCTGCCAGGAGGGCGGCTGGATTATGGGAAAACTGCCTGGAAGACTGTCCACTGGGGAGAAGCAGAGGATAGCGCATAGTTTGTTCGGCTACGAGGGCGGTGGAAGTATTATGGAACAGGAGACGAAGGGATACTATGTTGCCTATGGCTATACCAATGGCATCAATATGGTGCAGCGGGTGAATGGAAAAATGATCAACATGAATGTGGCGATCACTTATGATGAAAATGAGGATAAAAGTGTTGTGTATTTCGGAGTGCCGATATTGAATCAGGACTTTTAGGCCAGGGACTCATAGCGGGGAAAATGTGTAGATTTTGTGAATTTTCAAAAAAAGCTTGCCTTGGAGCCGGCTGCAGATGTTATGATAGGGGAAGCAGCCAGGCGGTATAAATCTGAAACTGGGTTCCAATTCGCGCCGCCGAGCTAAAAAAATAATGGAGGTTCGCGCAAATGAGGATCTTGTTTTATCTGATGCCGACGGTGATCTATATCCCTGTGGGAATTTATCTGTACCATTTTATGAAACGGCTTTTGTCGCTGTTTCGCGTAAAAAGGAGTAAAAAAGCGGATAAGATTATTTCTGTGGTCTTTGCTGCGGCATGCGCAGCGGCAGGGTGGCGGGTTTACGATGTGGGTTCTGTGGCAGTGCTTTACTTTGTCGTGTGTTCGTTATTGCTGGATGGGATTCACCGGATCCTTAAAAGGTATCTGAAAGAAAACAGAGGAGTGCGGATATGGGATGTAATCCATAAAAGTGGAATTATCCCCATTTTAGTTGTCAGTACGTTGTTTACTTATGGCTATTTCAACATTCATCAGGTGAGAGAGACCACTTATACACTGCAGTCTGACAAGATATCGGGAGAAGGGCTGAGAATTGTCCAGATCTCAGATCTACATATGGGAACGACGATGGATGTGGAGGAGCTTTGTGGATATTGTGAAAGAATTCAGGCGAAAGATCCAGATATTGTCTTTCTTACGGGAGATATTTTTGATGAGAGAACAGAAAAGTCAATGATGGAGGAAGCTGCTACTGCATTGGGAAATATTGATGCAAAGTACGGTGTGTATTATGTCTGGGGTAACCATGATCCCAACCATTATTCTGCACAGGCAGAATACAGTATGGAGGAACTGCGTCATGTACTTAACAACAGCCGGATACGGGTACTGGAGGATGAGGCTGTACAGGTGTCGCCGGAACTGGCGGTTATCGGACGGATGGAGCAGTCTTTGGACCGGAACCGTAAGAGTGTCCAGGAACTGGCATCGGAACTGGAGCCCGGATCTTACAAGGTTGTTCTGGACCATCGGCCGGTGGAATTGGAAGAAAATGCAGCTGCCAGGGTGGATCTTCAGCTTTCGGGGCATACTCATGCGGGGCAGATCTGGCCTACGGGACAACTGGCAGAGCTTTTGGGAATCAACGAAATGAATTACGGAATAAAGAACATAGGGGGCTTTCACGCCATCGTCAGTTCTGGCATCGCCGGATGGGGTTATGCGATGCGGACTGGAGGACACTCAGAGTATGTCCTCATTGATGTGAAACCATAGATACACCCTGCGCAGGAGGAATTCCAATACGGGAAGCAGGAATACAGGCACCAGCATGAGAAGTCTTCCACTGGTGCTGTGTACGCCCTTCAGATAGCAGCTGACCGGGGTAAACAGACGGGCATATTTCAGGAATAGAAATAACAGGGACAGGTCGGTAAAGACAGGGGATACGATCAGGCTTCCCACTGCAAAAATGGGAATGCCAGCTAATATCCACTCCTTCCGGGGAAGAAGAACCCGGAGAAAACTGCTAAAGACGATGATATCCAGCAGATAGAATATCATCGTCGGGCCAGCGAAATAAATGTTATAACTTTATATCATTTTCCAGTTCTTTGGCAATGTAGACCGTCTGTTCCAGAGCAGTCCTTATAGAACTTATGCTGTCTATATGGGTTTTTGCCACATCATTCGCATCTTTAATGGAGTCTACAATGGTTTCAAGATGGGTGACGATCTCGGTTAAAGTCTTCTTTATCTCCGTGGCAGAACTGCCGCTGTCTTCTGCTAATTTTCCCATCTGTGTAGCAACAACTGCAAATCCCCTGCCTGCTTCTCCGCTTCGCGCCGCTTCAATGGAAGCGTTGAGTGCAAGTATATTGGAATGGGAGGCATTGTTGCTGATCTTATTTACAACATCCGCCGCTTCTGTGACGTCTTTCTCTACATCGGAAGTCATTTTATTCATATTTGTCAGCATTTGAAACAGATTTTCAATCCCACCGATAACATCCTGAATCGAATCGTCGATCTCATGAATGGATTCCTGGAATCTTGTGGCGATATCCTTAATCTTCTCTTTACCCTCCACTGAGAAAGAACATATTATGCAGCCTACTACTTCTCCGTTATCTTTAACTGGGACCAGGTTTCCCTCTACCGGAAACCCCATAACCTCTTCAGGCAGATAATTATGTTTTGTAACACCGGTTGTTATAACTTCATTAAGGATTCCGCTGGGGTCATTAAATATGGAACCAATCTCGAACTGTGGCGGAATTCCCGCTGGCAGTGAAAAGCCCTGTACAACTTTGTCTCTATCCAGAACGGATAGGATGAGTTCTTTGTCAAACAACTGGCTTATGATGTCTAGATTATCGACGAGAAACTGCAATTTTTCATTCATGTTATGTATTGCCTCCTTTTCTGGTATTCTGCTTATAGGTTAGTGTATTACCTTTATCTGAATTATAACATGGTATTTGAGATATGGTCAACAACAGCCTCTTACCATTTGGTTGCTTTTTTGCATAATCTGCTATACAATAATGCTATATCCCATTGTTAAAAGATTACATATAATGAAAAGAACTGGATAAACGTAAGGAGGAGATATAATTGATCTGTAAGAATTGTAACAGCGAGGTGCCAGAGGGAGAAAGTTTCTGTCCGGTGTGTGGTCAGAAGATGGACCCAGAGATGTCCGTGGTTTCGGAAAAAAATGGGACAGGGACGGCAGAAGATAAGGCTTATTTTGAGTTTGAAGCTGCCGGTCAGGAAGTGGACGTAAAGCCGCCAGAAAAGAGTAAGAGAAAGAAGATTGCAGTAATCGTGGCGGCAGTACTTGTGTTGCTCATTGGGATCGGAGTGACTGCCCATGCCCAGATCGCTAATTTTATTAAGAAGAATTTTGGCAGTACAGTAGAATATTATCGGTATGTGGAGACTAAGAACCGGGATGCTGGGGAGGAGGTTTTTTCCAAACAGTACAAGGCATACTATGACAGTTTATGTGCGGATGAGTGGAAGGAAAATGTAACATACAAGCTGGAGCTTGGACAGACGCTTAAGACGATGCTGTCGATGACAGGGACGGATTTTTCTGCTCTGAATGATACAGGGCTTGTGGCAAGTAGGAAAAGGAGTGGTGGTGTTTCGCAAAGCCGGATCCGAGGCTGCATCAATGGTCAGGATGTGATCACCCTGAATATGTATGTTGATATGGCGAATAGCGAAGGATATGTGCAGATTCCGGAGATTTCGTCGAAATATGTAGATTTTTCGGAAAATTTTAAATTATTCAAAGATTTCAATCTGGGTGGCGGAAACGTGTTTCTTAATGGAGGAATGTCTTATTTACCTGAACCTGAGAAGATGAGAAACCTACTGATCACCTATTCTGACATTGCCATCCGCAACATGGATTCTGTGGAAAAATCCTCCGGGGAACTGGAGGCAGGTGAGGTAAAGGGGAACTATACCAAATTTACTGTAACCTGTAAGGGCAAAGAGCTTTTTGCTATCCTTAAAGATATGATGAATAACATGAAAGACGATCCCAATATAAAAGCCATGGAAGATAAATTTGGTGAAGGTGCATACGATTCGTTCTCAAAAAGCCTGCAGGAAGAAATAGACGATTTAAATTCACAGGAAGGAGAGGTGACGGATGAAGACCTTCAGATGGTCATGGATGTGTATGTGGATGGTGATGGAAAGATCGTAGGGCGTGTGATCGATCTCAAGTCAAAAGATGGTGAGACATTTAAGATGACCTTTAGCCAGCCGGAGAACGGCTCAGAGATTGGTATGGAATTATCTTTTGCTCTCAATGGTGTGACCTATGTGAGCCTGGCAGGGAAAGGAATCCGTAAAGATGGAAAGATTTCTGGGGAATATAAAGTGAGTCTTGATGAATCCATCAACCCATCTAAGGAGAATATTGTGAGCACAAAGGATCTGGTGACCCTAAAGGTGACAGATCTGGATGAAGATAAACTGGCAGAGGGATATATGAATGGAAGTATTACTCTTTCCAGTTCTGGTACAACTTTCAGTAGTTATTCACTTCAGCTTGATGTGAACGGTGATAAAGAAAATAGGAACAGTTCCATCACTGTCTTATGTGGCGGCGACAAGCTTGTCACCCTCACAGTTCTCTCGGATCAGAAGGATGTACCGGAGATCAAGAAGCCGGGTGAGGGAGATGAGCTTTGCGATGCCTCAAATGATGATGCCATGGAAGCATATAACAAAGAGGCGGATCCAGAGAAAATTCTGGCGGGCATTAAGGAAAAATGCGGTGTAGATCTGAGTGCCTATTTAAAATTAATTGAATCTTTCATGGAACAAAATACCTTTGATCCCTATGCTGAGAGAGAGTATGACCTGAATGAAAATGATCTGGAGGATTATGATCTGTTATCCCCTCTATAATAAAATACAGCCAGCTGGGTCCGGTCCCGCAGTTCCAGCTTTTCCAGAATACTGCTGAGATAGTTGCGGACCGTGCCCTCGCTGAGATAGAGTTTTTCTGCGATCTCCCGGTTGTTCAGACCTTCTGCTACCAGTGAGACCAGCTTTTGTTCCCTCTCGGAGAGATCATATTTTTCATAGTCCAGACCACTGGCAGGCGTGCCCATAAGACTGGGAAGCCTGCCAGTGATTTCATCGCCAAATACATTCTGCCCTCCTTCTACCGCGAGAAGCGCTGGAAGGATACTCTCAAAATTCTGCTTGAGTATATACCCTTTTGCTCCCATTTTTAATGCTTTTACGATGTATTCATCGTCAGAAAAAGTGGTCAGAAATAAAATTTTAGCCTCTGGATGTGCGGACAGGATATGCACTCCTGCTTCCAATCCGGTCATGCCCTCCATGCGGATATCCATGAGAAGGATGTCCGGAGCCAGCGAATTATAAAGTTCTACTGCCTCCGCGCCACTATTTCCAATTCCTGCGATCTCTACCTGTCCGCTGGCTTCCAGTATGGTTTTCAGAGAAAGAGAGACGAGCTTATCGTCATCTATGATCAAAACTTTCATAAAAATCCCCCATAAATCAGTAAAATATTTTGGTTAAGGTGTTTTGTGGCTCACCTGGCTTTTTTTGTGATCGAGATATTTATAAAAAATCCCTGTTCCGTGTTGATCCGAAGGGTTCCCCCCAGGGACTGTACCCGGTCCCGGATCCCTGAGAGCCCGATGCCGTCCGCGTTTTCCGGCAGTTTGCCAGGAGAACCGTTATCGCGGATCTGCAGCAGATAGAAGCCAGGGTGTTCCCTTACTGTAATCCTGCCGGAGTCGCCGCAGCTGTGTTTGTGGATGTTATTGACCGCCTCTTTGACAATTGAAATAAATGCATATTTTATCTCTCTGGGCAGCTCCCGTTCCACATCATATTCCAGATGGAGTGAAAGTTCCAGGTCAGAAGTGGCGATCTCCTGCAGAACGCTGTGAAGGTCAATGGATTCATCGTGGAGGTCATGGACGCTGGTGCGGATGCTGGTCATAGCAGTATTTAATGTGTCCTTCAGTGTATCCAGAGGTTCTTCCAGCACTGGATCCCGGTTGATGACTTTGAGGGCACCGGTCTGTAAGATAGAACGGGTCAGCATGTGCCCCACATTATCATGGATCTCTCTGGCAATACGGTTCCGCTCAGAAAGTGTCGCTGCGTGTATTTCTGAATCCTGTTTTTGGATCAGCGCCTGGTTGCGCTCTTTCAGATGGATCTCAGCTTCGGTGCTCCGGTCCCTTATGAGATGTAGTTCCCGCAGAAGCCTTTGATTTTTTCTGGAATATCCGGCGAGTAAGAAACTAAAGGAAAACAGCAGCAGATACGGGAAGAAAAGCGGGAGCGGAAGCCATAAAAGGGCGCGGATCCCGGCGAGGGTGCCTGCCGCCAGCGTAAGTCTCTGACGGCAGTATAGGGCATCGTATATTAGAAGGGGAAGATAGGAGGCAGAACCTGGGACAATAAGGCATAAAAGGGAAAATAGCAGCACCAGTATATCACAGATTCTGGAATCCATAAAAAAGCTGCACAGGCAGCTCAAAAGCAGGGACAGGGTGGCAGCGATGATGGCCTGATCGTTCACACCCACACACCAGATAATATAACAGCCAGCCAGATAAAGCAGCAGTTTATTGCCCAGATCCTGCATAGTATCCCCCTTCCTCTTCATTTTTTTAATTTCTTTTTAAGTATACTTCAAAAGTGTAAAAATAACAAATGACAAATGTCACAGGTAAAACATGATACTGTTCACTTCCAAAACAGGGAAGTAACATTTATGATTATGATAAAATGAAAAAGGAGGAGATTTCATGGCAGCGGTGATCGAAGTAGAAAATCTGGTAAAACGCTATAAAGAGCTGGTGGCGCTGGATCATTTTAATCTGACGATCCAGGAGGGGGAGATCTTCGGGCTGCTGGGGCCCAATGGTTCCGGAAAGACCACAGCGATCAGTTGTATTCTGTCCCTGCTCCGGTATGACAAAGGCAGGATCCACGTATTTGGAAAAGAGATGCGTCCAGATTCTTATGACAGTAAGAGGGATATCGGAGTGGTACTGCAGAACGTAGCCGTTTTTGATGAACTTACGGTATATGAAAATATAGACTATTTCTGCGGGCTTTATGTAAAGGACAAGGAGACGAGAAAACGGTATGTAGAAGAGGCGATTCAGTTTGTAGAACTGAATGAGTTCCGAAAGTTTTATCCGAAAAAACTTTCCGGCGGTCTGCTGAGAAGGCTGAACATTGCCTGCGGCATAGCCCATAAGCCCAGGCTGATATTTTTTGATGAGCCCACGGTAGCGGTGGATCCCCAGAGCCGGAATAAGATACTTGAAGGAATTATAGAACTGAATAAAAACGGGGCGACTATCGTATATACCTCCCACTATATGGAAGAGGTGGAGCAGATCTGCAGCCGGATTGCCATTATGGATAAGGGGCAGAATGTAGCCATTGGGACCAAAGAGGAATTGAAAAAAATGATCAAAAATACGGAGACCATCACAGTGGAAGCCCCGGAGCTGGAAGAAGAAAAACTGGCTTGTTTCCGGGGGCTGGATCATGCCTATGAGGCTGTGCAGGAAAATGGACAGCTTCGTATCCGATTCAGTGGCGGCAGGGAGAATCTGATCCATGTACTTGAACTGCTCCATGCAGACGAAATTCAATTTGGCAGGGTATTTACGGAACTGCCCACATTAAACGACGTATTTCTAGAGATCACAGGAAAAGAACTGAGGGATCAGTAGGAAGGAGTACAGAATGTTTCGACATGTATTAAAATATGGGTTACTGTCTCTTCTGCGGACGAAAGAGATCGTATTCTGGACACTGGCATTTCCCTTTGCCCTCACCACGTTTATGTACTTTGCTTTCGGTAGTCTGTTTGAGACGACCGAGCAGTTTCATGTCATTCCGGTGGCAGTAGTGCAGGAGGGTGACAATAAAGTTTTTTCACAAATGCTTCAGATGGTTTCGGGAGATGGAGAGGACCAGCTGCTGGAGATACACGAAGCCGCCATGGAAAAGGCAGAGGAAATGCTGCTGGCAGGAGAGGTAAAAGGAATTCTGACGGTGGGGGAAAAACCTGCTCTGCAGGTGGCGGAGTCCGGCATGGACCAGACATTGCTGCAGATGATACTGGATCAGTTTGTACAGTATCAGAAAACGATATCAGATGTGGTGCAGATTCATCCGGAAAAGATCATGCAGGCGGTAGCTGCTCTTACATCCCAGGCAGAATATGTGGAGGAGAAGAGTTCCACAGAGAGTAAGCAGGATAATGTTATGAACTATTTTTATGCAGTACTGGCGATGGTATGTCTGTTTGCCAGCTTTGCAGGCTGTGACCGGATCCTGAAGATTCAGGCAGATGTCTCGGCATTGGGACAGCGCAGGAATATGATACCGGTGCACAAGTTAAAAAGCATTCTGGCAGATTTTGCGGCCTGTGAGATTGTACAGTACAGTATCGTAATTTTGCTGCTGGTATACATGAAGTTTGTGCTGCGTCTGGAACTGGGAGATGATCTGCCCCAGATCCTGGTCCTTCTCTTTCTCGGCACCAGTTATGGCATCCTGATAGGAATATTTGTGGGATCCCTTCCCCGGCTGGGCGAGGGGGCAAAGATGGGGGTGCTGGTGAGCGTCAGCCTTGCCCTCAGCGCTATGAGTGATCTGATGATATCTGGTATAAAAAACAGCATCGAGCATCATGTGCCGCTTGTAAACGACATCAACCCGGCAGCTTTGATCACAGATTCTTTTTATGCGTTGAACATCTATGGAACCAATGAGCGCTTTTGGGGTAATATGCTCTGCCTGGGGGCGGGGGCTGTGGTATTGACTCTGGCAAGCTATTTTATGGTAAGGAGGAGCCGGTATGCAAGTTTATAAGGTTTTCTTTCGTATATTAAATAAACAAAAGATTCAGATCCTTATGTATCTCATAATTTTCTTTAGCATTTCGGTGGCTATGTCCTATCAGGGAGAAGATACCCATAAGGGGATGTTTAAAGCACATTCCCACAAGCTTGTGATCTTTGACGAAGACGGATCGGAACTGAGCCAGGGCATGGCGGCATATCTGAGAGAGGGAAATGAAGAAATAGAGATAGAGGATGACAAAGAGACGATCCAGGATGAACTCTATAACCGAAATATTAATTGTGTGATCCGGATCCCAAAAGGCTATGGGAGTTCACTGGAAGAAGGTGGAAAGATAGTTCGTCCGGAGGTGCTCAGCATACCCGGAACCATCTATGCGGAGACCTTTAAAAATATGACAGGCAAATACAGCTCTATTGCCAAAGCGTATCAGACAGCAGGTCTGGAACCAGGGCAGATTGCGGAAAAGACAGCGGAGGCCTGCCGGGAAAAAGTCCCTGTAACGCTGGCAGAGGGAGGCAGGGAGAGCAGCCATCAGGCACTATATTATTTCTTTGCCTATTTTCCTTATATTTTTATTTCGATCTCTGTTGTGGGTATCGGTCCGATCCTGGTGGTATTCCACAAAAAAGAGGTCAGGGAGCGGAATCTGTGTTCCTGTTATCCGTTGCAGCGGACCAATTATGAGCTTTATGGGGGCATGGTCACAACAGAGATCGGTTTCTGCCTCTGTTATTTTCTGATGGCGTTTGCGGCTATGAAAGAACGGAGCCAGCTGTTTGGTTTTCAGGGGATGTTGTATTGTCTCAATGTGTTCTGTTTTATGGTGGTGACTCTGGGCATCGTTTTTCTGGTAGGCCAGGTGGTTAGGAAAAGCTCTGTGCTGAACATGATCTCTAATGTCATCGCCCTTGGTATGAGTTTTCTGTGCGGGGTATTTGTACCGCTGGAATTTCTGGGGGATGGCATCATAAAGGCAGCACATTTTCTTCCTGCGTACTGGTACATCACATCAGCCAACTGGATTGACCGCTATGTTCCCGGACAGGAGATGGGAGAGCTCTGGCGGGGCATGGGGATCCAGCTGCTGTTTGGTGCGGCGCTGGCAGCTGTCGGACTGGCGTATTCCAAAGCAAAGGTGGCAGCTGGACAGAGAGAGTAATGCCTGTCTGGGAGGAATATGGGGCATACTTTTTTCATAGAATTATAAAAAGAAGGAAAAAGGAATTCTTTCTATGCTGAACAAACTCTGGGGTATTATGCTGCTGGCGGGAATCATCGTGGCAGCTTTTACAGGAAAAATCGGAGAGGCGGGAACCGCCGCCATCGACTCATCCAAGGAGGCGGTGACACTCTGTATCGCTATGCTGGGAGTTATGTCCATGTGGACAGGTATCATGAATGTAGCAAAAAAGGCAGGTCTGATCGACGCCATGACGAGGGCGCTCCGGCCTGCCCTTCGTTTTTTATTTCCGGGGGTTCCAGAGGGACACCGGGCAAACGAGTACATCGCCTCCAATATAATTGCTAATATGCTTGGGCTGGGGTGGGCGGCGACGCCCTACGGTCTCAAGGCAATGGAGGAGATGAAGGAATTGAACCAGGGCAGCCATATCGCCAGCCCGGATATGTGCACCTTTCTCATCATCAATATCTCATCACTGCAGCTCATACCAGTAAATATTATAGCATACCGCAGTGAGTACGGTTCGGTGTCACCGACTTCTATTATTGGAATGGGGCTGGTGGCGACGCTGGTTTCCACGGCGGCAGGAGTAATCTTTTCTGTGGCGGCGAGAAAGATTTTTTCAGCAGGGGATGGAAGGTCTGACAGGAAGGACGGTGGGGCATGAGGTTTTTATATTATCTCTCAGACAGCATGATACCATTTGTTCTGGTTTTGGTGGCGGGATACGGACTGCTTCAGAAAGTGGATATATTTGATGCATTTATTGAGGGGGCTGTGGATGGATTTAAAACAGTATACAAGATACTGCCGACCCTGATCGGCCTTATGATCGCCATCGGAGTACTCCGTCAGTCCGGCAGTCTGGATTATCTGGCGGGGGTGCTGGCGCCAGTGACTTCCTGGGTTGGCTTTCCCTCCGAGCTGGTGCCTCTGGTCACTGTAAAAATGTTTTCTTCTTCCGCTGCCACCAGTCTTCTGCTGGACGTCTACAAGCAGTTTGGACCAGACAGCAGTCTGGGAACACTTGCATCGGTGCTGATGAGCTGCTCAGAGACCATTTTTTATACCATGAGTGTCTACTTCATGACTGCCAGGGTAACCAGGACGAGATACACCCTGGCGGGGGCGCTGTCTGCTACCCTGGCAGGGATCATTGCATCGGTGCTATTGGTATAATTATTTGAGAATAACGGATACATTATCCATAGATTTGAGGACAATGTATCCGTTAAAATTATTTCCTTTGGTTGTTATCATAGAATCTAATAATAGTAATTTCAATTCGATGATAGAAAGCAAGGGAAAAATTATGGTAAAATCAGATAAAAGGAAAGAGAAAAAGCAAAAGAATCCGTGTAATTGCGGCGTAGGAAAAAGGCTGAAGGCGATGCGGACCAGAAATGGACATACAGTACGCTACATCGCTGGGATTTTAAATCTTGAAGAGGACAGTTACCGCCGTATCGAGTATGGTATCAATTCATTGTCAGCAGACAAGGCAAATATACTGCACAAAAAATTAGGCTATGATCTGAACTATATTATTGGCGGGACAAGCATGTCTGTGGAACAGGAATATGCGGCAGCCAGTGACAGCCGCGTGATCCAAATGCTTTCAGAGGTCATCCAACAGCTGGATGCCATAGAGAAAAAGTTAGAGGGGACGTGCAGGGGAGACTGTGGGAATAAAAATTTTTGAAAATCTATTTTGATGGTTGACTCTTCCCTTGGGGCTGCCTTTATGATAAAAATGAACGTTCAGATACTATTATTATTTATCAAAAGGAGGCATATTATGGACAAAATGACATCCGGCGAAATAGCCAAAAAAGCAGGTATTTCACAGAAAGCAGTAAGAATTTATGATGAAAAGGGTCTTCTTAAGCCAGTGGATTATTCTGAAGGTAATTATAGGTTATACGATGAGCAGTCGCTTCTGATCCTGGAGAAGATCATAGCATTGAAGCATGTTGGTTTCAGCCTTGAGCAGATCAAGGAGCATTTGGAACATGCGGAGAATGATAACGTTTTAGAAACTCTTCAGTTCCAGATCGAAATGATGGAAAGAAAACGATATGAGTTGGAAAAGGCAGTCAAATGTATGAAAGCTGTGATTGCAAGGAGCAATGGTCAGCCGGATTGGGATGATGTGGCTGAGATCATTCAGAAAATGGAGAAAGACCAGTCATCCGATGAGGGACATTTTCATGCGCTGAAACATAATGCAGACGGGCTGGACTGGTATGTGAAACTATATCATTCACTGGAAATAAAGGAAGGGGAGACCGTTCTGGATCTGGGGTGTGGCTTTGGGAAACTGTGGAGACATAGCTGGAAACAAATACCGAAGAATGTGAGCATAGATGGTTATGATCTGCGTGGCAGCTGGGCAGATGATCTTGAAAAGTTCATTGATGAGAACAGAGGGACCCTTGCAGATGGTACAGGAGCAGTGTTGCACTGGGGAGATGTGGAACAGGAACCCACATGGAAAGAGATTGAAGAAAATATGCCCTATTCCATGGTAGTGGCTCATTACCTGCTGAATACCCTGAAGGATGTGGAAGGATTTGTTTCCCAGGTTTCCAGGGTGCTTAAATCTGGCGGTATGTTCTCAGTAAATTATTTTGGAATGACTGGGGAGCAGGCATTCTGGCAACAGGTATTTGATGAAGCAGGTCTGGATCAGACTTTCGTGAGAGAATTAAATACAGACAAACAAAAACATCATGATGAATTTCAAGAGCTTTTGAATCAATATTTTGACCGCGTTGTTTATATTACAATCCCTTCCCCCATGGCTTATGATTCGGCGGAAGAGGTTTTTGAGAGGGCAGTGAACCACAATCAGCATGTTGAAAAATATCTGACGAAAAAAAAGGATCTGCTGCTGGGATATTTTGATGACATGTTAAATAAGAATGGCAGGATTGTTGTTAAGTCAGAAGGCGGCTTCTGGCATTGTTTTAAAGCTTAATTTTTGATTACGGATACATTATGCTTAAAAGAACGGATAATGTATCCGTTTTTTTGCGCCTTATCCTAAAGATATCAATAACGTTGTCGTATTATGTCACAAAAGCGAAAATATTGTATTTTCTGGTAGTATCTGGTATAATGAAGGCAAATATTTTTGATCGTAGGAGGGCAAAATGCGGGTAGCAATATGCGATGATGATCAGGGATGCTGTTCGCGGCTTGAAGGGTGGCTCAAGATTTATCGAAGAACGCAAAAAGTCAGAATAGAAATACATATATTTTATACGGTAGAGCTTCTTTTAAATGAGATAGAAGATGGGTCATGGTATGATGTTATTTTCCTGGACATAGAATTTCCGGAGGGCTCTGGTGTGGAGCTGGGACATTTTATCCGGGATAATATGAAAAATGAAGCGGTACAGATTATTTATATATCGGGAAAAACAAAGTACTGCCGATACCTTTTCGCACTGGAACCATTGAATTTTCACCATAAGCCATTGCAGCGGGAGGCGATTTTTGCGGATCTGGATAAGGTTGTCAGGAGAAGCAGTGATGGCAAACAGGTGCTGAAATATAAAGAGGATGGTATCATCAAGTGGATTGCGCTGAGGGATGTCATGTATGTTAAGTCAGTGGATAAAATGCTGGAGGTAATGACCACAGGCAATCAGAGAATCCGGATACGTGAGAACCTTCAGGATATTGGGGAAAAATATGCTGAATATTCCTTTTGCCAGTGCCATAAGTCTCATGTGGTGAACTTAAGTTATGTGGTCCGCTATCTGGATCACTGTTTGTTTATGGAAAATGGTGCGGAGATACCTGTGGGAAGACGGTATGTAGAAAAAATAAAAAGGGCATGGATGAATTATGATATGGAGGTGAAGTAAATGTCCATGTTAATTTTCCTCATCTCCTCTGCTTTTCAAACATATGAGGTGTATCTGCTCATGCAATGTTTCCTCAAAAAGTGCCGGCTTGGGGGTAAAGGAGTGTTGTGTGCCTATGCAGGGCTGTATCTCATGCTGACACTTCCCAATCTGCTTCTGGGCATACCTATAATGAACCTGGTCTGTTCCTCTGGCGGAGAACTGCTTATCACTCTGATTTACAAAGAGAGCTGGAAAAAGCGGATTTTATCGGGAGTTTTTATTTTTGTGATTTTTACTCTGGCAGAGTGTGTTGTGGCGCTCCTATCTGGTTATATTAATCTGGACATTTTTTCATCCACAGAGTATTTTTCAGCATTTGGGACGATATGCCTTCCAGTGGTGATGTACTTGATCGTGCTTTTTATCCGAAACCTCAAAAATATCCAGGAGGGAGAGGATGTACCAGCTTCCTATTGGATCATTTCTGTGGCGCTGCCGATTTCATCGGTTTATCTTTTTGTCTTATTTTACCACCAGCCAGGACTAAGGCTCCAGTCAGTGGGAGCCTGCGCCGTTGTGCTCTTTGCTATCAATATCTTTGTCATTTACCTGTATGACAGACAGCTTCACAGCTTCCGGCTGCAGGTGGAAAAGGATACGCTGGAACTTCAAAACCAGTATCAGAAAAACCAGCTAGAGCTGATGAATCAGGTGGTGGAACAGATCAGGGAACAAAGACATGATTTTATCAGGCATATTTCCATGATCTCCTATATGAATGAACAGCATGAGACAGAACGTCTTGCTGCCTATCTGGGAGAGATCCAGGAAAATATCCTGCAGAGTCAGAAATATGCGGATACAGGAAATCCTGTGCTGGACGGAATATTGAATTATAAGCTCCAGGAGGCAGTGGCAGCTGATATAACAGTAGATATGAAGCTTAAGGTTCCAGAGGAACTGGAACTGTCTGTCTACGATATGAATCTGATCCTGGCAAATCTGATGGATAACAGCATGGAGGCAGTTCATGATATCAAGGAAAAGAGGATTGAGCTGGGAGTCCGTTACATTAGTAAGGGGGAGAGGGTATTTATCTGGTTCCGAAATCCATATGAGGGAGTGAGGGAGAGTATCGGGGGAAATTTCCGTACTACGAAAGAGGACAAAGACTATCATGGTTATGGCCTACGGACGGTAGAGAAAATCGTAAAAAAGTATGGAGGGACATTAGAAATCGGCACAAAAAACGGAATTTTTGAAGTGAGGATTTGCCTTTTTCTGTAGGACATGGTGTCGTTCGTCGCAAGTTTGTGTCGTTCACGCCAAAACGCCCAAAACCGCGAAAAGATGTGATATAATTGACTTATATCACATCTTTTTTAGGAGGAAAGACTATGAAGATTACAAAGAAAAAATTGGCAGCAAAAGTAGCAGGACTTTCGATGAAAGTTACTTCAGGTGCAGTTAATTCTGCATGTCAGTTTTTGATGCATCAGCCGGAGCTGCCGAAAGGGGCAGATCGGCTCCGCAGGAGATAAGCGGTGCTGGAAAGATTTGCCGGATGGCTGGTGGGCAGGATGCTCGCCAGCCAGGCATTTCCCAAAGAAGATGAAGAGCTGGTGTCCTTTGGTATCATTCAGGGGCTCCGCACATTAATAGAGATCATTCTTTTGTTATGTACAGCCCTGTTTATGGACTTGTTCTGGCAGGGAGTGATGATCCTTATGACGTTTATGCCTCTGCGTATCTATGCCGGCGGCTACCATGCCAGGACGCCGATGCAGTGCGCGGTTAAGACCTGGCTTTTATTTTTGGGAATTTTACTATTGTACAAATTTGCTCCTGGTTTGGTATGGACACAGATTCTTCTTTTAGCCATCACGGGACTGAGCCTGTGGGGATTCGCTCCGGTGGAACATGAAAACAAACCTCTGGAGGAGTATGAGATCATCAAATATAGAAAACTGTCCTTTGGTATATATGGGGCAGAGACGTTCCTTTTTGTGCTGCTTCGGTTGCTGGAAGCTGTGGGAGCGGCCAGATGCATCGTGCTGGGTATGGGGATGATGCTGGTGGTCATGTGGATCGGAGTGGGAGTGAACAGGGGGCAGGGAAAAACAAAAGGAGGATAAGGAGGAAAGTTGTTTTGAAAAAAAAGAAAATTATATCTATGTTACTTTTATTGGGGGTTTTGTTATCAGAAGTTCCATATGCCCAGATCTCAGCTGCAAAGAATAAAAAGGCAGAGATCTACCGTTTGGATTATTATGCCATACAGAGCAAAAAACAATATACTATACGGGATGTTATAAATATTAAACGAAAACCGGATTCATACGATAAGGCAAAAAAGAAGAAATTTACGGATTCCAGGATCAAGTGGAGATCAAGTAGTAAACAAATAAAAATTAAAAAAAATAGATTTACTGTAAAAAAGTCAGGAATGTATGAACTAACAGGTAAGTTGAAGGGGAAGAAAAAAGATTCTGAATTTACTATTGTCTTACGTGTTTATGATAAATTACCAGGAGAAATTCCGAATGATGTCAGTAAAATTACCATTAGCAGATTTGGGAATTCCATTGATATAACAGACCTCCAGGAAGTAAGCCTTTTACGACAGAGATTTAGTTTGGCCAGGTATCGTCTAGATTTAAATCTATCAAATCGTATGTATTGCGGCGGGGAGTTTAGCATTAAGGCTTATTCTTCTGAAGAGGAAGTAGTTTATAGTTTTATAATAATGGACTCAAGTTTGATCAGCACCTCAGGCGGGTCATATCGCTCAACTGGAATTAATACCACAAAAGAATATGTAGAAGAACTCTACAATAAGTATTATGTCCCGGAAGCGAAAGAGAGATGAGTGAAAGAGAAACGGAAGGTGACAGGATGGAAAATTTACGGTATTAAGCTAGAGGACGGAGCACACAGACTGTGGCTCCGCCCCCGGTTTGTTAAGATTTTAAATCCGTTATGTAAATCCTATTTCTTTTTCTTTTCAAAGAAAGCATCAATATTTTCCTTTATCGCTGCGGGTTCCAGATTTTTCAAAAGATACCCGGCAGGTTTCAGGGACTTAACTTTTTGTACGCTTTCCGGGTCGCTTCTTCCAGTCAGGAAAATGACGGGTATATCTGCAAGGGCCTGGTCGGAACGGATCATTTCAAGAGTCTGCCTTCCGTCGCACACTGGCATCTCATAGTCTAAAAGAACCAGGTCCGGTTTATTTAACGTAATGCACCGGATCGCGGCGATACTGGATTCTGCCAGCGTAATATCATAATCCTCACATAACAGCTTGCCCATATGCTGCCGCACCGTCATGGAATCGTCAACTACAAGGACTCTTGGTTTATTGCCTGCGGTCTCCCGCTTTTTCAGGTATTCTTTAACTTCATCCATTGCATTATCCGCTTCAATCGGAGTGCCGATGTTGCTTTCCAGGAGATGGGGAGCAGTGGCGCAGTAGGCAAAATAACCGCTTCCTGTGTTAAACAAGAGGCTGAGGTGTGGATTTTCTCTCGTGAAGGCTTTTTGAAACTGATCATAAGCCAGAAGATTTTCTGTCTTCAGCTCATATGTTTCCTCTGTGGGAAATTGTTCCATAACACGCTTTACAAATTGTCTGGCGGTGTACCGGGCGGCATGGACCAGCATATTATCCAGCTTGTTTGTTTTGATGCCTATAATTTTACCCACCGTATTGATTAGAAGATTTTCTTCAAAGACCAGAATAACTTCCTGTTTCTTATCGTTTTTGGGGGTTCCATAGATCAGACGGTAATATACCCCGTTTCCAAACTTTTCCCCATTGTAAGCGTCGCTGACCAGATGGGATTCCAGCTGAAACATATCAAACAGAAGCTGCTTGATCACTTTCTTCATAGCTGTAAGATTTTCACTTGGCAGAAGGTTTGGCTTTTTTTTCATCTGCTTACCTGTGATGGCCATATCTTCTGTCAGGGTATGGCCGATCAGCCAGCCGGCGCAGACGCCCAGAAAATGCTCCACGGAGTCAGGGGAGTAGGCTGACTGTTCCATTTCCTGTTCCAGTGCGGGAAGCGTATTTTCACGGAATCCTTTATGAAGATGCCTGTGCTGTTCCAATCCTTCGTAATTGATAGAAGCCATATACGCTTCTTCGTCTGCAAAATGGCTGACAGCATGTTTTTTGAAAAACTTGATACCTTCCCGGCATGCCCACTGACGGGTTGCTTCGTCTTCTTTAAAGGCGAGGAGCTTATTGATTATTTTGAATAGCTTTTGATGTTCTTTATCAATAACTTCCACCCCTATTTTGAATTCTTCTTTCCATTCAAATTGGCTGTCCATTGTAAAATCCTCCTACTACAATATTTTATAAGGGAATATGTATCCCATGGTTGGCACCATAGTAGTTCTTGCATATTATTAACTATATTGTAACTATTCACCCTTGAACAAGTCAAGCTGTTTTTGGAAAGTTTGATACATTTTGTGATGGGAAAATTGGAGGATTGTCGTTTATCGCAATTTTGGTCTGTTGGGGTGAAAAGTCGTTTGGGGTAGAATCTTGTCGAATCAAGGCTGAAACAGGGCATTTAAACGCTTGGAAAGAGGTGGAAAAACCGCCGAAAAAACAGGCACGTTGTAACATGCTGCGTCGTTTATGGACATATAGGTCGTTTCAGAAAGGTTATTTACTGGTATGATGAAATAAAAAGCCAAAGGAGCGATCTAAATTATGAAAAGAAATTCACGGAAGAAAACAGAGATAAATATTCGGATAGGAGGACGTTTGAAACGGTTTCGCATCAAAAATGGCATATCAGCGGATGAACTGGCAGAAGCCTTTGGAATCGTGAAGGATTCTCTTCTGAGGATTGAAAACGGTTCTACCGGATTGTCCAGTGAATATGCTTACATTTTGGCAACCAGGTATAACTGTGATATGAACTATTTATTTGGAGGTGTGATTTCAGAAGCGGAGCGCATAAGAGTACAAAAGGATGTGAGAGAAGAAGACAGCCAATGCATGGCAAGGCTGTTACATTATATTGCGGATCTTGTGGCGGAAAAATAGGGATACCATTATTTAAGGAGACAAATGATTAATGAGAAATGCAGATTATTCAGAAATAGGATTTCGTATCATGCAGCTGAGGAACAAACAGAATATTTCAAGAGAAAGACTTGCAGATATGGCAAATATTTCGCAAAAATTTCTATATGAGATAGAATTCGGCAAAAAAGGATTTTCTGTAAGTATCTTAAAAAGTATTGCGGACAGTCTGGAAACCAGTTGTGAGTACATTGTTCGGGGTGATGATATATATTCCGATACAGAGTTATATAATGCAGTAAGATTGTTTGAAGGCAGAGAAGCAGATAAAGTGGCAGAAGTACTTAAAGCATTACATGAACTGGTTTGGTAAATGTGTTCAGAATTAATCATTACAGGAGGTGCGTTATTCTGGAAAATAATTCTTTCAATAAGCACTTGATAAAATCAAATAGATTAGGTATACTATGAGTATGACTTCCTGAGATGTTCGATACTCTTGAATTTTTGAACCTACAATACTTTAAACGGGATTCCTATATTTGTGATTGGATGCCAGGCCGTCACTGCCGAACTTGTTCGGTACAATGGAGACATTGCAACGGAAGGCAGAAGACCACGTGCGGTTGCCCACCTAGCATATGCTAGGAGTCAAAAATCAAGAACCGGCATTTTGGGGGTTTTACAAAAGATTATATAGGGGCAGCGAGCGAATCGCTGTCCTTTTTATAATATGTATAAATGGAGGAAGAAATGTTAGAAGGATTTGTAAAAGTGGCAGCTTGTTCACCAGAGCTTAAGGTGGCAGATTGTGAATACAATTGTGATAAGATGATCGAAAAGGCACGAAAGATGAGCAATAAGGGAGCAAAAGTGCTGGCATTTCCGGAATTGTGCCTGACAGGATATACCTGTGGCGACCTGTTTCTTCAGGATCGTCTTCTGAATGGGGCATTGGAAGGGCTGGAGCGGTTTTCCAGAGAGACGAAAGAATGTGATACGTTATTTTCTGTGGGGCTTCCGCTTCTGCATCAGGGAAGGCTTTATAATGTGGCGGCGGCAGTATTTCGTGGAGAGATACTGGGGCTGGTTCCCAAAAGCCATATCCCGACCTATTCTGAATTTTATGAAGGAAGGCATTTTGCCGGCGGGGATTCTGCGTGGCAGCGGGGAACTGTAAGCGAGGAGAGCTGCGGGACACACCGTCTTCCATTTATGGACAAGGAAATTTCTTTTGGCGCCAAACAGATCTTTACCTGCGAACAGCTTCCGGAGCTGTCTGTCGCCATAGAGATCTGTGAGGATCTGTGGGTGCCTGTGCCGCCAAGTTCTTATCATGCCATGGCGGGGGCGACGGTCATCATCAATCCATCTGCCAGTGATGAGGTGACAGGGAAATCCGCATACCGCAGGGAGCTGGTAAAAAATCAGAGCGCGCGGACCATCGCCGCCTATCTCTATGCCGATGCTTCCGGGGGAGAGTCCACCACCGATCTGGTGCATGCCGGACATAATATGATCATGGAAAATGGAGTGATGCTGGCAGAGAATCCTTCTTTTAAAGAACATGATATCATTACTGAGATCGATGTGAAGAGGCTACAGGCTGAGCGGCGCCGTATGACGACCTTTCCGCTATATGCTTCGCCAGAAAAAATGGGATACCGGATCCACAGGTTTCGTTACGAAAAGGTGGAGAAGACAGAGCTTACCAGGACTTTTGAAAAAACGCCATTTGTTCCGGCGTCAAAGACCCATAGGGAAGAGCGCTGCGATGAGATCCTAAATATCCAGGCTTCGGGACTGGTAAAAAGGCTGCGCCATACCGGATGCCGGAGCGCGGTGATTGGTCTGTCCGGCGGTCTGGATTCCACCCTGGCCTTGCTGGTGACTGTGCGTGCCTTTGACAGCCTGTCCCTGGACCGCAAGGGGATCGTCTGCGTAACGATGCCCTGCTTTGGCACTACGAACCGGACCTATGACAATGCGGTCAATCTGGCGAAAGAGCTGGGGACAGAGCTGAGAGAGATATCCATTGAAAGGGCGGTGAAGGGGCATTTTGAGGATATCGGCCACGATATCAATGTCCATGACATCACCTACGAAAACGGTCAGGCAAGGGAGCGGACGCAGATTCTTATGAATATTGCCAACCAGACAGGCGGTCTGGTGATCGGAACCGGGGATATGTCAGAACTGGCACTGGGCTGGGCGACCTACAACGGAGATCACATGTCCATGTACGGTGTGAACTGTTCTGTCCCCAAAACGCTTGTGAGATATCTGGTGCAGTACTTTGCCGATACTTGCGTCAGCAATGGTGACACCAGTGGGAGCAGTGGCGGCATTTCCGGGAGTATTTTGAAGCGTGTCCTGTATGATGTACTGGATACACCGGTGAGCCCGGAGCTTTTGCCGCCCAGGGACGGCAAAATTTCACAGAAGACAGAGGATATTGTAGGACCTTATGAACTACATGACTTTTATCTGTACTATATGCTCCGGTTTGGGTTTATGCCATCCAAGATATTTCGGATGGCAGTATATACTTTTGAGGGTGTGTACGATGCACCGACGGTTTACCAGTGGCTTCATACCTTCTACCACCGATTTTTCAGGCAGCAGTTCAAGCGCTCCTGTATTCCCGACGGGCCCAAGGTGGGCTCTGTGGCGCTGTCGCCGCGGGGAGACCTCCGCATGCCCAGTGATGCATCCGATGCACTCTGGAAAGCAGATCTGGAGAGCATAAAGCCCTGATCATTGTTCCACAGTTGCTTTGGACAGGGCATTTTTGATGCCGTCGATAAGCATGGTCTGGGTATATTTACTTTTTTCACTGACGGTGATGTCGTCGATGGGAGTTCCTGCCACCAGCTCTTCCTCCAGAAATTCCAAGGAGGGTTTTACCAGAGGGTACATGGTGGTTACGGATTCGTCCAGATTTACCAGGGAAACAGACTTGATCTGGCTCTCATCTACGACAATCTCCAGATTCAAAGTGGTATCCCCCAGCTGCATCTGGGAATTGTATATACCCGGATTGTACACTGCTGCTTCTGCAGTAGTGGTTTCAGTGGCGGTGTCTTCATCGCCGGAAGGATAGAACATGACGATCAGAAGTATGATGAGCAGGAGACCGAGTCCTACAAATATACCGGTATATACAAGCTCTTTCATTTGAAATACAAGTATTTTAGTTTTTGACATGTGGATAATTCCCCCTTTTATGGAGTGTAGATTCCATCTTGTTATATTATATGTGCCGGATCAGGCAGATAGAACGAAAAAGGATGAAAATTATATGGCATTGCAGTTTATATTCGGCGGGGCAGGAAGCGGCAAGAGCACTTTTTTATATGATATGATAACCGCAGAAGCGGCAGAACACAGGGATAAGCAGTATTTTATCCTGGTGCCTGACCAGTTTACGCTGGAGACGCAGAAGACGCTTGTGGAGAGGAGCGGCGGGAAGGGAATTCTAAATATTGATGTACTCAGTTTTCACCGCCTGGCATTCCGGGTATTTGAGCAGCTGCCGGCGCTGGAGCGGACGATTCTGGAGGACATGGGAAAAACCATGCTGCTCCGGAAGGTATTTTCTGAGCAGAAAGACAGGCTGGCATATTTTAAAAAAGGGATTGATACTCCAGGTTTTTTAGATGAGTGCAAGTCTTTTTTGTGTGAGCTGGAACAGTATGGAATTCGTCAGGAAGAGGATTTTGATAAGATGAGCCAGCTGGGTGTAAAGTTCGAGGACATCCGCCTGATCTACGGCTGTTTTAAAGAAAAACTGGGGGATACGTACCGGACGGCGGAAGAGCTCATACTTCAGCTGGCGGAGGTGGTCCATCAGATGGATGGGATCCGGGATTCAGTGATCTGTCTCGACGGTTTTACCGGGTTTACCCCGGATCAGTATGAGCTGATATCCAGACTTTTACAGCTCTGCCAGGATATGTATGTCACGGTGACGATGGATGTGTCACGTCGAAGGAAATATCTCTTTCAGATCAGTGAGGAGACAGTGGCTGCCCTGACAAAGACTGCCAGCCGGATTCCACTAGAAGTAAAAGAACCAGTCTGGGCGGGGCGGGGAAAAGAGAAAAAACCCTATCGCTTCCGTGAGGACGGGGAGCTTGCCTTTTTGGAGAGAAACTGTTTCTGCTATCCTCCGGGGCGCTGGGATGCGCCCACTGAGGATATTCGTCTGTATATAGGAAGAAAACCCCGGGATGAGGCGGCATATGTGGCGTATACTATATGGTGGATGGTGGCAAAGGGAGATTATCGTTTTGAGGATATCGCTGTGATCACAGGAGATATTAATTCTTACGAACAGACCATCACACGGGAGTTTTCCAGGATGGGAATCCGTTATTTCCTGGACAATAAAAAAAGCATTGGCGCGAACTGGGTGGCGGAATATATCCAGTCGGTGCTGGAGATGATCCGCAGGAATATGGATTATGAGAGTACGTTTCGGTTTCTGCGCTGTGGTCTGTCGCCGCTGACCAAAGAGCAGACGGACTGTCTGGAAAATTATGTGATTGCCACAGGTAAAAGAGGACTGTCTTCTTATGAGAAAGAATGGAAGCATGGGGTGGGACAGCTTTCCCTGGAAGGGATCAATGCCTCCAGACAGATCGTTTTTGATTGTGTTAGAGAACTATTTGAAGATTTCCGGGGCGGGAAGAAGACGGTGGAATATTATACCAGGGCCCTGTATGGGTTTCTCCTGCGTCAGACCGTGTATGAACGAATGCTGGCGCGCAGTGAAGCCTTTGAGGAGCAGGGGCAGGATATACTGGCGAAGGAATACCGAAGTGTCTATAAAGTTGTTATGAATCTTTTTGACGAGATGGTGGAACTGATGGGGGATGAGATGGTCAGTGCCGATGAATATCGCCAGATTCTCGGGGCGGGACTGTCTGAGGGGCTGGTGGGATTTATTCCACCAAAGAAAAACCAGGTAGTGGTAGGCGATATCGAAAGAACCCGTCTGAAGGATATCCGGGTATTGTTTTTTATGGGGTTTAGTGATGATATTGTCCCAGGAGGACCACAGCCGCCAGGGATCGTAAATACCAGGGAGAGAAAGAAGCTGGAGCAGATGGGAATCTCTCTGGCGCCTTCCGGCAGCAGGAAGGCGGCGAATGATCTTTTTTATCTCTATCTGAATTTTGCCAGGCCCTCTGAGAAGCTCTTCTTTACATACAGCGAGACAGGAGCCGGCGGAGAGGGAAGACAGGCTTCTTATATTCTCGGAAAGATCCGCCAGATCTTTCCGGCGCTGAGTGAACTTTACGCCGAAGAGGATCATTCTCTGGAGAGATATCTCGGCACGGACCGGGGGCTGGAGTATCTTCTGGATGGTCTGGGGGATGAAGTTCGCCGCATCGACAGAGAGGGAAATATATGGTGGGAGCTGTGGCGTTACTATCAGACCAGAGAGGACAGGGAATGGATGAGCCGGGCACTGGCGTGTCATTTTGGAGGCAGACGGGAGGGAAAGCTGTCGGAACAGGCCCTGCAGTACCTCTATGGTGAGGAACTCTATGGAAGCATCACCAGGCTGGAGCGGTTTGCCAGGTGCCCCTATGCCTATTTTATCCTGTACGGGCTGTCCCTGAAAGAGCGGGAAGAGTACACGGTGGCAGCGCCGGACTTTGGAAATGTAGTACATTATACCCTGAAGGAGTTTTCAGACCGGATGCGGGAAAAGAATTTAAGATGGCGGGACCTGGATGAGGAGACCATCGCACCGATGGTGTCGGAGTGCGTGGATCAGACCGTGGGAGGTTACCGGGATGTGCTCTTTGGACAGTCTAAGCGCATCGCTTTTATGATCACCCGGATCAAGAAGATGATGAACCGGACGATCTGGGCGGTATCGGAACAGATGCGCCGGGGGGCATTTGAGCAGGAATACTGCGAGGCAGGATTTTCCTACCATGACAATCTTCCCAGTATGAAGATTTCCCTGGAGGGGGAGAAAAGGCTTGTTTTTTCCGGTATCATTGACCGGATCGATACCTATGAGGACGAGGAAAATATCTATGTAAAAGTGGTGGATTATAAGACCGGAGGCATTAAGCTTTCACTGAATTCCATGTTTTACGGGCTGCAGCTGCAGCTGGTACTGTATATGGCGGTGGCTCTCGATATGGAGAGACAAAGAGGCGGGGAAAAAAATGTAGTTCCGGCGGGGATGTTTTATTATTATGTAAAGGATCCAGTTCTTAAGCTGGAGAGCAGCGTAGCTCCCGATCTGGAGGAACAGAGGCTGGCGGAATATAAGTGCGGCGGTTATGCCAGCCAGAATCCCAGGGTGCTCCAGAAGCTGGACTCGGTCTTTGGCATCGGGGGAGAGTTAGAGAAGGGGGCGAAGTCCTCCTGTATCCCGGTAAATATTACCGCCAAAGGGGATTTTAGCAGTTATGCCAAGGTGCTGAGCGATGAGAAGTGGCAGACGCTTATGGCTCACACCCTAAAACTGGCGGCAGATTTCGGGAGCCAGATCATGGATGGGGTGATCCGTGTCCATCCCTATCATCTGGGAGGGGAGACGGGTTGTGATTATTGTGGCCTGAGAAGTATCTGCGGTATGGAACGGGCAGAATTTTTCCAGTGCTGCCATGAGATGAGAGAAAAGAAGGAAGAGGAGATCTGGGATGAACTGGACGAGGGAACAGAGACAAGTCATTGACCTGAGAAATTGCAATATCCTGGTGTCAGCGGCGGCGGGGTCCGGAAAGACTGCTGTGTTGATCCAGCGTATCCTGTCGCGGATCATGGATGCCAGAGAGCCGGTGGACGTGGATGAGTTTTTGATCGTGACCTTTACCAAGGCAGCGGCGGCACAGATGAAGGAGCGGCTGGTCCAGGCGCTGGAACAGGCGCTGGCGGAGGACCCGGACAATGAACATCTGCAGCGCCAGGTCATGCTGGTGCCCATGGCGCAGATTTCCACGATACATAGTTTCTGCGGCTATGTGATACAGAATTATTTTCACCGTACCGGCGTGGATCCTGCTTACCGTGTTGGAACAGAAAGTGAGCTGGGAATGCTCCGGAATGATGTGCTGGAGGAGATGCTGGAAGAGAAATATGAGTCGCCTACGGAGGAGTTTCTGAAGATGGCTGGTATGAGCCGCTTTGTCAAAAGTGATAAAGAGATCGAGGAGCTCATTCTGTGTCTGTATGAAAAGGCGGTGAGCGAGCCCTTTCCCCGTAAATTCCTGCAGCGGATGGAAGGGTTTGTGGGGATGGATACGGTGGAGGATCTGAAAGCATCGGAGTTCGTGCGAAGGAATACGGAATATGTGAGAAATGTATTGGAGGGCATCCGTGAGGAATACGATACCATGCTGTCGCTGTGTGAAGCGCCCCGGGGACCGGCGGCATACCGGGACTTTCTGCTACAGGAAGCCAGACAGTTTGAGGGGGTGTCGAAGGAGGCAGAGTTCGAGCAGCTGGGCAGATGGGTAGAGGGAATCACATTTGGAAGACTGCCAGGAAAGAGACAGCCGGATTGTGAAGAAGAATTAAAGGAGGCGGTAAAAGGGATCCGTGGCGCCGTGAAGGATGTGGTAAAATTACTGAAGGCAGAGATTTTTGACAGCACTTTGGAAGAACAGCTGGAGCAGCTGCGCCAGATCCGGGGGACTGTCTGTGCTTTTTTGCATCTCACGGAAGAATTTATGGAGCGGTACCGGGCAAAAAAGGCGGAAAAATCCCTGGCGGATTTCAATGACCTGGAACAGATGGCGATGGAGATTCTTCTGGAAGAGGACGAGGATGGAGCTGTGCATCCTTCCGAGGCCGCCGAAGAGTTGTCTGGGCAGTTTGCGGAGATCATGATCGATGAGTATCAGGACAGCAACCGGGTTCAGGATATGCTTCTGGGAAGTGTGGTCTCCGGGGATAATCTCTTTATGGTGGGAGACATCAAGCAAAGCATCTACCGGTTCCGCATGGCGTGTCCGGAGTTGTTTCTGGAGAAGCTGCATCGGTATTCCACCGAAGAAGGACAGAGGGACCGTCTTGTCTGTCTGAGCCGTAATTTCCGAAGCCGTGATGTGGTTCTCCAGGGGACTAACAGCATATTTGAACAGATCATGCAGCCGAAACTGGGAGGGGTGGAGTACGATGAAGACGCCAGGCTGAGACTAGGGGCGGAATATCCAGAGAGCGGAAAGCGTCTGGCAGAGAGTGTGGATGTACTTGCCATCGACGGAAAAGACGATGGCAGTTATGAGGGGAAACTGATCGCAGAGCTGATCCGGGAATATACCGGAGAGGAGAATCCACTATATGTGCAGGGGAGGGATGGATACCGCCCTTGTGGTTATGGAGATATTGTCATTCTGGCGAGAAGTACCAAAGCCATCGGCCAGCAGATCTATGATGCACTGGCGGCAGAGGGGATCCCGGTGCATATGGAGAATACCAGAGGTTTTTTTGAGACCAGAGAGATCTCTCTGATGGTGAGTCTGTTTCAGATCATCGATAATCCAAGACAGGATATCCCCCTGGCGGCGGTGCTCCGAAGTCCAGTGTTCGGGTTTAGCGATGATGATCTGGCGCGGCTGAGGGGAAAAAATAAGAACATGGATTTTTTTGATTCACTTATTTGTTATGTAGATAGTCAGGAGGAGGGAGAATTACGGGATAAGACCAGGCAGTTTCTGGAACTGCTGGAGCGCTTCCGTGAGAAGATGACCTATGTTACGGTTTCGGATATGATCCAGGATATTTACAACTGTACGAAACTGGATTATATGCTGGCTGCCATGAGCAACGGACTTCAGCGCAAAGCGAATCTGGAACTTCTGATGGAGGTGGCGAGGGAATTTGACAGCACTTCCTATAAAGGACTGCATCAGTTTGTCAGATATATCAGCGGCATCAAAAAGCGGGAGGAGGATCTGGGAGAGGCAAACCTCTCTGGAGACAGGGAGGACGTGGTGCGGATTATGACGATCCACAAGAGTAAAGGATTGGAGTTTCCCGTCTGTATCCTGGCGGGGATGGGAAGAAGCATCACCGGAGCCCGTTCCCGATCCTTTCTGGTGGTGCATCCAGAAGCAGGGATCGCGGCGCCGTTGGTGGACAATGAGCTGGGAATATCTGTCAGCCATACTTTTACCCGCTCCCTGGCGAGGATGAATTTGATGGAAGATCTGGGAGAAGAACTGCGGGTGCTCTATGTGGCGATGACCCGTGCCAAAGAAAAGCTTGTAATGACCGGGTGTACCCGCCGGGAAAAATGCCCTGCCGGGACCGGATATTTTCAGCTGATCCGTGCCAAAAGCTATTTTGACTGGGTGCTGCCAGCGGTCCAGGGAAATGGCTGGTTCCGGGTGAAATGGCTGGAACCGGAGGAGCTGGAGAAGGCGGAGATCCAGCGTCAGGCAGATGTAATGGTGGATGAGGTGATGCTGAATAATTTTGACACAAATATCACCTATGATAAGACAATAAATCAGCTGCTTTCCTTTATAGATGAACATCAGGCACAGGAAGAACTGGAGATTCCGACGAAACTGTCTGTCTCTGAGCTGAAAAAACGCTCCATGGAAGATACCGAAGAAGAAGTTACCGTATATGTGGGAGAGGCTCTGGAGAACCAGCCCCCGGTGCCAGCATTTGCCAGGAAAGATATAGAAGAAGAAGTTACCGTATATGAGGGAGAGGCTTTGGAGAACCAGCCCCCGGTGCCAGCATTTGCCAGGGAAGATATAGAAGAAGATCAGGCGCTGGCAGGGGCAGGCTATGGTACGGTGTGGCATCAGGTGATGGCTGGGCTTTGTTTTTCCGCCGTCCGGACAGAGCAGGATCTGGAAGGAGCATTGGAGGAGCTGGCAGAATCCGGGAGAGTCAGGGCAGAGGATCTAAAATATATCCGGAAGCACAAGCTTATGAAGTTTCTGGACTCTTCCCTTGGCAGCCAGATGCGGGAGGCGCAGGCGGAGGGAAGGCTCTACAGGGAACAGCCCTTTGTGACGATGATCCCGGCGGCAGAGGTCGTACCGGAGGCGCCGGACAAGGAGAGAGTTTTGGTGCAGGGGATCATAGATGGCTTCTATGAGACGGAAAAAGGTATCGTGCTGATGGATTACAAGACGGATCATCTGGAACCAGGGGAGGAAGGTATCCTCCTGGAACGCTATGAGAAGCAGATGGAGCTCTATGCCCGTGCCCTGGAAGGAATTATGGGGAAGCGGGTAGTGAGGAAGGTATTGTATTCCTTTTCGCTGGATAAAGAGATTGAACTGGCGTGACCCGCCATCATACCGCTGAGCTATGAGAGGGGAGATAGAAATGTATGATAGATTTGCTAATGTATATGACCGTATGATGTCAGAGACGCCCTATGATATGTGGTTTAAAAGACTGTTTGCATATCTGGAACGCCAGGGAAAGACCGATGGGCATCTGTGTGAACTGGGCTGTGGTACTGGTGAGATGTCGGGGCGTTTTGCCGATGTGGGATACGAGGTCACAGGTATCGACCTGTCCCCGGATATGCTGGCGCTGGCGGCAGAAAAGAAAAAGGATGGGCAGAATATTTTATATTTAAATCAGGATATGACAGATTTTTCGTTGCATAAGCCGGCAGATGTGGTACTATGTATATGTGACTCCATCAATTATCTTCTGGAGGAAGATGAACTCCGGGGGTTTTTTGGCTGCGTCAGGGCAGCCCTGCCAGAGGATGGGCTGTTTTTGTTTGATATGAAGACGGAATACTGTTATGAGGAAATCCTGGGAAACGAGATCCGGATGGAGGACGAGGAAGACTACACGGTGATATGGGACAATGCATACGATCCTGGGACAAGGATCAACGAGTACTTGCTGACGATGTTTATAAGGGAACCTGAAAGCGGGCAGTATGAGCGGTGGGATGAATGCCATCGTCAGAAGGCATATCCTCCGGAGAGGATCAGGGAGCTGCTCCGGGAGGCAGGTCTTGAACTTCGGGATAGTTTTGGCGAAGATATGGAGTCGCCGCCGGGCATTACAGATGAGAGAATTTATTTTATAGCACAATAGTACAATGGATTTTATGTTGTATTTTAAAGAAAGGAATGCGATAAATTATGAAGAGTAAATGGATAGTAGGAATGATGATGATCTGCATGCTGTTCTGCGGTGTTATGTTCTGGCAGGCAGGCGGTCAGGCGTATGCAGACCAGACGGCAGTGGTAGCGACAGATAAAGGGGATCCGCTGAATATGCGTGCAGGTGTGGGAACTGGCACAGCGGTGTTGATGGTGATCCCCAATGGCAGCCAGGTCACGGTTTTGGATACGGCAGCCGGCTCCGACGGGAACGGAGCATGGTATAAGATCAGTTACAATGGGCAGGAGGGCTATGTGGCGGCAAAATACATTTCTTTCACGTCAACGCCGGCTCCATCCTCATCCCCATCAGCTGCGACCACAGTACCAACATCGGCGCCAACGCCTGTGCCTACATCGACACCGGCACCACAGCCGGAAAAAGTGACGGTATACCGGACGCAGACCACATATAAAAAGATCAGTGTACCAGCAAAATTGAGAAGAACCCGGACGGTCTCTAAGAGTTCATCCGGAAAACCGATGAAGGTAAATAAAAAAAATGTTGTTTTAAAAAAGAATAAAAGTGTAAAAATAATAGCAGAGAAAACCAAGGGAAACACAAAGTGGTTCAAGATTAGTTTTAAGTACAACAAAAAAACGAGAAAGGGATACATAAAAAGCACGGACCTGAAACCGGTTTTGAAAAAAACCGCAGGAGGCGTCGTCACTGGAGTAAAGACGGCGCTTCGTGTAAGAAAGAAACCGGGGAATTCCAATCCTTACTATAAGGTGAACGGCCGGATCATGGTCCTGGCAAAAAAACAGTATATCCAGATTCTCAAAGTAAGAACCGTAAAGAAAAAATTGTGGTACCGCATTTCATTTGATTATTATGGAAAGACCTATTATGGGTATGTGCAGGCGAAATATATCAAGCTGGCAAGAACAAGGGTGCAGAAAAAAGTTGCGGTAACCGTACTGAGTGAGAAACAGTTCGAGGAAGAGATGACCAGACAGGGATTTCCAGATTCCTACAAGGATTCCCTGCGCAAGCTTCACGCGGCCTATCCCTACTGGCAGTTCACGGCATATAAGACCGGGCTTGACTGGAATACAGCTGTGGCGGCAGAATCGAAACTTGGGGTAAGCTTGATCTCCAATTCCAAGTCAGCGGCGTGGAAATCCATGGAAGAAGGGGCTTATGACCCGGCTACGGGCAAATGGAAGGTATTTGACGGAAGTACATGGGTGGCGGCATCCAAAGAGGCGGTCAGCTACTATATGGATCCCCGCAATTTCCTGACGATCCAGGGAATCTTTCAGTTTGAACAGCTGGAATACCAGTCCCAGTATCAGACAAAAGAAGGGATCAACCAGATCTTTATGAATACACCATTTTCCAATGCTTCCTTTAGTTATGTTGACGATGTTACCGGGGCAGAAAAGCAGATCAGCTATGCCGATGCTTTTCTGCAGGCGGCAAAAGAATCTGGTGTAAGTCCCTATCATCTTGCCTCCCGCAGCAAGCAGGAAGTGGTGACAGGACCATCTTCTACCAGTACGGCAGTGACGGGAACTACAGAAAGCTATCCAGGTATCTTTAACTTTTATAATATTGGCGCTTACAGCGGGGCGACGCCAGTGTTGAACGGCTTGAAATGGGCGAGTTCTGGATCTACCTTTCTCCGTCCA
>CAMXSH010000030.1 GCA_947246475.1 uncultured Roseburia sp.
TAGTAAAATACACACAGGAGGTGTGTTAATGTGATGGAAGAGAAAAAAGGCCGTTTCCTGCGCTGGCCTTGGAACGTGGTGGTCTATGTACTGCTGGCACTGGTGCTTCGCCTCTCTGCTGTCCCTGTCATTTTGATTCTGATGTGGGTCCAGCGGAAGAACAATCCCCACGGCATATCGGAAGGGTACTGCCTAAGCCGCACCCGGAAACAACTAACCGAGCTGATTTGGGCATTTCTGCTCCTTGTGGTGTCTGTATCTCTGTTTTGTCTGTTCAAGGTGTGGCTGGAGCAGGACAAGACCTATTGGGAAACCATGGACTATGTGAAGCTGGCTGTCTGCGGCGCTGCCGGTCCATTGCTGCTGATTGGGGGACTCTATCTGGGCTATACCGCTGTCCGGGATACATTCTTTCCAGCGAGAAGCGCCCTGGCACAATCCATCCGGAATCAGCTGCCCTATCCGGACGAGTCCCCGCCGGTGGATGAGCTTTTTGCCATGGTGGATAAAGACTTAATGGAAAATGCCCAGTGGTTCGGTCCAGTGGGCATTGGCCGGGAATGGGTCTTGGGAGACAGGGCGAACAAGATTGACCGCATCCGGGGCATCTTTGTAGTTAATAAAATCCACCAACACCATACAGAAACTGGTATCCGCACCAGCCGGAATATGGAACTGGTGCTGATTGACGACCGCTGGCAGCGGACCGTCACCAGCTTCAATAACCTGAAAGATCTACAGGCGGCGGCAGACTGCCTGGCGCTCCGTGTCCCGGAGGCGCGGCGTGGCGCCAATAGCGAAAACATAGACTTTTGGACCATGGATGAGGCCGCAAGGGAGGATTTCGAGAGAGAATTTCGCCAGAAGCAAAACCGGCGTGCCTCGGAGCGGATTCAGCGGGAGACGCTGGATAGCGGCCCCCAGGATATGATCCTACATCAGATAGATGGTCAGGTGACTTCCCGCGTGACCGGGTCCCTGGTGGATGAGCAGTTTCGGTTATGCCAGGAACAGGGTGAGGGGCATTTTATCCTGATACCAAACCGTCCGGTGGAGGCGGAGGCAGATACGTTCCAGGCTCTGCATGTCTCCGTTTCGGAGGGGAGGATCTGGCTTCTGATGGAGCTCCAAAACCAGCCAGGCTATGGTCCGGCTAAAGAATTGGACGAAAGGGAAGCCCGGAGAATTCTATCTGGCTGGTTATGTCGGGAAGCACCAGATACGGTTTCCTGGGAACTCCGGCAGGTCAATACACCTGACAGCCGGCAGGGTACCGCTGACCAGGTCCGGCAGTCCCACACAAGGCTCTCTCTGGTCTACGCCAGCGGTGCCGCCGAAAATCACACTACTTTCACCAAAGAAGATGTCCAGATAGCGGCAGAGGGCATCGTGAATGGTACATATCAGTTGGTAGATCTGACCCACTCGGTGGGCTATCTGTGGATTCAGGTTACAGCAGGAGATAAGTCAGATGTACGCTGTACTGTAGAAGCTACAAAACCAAACGGAGAAAAGTTGGAGTTCTACAAAGCGAAACTGCCGCCAAGAGAGGCAGCGGAGTGGCTGACGGGCTATCCCTACGGAAGGTTCCTGCCTGGGGGCAGGGATTGGAAGCGGATCAAAAAATGAATAGATAAGGAGAATAAGTATTATGGCAACGGTTTTGAGTAATGAGGTAAAGCAGGCGCTTCAGGATATTTACTACAACGAACGTACAGGCAGGGGCAAAGAAGCTTTCGCACTTCTGGAGAGTGCTTCGCAGGCCGGAGACGGGGACGCTACCTGCGTCCTGGCCCGGTGTTACTGTGGGCGGCAGTATGTTTGGGCAGGTCACAGATTTCCGGAAGACGACGACAAAGCCATCCAGCTGCTCCATAAGTCTGTGGAGCAGGGCAGCGCCCTGGGAGTTCTGGTGGCCCTGCGTTCCGGGGAGCTGACGCCATCTGTGCAGAAGAGGATGCCTTTTGCAAACCTGCAGGAGGCCCTGGACAAGGCGGTGGAGCTGGCGGAAGGGGGCGATGCCTTTTCCCAGTACGTGGTGGCAAACTCCTACTTCTGGTGGGACTTTCTTCGCATCCAGAACAAGGGCAAAGACTCCTTCCCCAATCATGCTGCTTTCAAGGCGTATCTAAAGGAGAATATATCCAAATGCGAGGACTGGTTCTGGAAAGCTCTTCGGGGCGGTATGTATTTTGCCGCCAACAATCTGAACAAGTATTATAAGGAAGGCGATGAAGATATCATCGCCCCTCAGCCGGAGAAGGCCAGGGATCTCTATAAGATCGGTGCGGAGGCCGGACATCCCATCATGCAGGCGATCTACGCTGACAATCTGACCGAGGAGGGGCGGAAGGAAGAGGCCCTTCGCTGGTACAAAGAAGCCGCTGAAGGAGGTCATCCGGGGGCTTGGTACGATGTGGGGCGATGCTATTTCAGTGGCGAGGGCGTAGCGCAGGATGACGCTTATGCTGTGCAGTGTTTTGAGAAAGAACTGAACCAGAATCCCATTCACACAGGGTCCTGTAATCTGCTGGGTAAAGCGTATTTCTTTGGACGGGGGGTTCCGTTGGACTACGCCAAGGCGTACCAGTACATCTCCACCGCTTACTACAAACAGGACAGTACCTGGGGCGTGTTCTACCTGGCTCAGTGCAGCTTCAACGGCTGGGGAACCCCTCAGGACTATGGCAAAGCCATGGAGTTCATGAATAAAATGACCTTTGAGAATCCGGAGGCGGACTATATGCGGGGCTTCATCTACGCCAGGGGATTGGGCGGCGTGCCAGAGGATATCAAAAAAGGGTGTACATATCTGCAGAAGGCTGGAAACTTTGATAAGGCCAAAGAAGAACTTCTTCACTACAAGAAAACCTTATTCGGTAAATGGGTTCGGCGAGGATAAGCCTTCAGTACAAAGCTGCTACACGCTTTAATGGGTAGCAGCGATACCAGCTTGCTGGGGTTCTCGCAAGAGAGCAGGAAGAAGGCGGCGCATTTTGCGCCGCCTTCTTCGCCAATATCGCATGATTTATTTACAATAAGTCCATCATCCCTCCAGATACCCTTTTTTCTCTAGAAATTTAAGAAAGCTGTCACACGCTTCTATGATATCTTCATAGGTTCTGTCAAAATTCCCTGTATACCAGGGATCGGCGATACTACGTGGTTCCTGGGAAAAATCAAGAAATTTGTAGACCTTGTGATTCTTATCCTCGCCCAGAATCCGTCTCATATTTTTGATATTCCGGTCATCCATAGCCAGGATAAAGTCATAGGTTTCATAGTCTTTCTTCCGAATCTGTACGGCACGTTTTCCATAACAGCTGATCCCCAGGTCAGACAATATTTTCTGTGTTCCGTGATGGGGCGGGTTTCCAAGTTCTTCTGTACTGGTTGCAGCAGAAGCAATATGAAACTCCTTCCCCAATCCCAGTTTTTCGATTTTGTCACGGAAGATATATTCTGCCATGGGGGAACGGCAGATGTTGCCGTGGCAGACGAAAAGTATTTTTATCATTGTTTTTATATCCTTTCAAAACTCTATGGAAGTTAGTACATAAATTTTTCATTATAAAATTCTGCATCAGTTAATTCAAGATATAAAGCATTTATTTCTTTGTTATAAACTTTTACTTCTTGAATTAACAACTCTCTTTGTAACCATTATCAGTAAAATAAAATATAATATTACCATCCGTTTCAATCCACTTCTATAATAATATGAAAAACATCTTAAACTTCATCAAGCATTCTTAAAAGCAAATCTTATTTTCCTGGAAGTTCTTTCAATAGCGGCTTACATTTTTTCACAATCCTTCCAACTGTTTCACCACTCTGACGGTATATTTTCATAAGTCCGTTATTTACCTGCTGTTTTGTCTTACCGTCCAAAAGCACCCGAATGATTTGTTCTTTATGTTTTGTATACTCTGGTTCTTTGAAATGCTGTCCGAAAAAGGAGCGTATCTGCGCTTCTCTATTGTTGGTTTTTTTAGACACTTTTTTCGATGCATTGGCTTTTCTGCGGGTAGACTTGTTTTTCACCTGCTCGTCCCTTTTATCTATTGTAGAAATTCTTTTCACTTTCCATTTTCCCTCGCAGAACTTCTCAATATCCTTATCAAAATCTGTGTCTTTTGAAACAATAAAATACTCTGCTGTCTTATTCTTCTTTAATAACTTCTCAATATCAAATAAAATCCAAAAATCAGCTGCATTTTCTATCGACCACTTTGCCTCGATATATTTAAAATGAGCCTTGGACTTGTTAATAAGGTTATGAAAATCTAATGTAAGCTTTTCTTCTTTTTTGCGTTCTTCACGATAATATATTCTGACGCAGTCTTTATCCGACAGATTTTTAATACCATCTAAACCGGAACAATGGACATTCTCATAATCAACAAGAAAAAATCTTTGATATTCTTTCGTTTTTTTACCCATTTACTTTTCTCCTCTCGCAAAAATTTTTCATGATTTTATTATATAAAAAACACTTTCATTTGTCAAAATGACTGAATGAAGGGTATACCAATAAATTTGTATAATTGAAAAGAATGTAGGATGCGATTTTCCGAGAACTTTAGTTCTTTAGAAGCCCTCTAGTCTTACGAAGGAGGGTGATGCCCTATGAGCGTGATGGAAGTTCTTACATTATTGCTTGTGCTGTTTGCGGCTCTGTCTTACATAGACAATCATAAAAAGAAATAGCATCCCTACCGCCTAAAGTGAGGATGCTATTCTTTATAGTTTCTAATTACTGAGGGCAATCGGAGATTCAATTCCGATTACTTCTAAGTAAATTATACACCAGAGCTGCTTGATTTTCAAGTGGCTCTTTCCATTTTCAATCCCGTCAACTCTCCCTGTTATCGCAATACTCCCCATACTTTTCATCCACTAACTGGTCGATATAGCCTTTGCTGAAAAGCGGGAACTGCTGTGACACCTCAGCTTTTAAAACTTCCGTTACATGGAAAAAGTTTTCTTCTTCGGATAAAGTATCATCATCAAGAGAGGAGAGATAATCTTCCGTAAAATGTTCATTAATGTACTGCTGAACCTTTTCCACTGCACTTTCTTCTTCGGACACAAGATTTTTGATCCTGGATGCCTTGCGGAAGGAAGAGATGCCAATCAATAAAAATACAGTGAAAACGACAACGAGAATGATCATCGAAAAGTTCGTAAACAGTGAGATCACCCCTGCCAGATTGAGTCCGGCAAACAGATAGCCAAGGACAGCAAAGCCGATAAAAGAATAGCCGCTGAACTTTAAGTCGGAATAGGCATCTTTTTTATTGACATATACGGTGCTCGCTTCGGTCCGAAGATCGGAGAGCAGTTCATTGGCTTCTTCCTTCTGGATATCCTCCAGCTGTTCGTCTAACATCGGCATCAGTTTTTCCAGATCGATCTCATCTGTTTCCTCCAGATTAGCAAAGCCGCGGATGATCTCCAGAGCACGTTCCAGTTCTGGATAGGACACGACAAGATCAAAACCGTCGTTTTCCTCCCGGGGTATCAGACCACAGGTCTGTAGACCGGAAAACCGGAAAAAGCGGATAAATTTGTTACCGACTGCCTCATCGGTGACAGAGCCGATCACCTGAGGCGCATCTTTATCAATTTCAACTGGGAGTTCCTCCACCAGTTCACAACCACAGTCTACACATGTAGAAACTCCATCAATATATTCATTTCTGCATTTAGGGCACCACATAATAAGATGTATCTCCTTTCGTATAAACAATTTAAGATGTATTAATAGTAGCATAGAGCAGGCAAAAAAGCAATTTTTTTCTTGTCGGGATATAGGAGGAATGGTATACTGTTATAATGACTAAAAAGGAAGAGGTGCACTATGGCATTTAAACATAAACGAAAGCTGGCGCTGCCGGATGAGATTCTTTTAAGTATTGAAAAACCGGCGAGATATACTGGCAATGAAATCAATATGGTAAAGAAGGATCCCCGATCTGTCGAGGTGCGTTTTTGTATGTGTTTTCCAGATGTATATGAGATCGGCATGTCCCATCTGGGGATTCAGATCCTATACGATATGTTCAACAAATGGGAAGATACCTATTGTGAGAGGGTGTACTCCCCCTGGCCGGATCTGGACCAGATCATGCGGGAGCGGAAAATCCCGCTTTTTGCCCTGGAGAGCCAGGAACCCATCCGGGATTTTGATTTTCTTGGAATTACACTCCAATACGAGATGTGCTATACCAATATCCTTCAAATTCTTGAACTGTCAGGGATCCCTTTATATGCAAAAGAGCGAACCGCAGAAGATCCCTTTGTGGTCTGCGGCGGTCCCTGTACTTACAATCCAGAGCCGGTGGCTTATTTTTTTGACCTGGTTTACATTGGAGAGGGGGAGACCTCTTACCGGGATCTCCTTGACTGCTATAAAGAATGGAAAAATAGAGGCGGTGACCGGCGGGAATTTCTGGAAGCCGCGGCAGGAGTGGAGGGAATATATGTCCCATCCCTTTATGATATAGAGTACCATACCGACGGCACCATAAAGGCAGTGGTCCCAAACAGTCCGGCGGCGCCTGCGAAAGTGAAAAAACAGGTGGTGGCAGACTTAACCCACACTTATTATCCGGAGAAGCCTCTTGTACCTTATATAAAAGCAACCCAGGACCGGGTGGTGCTGGAGATCCAGCGGGGATGCATCCGGGGCTGCCGGTTCTGCCAGGCGGGAACGATCTACCGTCCCATCCGGCCTAGAGATCTGGAACACTTAAAGGAAATGGCAGTAAAAATGTTAGACAATACCGGTTATGAAGAGATCACATTAAGTTCTTTAAGTTCCAGTGATTATAAAGAACTGGCAGAGCTGGTATATTTTCTGATCGAAGAGTGTCAGGAGCGGAAGATCAATATTTCCCTGCCTTCCCTGCGCATCGATGCCTTTTCCCTGGATGTGATGAGCCGGGTTCAGGATGTGAGAAAGAGCAGCCTGACTTTTGCGCCGGAAGCAGGTTCCCAGCGGATGCGAGATGTGATCAACAAAGGGCTGACAGAGGAAGTGATCTTAGAAGGCGCCTGGGAGGCATTTCAGGGGGGCTGGAACCGGGTGAAGCTTTACTTCATGTTAGGGCTTCCGGGGGAGCGGCTGGATGATATCGAAGAGATCGCAGTTCTGGCAAATAAGATCGCGGCAAAATACTTTGAGCTTCCGAAGGAAGAGCGGCATGGAAGACCGGAGATCGTGGCGAGTTCCTCTTTTTTTGTCCCCAAACCCTTTACTCCATTCCAGTGGGCGCCTATGGACACAGCGGAAAGTTTTGAGAACAAAAGACGTTTCCTGCTGGGAAAGGTAAAAGAGCAGATCAACCAGCGGTCCATCCGCTATAACTGCCACGATGCCGTGACCTCAGAACTGGAAGGGCTCTTTGCCAGAGGTGACAGAAGACTGTCAAAAGTGATTGAAGACGCCTATCATCAGGGCTGTATCTTCGACGCCTGGACCGATTATTTCCGGGAAGAAATCTGGGAACAGGTGCTGGAAAAAAATCATGTGTCCAGGGATTTTTACAATTACAGAGAGCGGGAAAAAGACGAGATCTTCCCCTGGGATTTTATTGATATCGGGGTTACCAAAGAGTTTCTCTGGCGGGAATACGAAAATTCCAGAAGAGAGCAGGTCACACCAAACTGCAGGCAGAAGTGCAGCGGATGCGGAGCGATGCGCTTTGGGGCAGGAGTATGCCTGGAACAGCCATCATAAATAATAAGCAAGAAAGGTCGTAGTAAATATTGAAGACGAGAATGCGATTTACAAAGACAGGGTCCCTCAAATTTATCGGTCATCTGGACTGTATGCGTTTTTTTCAGAAAGCCATCCGCCGCGCCAAGCTGGATGTGGCATATTCCCAAGGCTTTAATCCCCATCAGATCATGAGCTTTGCCTCCCCGTTGAGCGTGGGGCTGACCAGTGATGGAGAATATATTGACATTGAATTCAACTCCCTGCCGGACATGCCTTTAGATGAACTTGCAAAAAAACTGAGCCAGTTTATGATGGAGGAGCTTTTTGTGACGGAGATCCAGCTGCTTGAAGATAACGTGAAGACTTCTATGGCATTATTGAACGCCTGTGATTATGTGATCCAGTTAAAAGATGGCGGAACCTTTTGTTCCAATACCCTGCCAGAAGCAGAATTTTCCCTTCGGGAGAGCTTTACGGAATTTATGGAACAGGAACAGATCCTTATCCTTAAAAAAACCAAGAAAAGTGAAGCTGAGATTGACTTAAAGCCGCTGATTCTTTCCTATGCATTTTCCAGGGAAGAATTTTCAAAGGTCTGTTCCGGGATGCCGGAGGAGTTAAACAATGAATATGACAGCGAAGAAGAGCTTTACTTAAAGCTGGTCTCCGGCAGTGTGACAAACATCAAGCCGGAACTGGTACTGGAAGCTTTTATGAATTACATGAACCTTGAGTTAAAGCCATATTCCTGCCAGATCCACCGGATCCAGATGTACTTTAATGAAATGTGAGGGTGCCAGCATGAAACAGTTAGCAATCATAAAAAAGGACCAATGTTATCTAGCCGCTGTTCTGGAAGACCAGCAGCTGGATAACGTGATCGTGGAGGAGACCAGTGAGGACTCCCTTTTGGCAGGAGATATCTACGTCTGCCGGGTGAGCCACATTGTTCAGAACATCAATGCCGCCTTTGTGGAAGTTCAGAAAGATGTCATGTGTTATCTTCCCATGGAGAAAAAAAAGGGAACCTCGGAGAAAATAGTACAAGGAATGGAATTTGCCGTCCAGGTAAAAAAGGCGGCAGTTAAGTCCAAACAGGCGGTGGTATCAAGAAAACTTGAATTTGCGGGCAGATTTGCCGTGGTGACCACAGAAAATCTCTCACGGAGCATTTCATCTAAGATCAGTGATCCAAAGGAACGGCAACGGCTGGATAGTATCTTAGAGGAACTAGGGAGAGAATGCCAGGAAGCTGATGTGGGAATTATTTTGCGGACCAGCTGTTCTAGAGCTGACAGAGAGCAGATCCTGTCCGAGTGCCATCAGCTGATCCAGAAAGCCCAGGATGTCCTTCAAAAGGCAGGGAACCGTACCTATACCACCAGACTCTACCAGTCCCAGCCGGAATATATTAAATTTCTGGATTCAGAAGCGGAACCTTTCAGCCGGATCATAACCGATGTGCCAGAAGTATTCCGCCGGTTAGAGAACTATCCCGGACTGGAACCAGGCCAGCTCCAGTTTTATGAGGATCCATCATATTCTCTGGATAAGCTTCTTGGCATCAGCAGCAAACTGGCGAAAGCACAAAAAAAACATGTCTGGCTCAAAAGCGGCGGTTCCCTTGTGATCGAACCTACGGAGGCGCTTACCGTCATTGATGTAAACACCCAGAAGGCAGTGGCAGGCAAGCGAAACAGCGAGACCACCTTTTTTAATCTGAATATAGAAGCGGCCAGGGAAGCAGCCAGGCAGATACGGATCCGCAATATCTCCGGCATTATTCTGATCGATTTTATCGATATGAAAGAAAAATCAAACATACAGGCATTACTTCGGGAACTTGAGAATGCCTTCCTGAAAGATCACGTTAAGACTACAGTTGTGGATATCACCCGTCTTGGTCTGGTTGAGATCACCCGGATGAAAGTGCGCAAACCCTTATCAGCGTTTTGCATAAAGGATTCCCACGAATAATCGTTTTTCTGGGCAGGATGACGAAAATCCCCAGATTGTTAAAATAAAAACAAAAAATACTTGCCCCAGATTTTTATTATGTTATAATAGGTTCGGTATAGATTTAGAAAAATGAATCGAATTTGGAAGGAGCAAATGAAAATGGCAAACATGAATGATTGTCCAGAAAAGCAGCCGCTGACAAATGAGTATTTAGATAAAATGGATGCTTATTGGCGTGCCGCTAACTATTTGGCAGCAGCTCAGCTTTACATGCTTGACAACCCCCTTTTACGTGAACCTCTTACTAGAGATCAGGTAAAGAAAAAAATTGTAGGCCACTGGGGAACTGTCCCTGGTCAGAACTTTGTTTACACTCACTTAAACAGAGCCATCAAAAAATATGACTTAGACATGATCTTAATCTCAGGTCCTGGTCATGGCGGAAACTTTTTTGTAGCGAACTCTTATCTGGAAGGCCACTACAGTGAAATTTATCCGAACGTAAGTGAAGATATTGAAGGTATGAAGAGACTCTGCAAGCAGTTCTCTTTCCCTGGCGGTATTTCCAGCCACGTGGCACCAGAGACTCCTGGTTCCATCAACGAAGGTGGAGAGCTTGGTTATTCCATCGCTCACGCATTCGGTTCTGTATTTGACAATCCGGAACTGATCACAGCAACCATCGTAGGAGACGGTGAAGCTGAGACAGGTCCTCTTGCCACAGCATGGCATTGTAATAAATTCCTGAATCCGGTTACTGACGGAGCCGTTCTCCCGATCCTTCACCTGAATGGATATAAGATCAGTAACCCAACTATTTTCGCACGTATTTCCCACGATGAAGTGGAGAACTTCTTCCGTGGATGCGGCTGGGAGCCGATCTTCGTTGAGGATGAAATGAGCAGCCCAGAGTACATCATGAACATGCACAAAAAGATGGCAGAAGCACTGGATGCTGCAATCGAAAAGATCAAAGGAATCCAGAAAGATGCCCGTGAAAACGGAAACAAAGAACGCCCAATGTGGCCAATGATCGTACTTCGCACACCAAAGGGATGGACGGGACCGAAGTTCGACGACAACGGAAACAAGATCGAAGATTCTTTCCGTGCCCATCAGGTACCGATCACCATGGAGAAACCAGAGCATCTGGATCAGCTCAAAGAGTGGCTCTTAAGCTACAAGCCGGAGGAACTCTTTGATGAAAATGCACAGCTTATTCCGGAACTGAAGGCCCTGACACCGGATGGCGATGCAAGAATCAGTGCCAACCCACATGCCAACGGCGGTCTGCTTCTGAGAGATCTTCGTCTCCCTGATTTCCGTGAGTACGGCGTAGATGTACCAAGTCCTGGTGCGGTAGAAAAACAGGATATGATCGAGCTGGGTGCCTTTGTACGTGATATCTTTAACCTGAACGAAGAGACAAAGAATTTCCGTATCTTCGGACCAGATGAGACGATGTCCAACCGTCTGTATCACGCATTCGAGGCAACAAACCGCGACTGGAACGGCATTAAATATGACGACGATGAATTCCTTGCCAATGACGGACGTATCATGGACTCCATGCTCAGCGAGCATATGTGCGAGGGCTGGCTGGAAGGTTACCTTCTCACAGGCCGTCACGGATTCTTCGCCAGCTACGAAGCATTTATCCGTGTCGTAGATTCCATGGCAGCACAGCACGCAAAATGGCTGAAAGTTACTTCTGAGCTTCCTTGGAGACAGAAGATTGCTTCCCTGAACCTTCTTCTCACCTCCAATGTATGGCAGCAGGACCACAACGGATTCACCCATCAGGATCCAGGTTTCTTAGACCATATCGCCAACAAAAAAGCGGATGTTGTTCGTATGTATCTGCCACCAGATGCAAACTGTCTGCTTTCCTGCTTCGATCACTGTATCCGAAGCAAGAACTACGTGAACGTAATCGTAGCTTCCAAGCACCCAAGCCATCAGTGGCTGACAATGGAGCAGGCTGTAAAACACTGTACCCAGGGTATCGGTATCTGGGAGTGGGCTAGTAACGACCAGGGCGAAGAGCCGGATGTGGTACTTGCATGCTGCGGTGATACGCCGACCAAAGAGGCACTGGCTGCTGTTACCATCCTTCGTGACAACATTCCAGACCTTAAGATCCGTTTTGTCAACGTAGTTGACCTTATGAAACTTGAGTCCAGCTTTAAGCATCCTCACGGAATGACCGATGCAGAGTATGATTCCATCTTTACAAAAGATAAGCCGATCATCTTTGCATTCCACGGTTATCCGACGATGATCCATGAGCTGACTTACTATAGAACAAACCGTAACCTTCATGTATTCGGTTATCAGGAAGAGGGTACGATCACCACTCCATTTGACATGAGAGTCCAGAACAAGATCGACCGCTTCAACCTGACAAAATCCGTTGTACACAATCTTCCACAGTTAGGAAACAAAGGTTCTTTCCTGATCCAGAAGATGAACGATATGCTCGTTGCCCACAAGCAGTACATCCATGAAGAAGGGCTTGACCTTCCAGAAGTACGCGACTGGGTATGGCATACACCAGACAATAAATAATTTGATCCCAGGGTCAAAAGGCCAGACAGCTTTATCATGTTTGCGTGATAAGGCTGTCTGTTTGTGTTTCGCATCCTTTGGGAATGGAAGGAGTCATTTGCGTAAACAGCTCAAATCCGTGCCATCTAGTTAAGAAAAATAACTTCCCATCAGATTTTCCTTGTATCTTTTCTGGAAGAATAGTAAGATAGAAGAAAAGATAGCTCGGCGGGGTCAAATTGATGCCGTCGCGCTAAGATAACAGGAGGAACAATCCTTGGAAAAAACATTTGCAATACTTATCGATTCCGATAATATATCTGCCAAGCATATCCCATATATCATAGATGAGATCAACAATTACGGTTCCATCACATATCGAAGAATGTATGGAGACTTTACAAGTTCCCAGATGAACGCGTGGAAAAATGTCGTATCGGAATACTCTCTGACGCCGATCCAGCAGTTTCAGAATACTATGGGAAAAAATGCCACAGACTCCGCCCTTATCATAGATGCCATGGATATTTTATATACCGGAAATGTTCAGGGGTTCTGCCTGGTCTCATCCGACAGCGATTTTACAAAACTGGCAAGCCGTTTGAGAGAGGCGGGTAAATTTGTGATCGGCATGGGAGAGAAAAAGACGCCGGCGGCTTTTCGTAATGCCTGCAATGAATTTAAGTATCTCAATATTCTATCCGGTGCTTCCCAGACCTCGGTGGAAGACGAGGCCGTTGCCGGTTCACGTAAGATCAGTAAGATTATTGAAGATATTCTTGAGATCATCACCACCAACGAAAACAAGGGAAAAGAGACAGGCTTAGGAGAGATCGGATCTTCTCTGACAAAACGGTATTCTGATTTTGATGTTAGGAATTATGGATACAATTCCCTGTCGAAGTTTATTGAGAGCATGGAACAATTTGAGCTGGTACAAAACAAAACGTCCATAAAAGTACTGATTCGAAATGATATCAGTGAGATCAAAGACCATGTATTTAAAATCCTTTCAAAGCCAAAGAATCAAAAAGGAATCCTTTTGAGTAAACTGGCAGACGAATTGTATAAATATACGCCAAACTTTACAGCGAAAAAGTTTGGTTACTCAACTTTTCTCAAGTTTGTACAGGACATAAAGGGAATCGAGGTCAAAGAAAACAAGGAAGATACGCAGAAATATGTGTTTCTTTCTAAAAAAAGTCTGAAAAAAAGCTAGCTGGGTGGTTACTATAAAATTGAAGCTGTGGAGGGAGACAGTAAAATGATTGATATAATTATACGAAACGAAGTGAAAAGTGATTTTCGTGAGGTTGAGATTTTGATCCGAAAAGCATTTTGGAATGTAAATGTTCCGGGCTGTAATGAACATTATCTGGCTCATATTTTGCGCGAACATGAAGATTTTATTCCTGAGCTTGATTTTGTGGCGGTGACAAAAGATGGCAGGATTGTTGGAAATGTAATGTACACGAAGGCAAAGCTTGTCAGTGAAAGTGGAAAAGAAACGCCCATTCTTACTTTTGGTCCAATCAGTGTCCATCCCGATTATCAACGCATGGGAATCAGTAAAAGACTGCTGGAACATAGTTTTGAAAAAGCAGTTCAATTAGGATATCATTTCATTGTGATATTGGGCAACCCTAATAACTATGTGTCGAGAGGGTTTAAAAGCTGTAAGAGATATAACATATGCATGGTGGATGGAAGCTATCCTGCAGCAATGCTTGCAAAAGAATTGTCAGAGGGGAAAATTCTTAGTGGAGAAAAATGGTTTTATCATGAAAGTAAGGCATACGAGATAGAAAGCGCTGAAGCGGAGAAATTTGATGAACAGTTTGAACCAATGAAAAAGGAATTTCGTCCAAGCCAGGAGCAATTTTTCATCCATAGCCACTCCGTTATACGGGATTCGTTTGAAAATAATAAATAATAATGTGATCAAGAGTTCATAATATAAGAGATTGACAAACTCATCTTCTCATATTATAATGAGAAAAAAATGTGGAGGTGCGGAATGATCATTAAATAATTTACAAGAAACAGCAACACAATCAGTGCCCGGAAGAACCAGGGTGTTAGTGTGATGCCGATTGTAGATTATTTATATTCCCATCTTGATGACATATGCAAGTACAACGAATATTCATTGTACTAATCATGGTATTCATATAGGTGAACGATATCTGCTTTCGGTATTTTCCGGGGCAGATTTTTTTGTTTACCAAAAAGAAATGAGGCGAGCATATGTTACAAATAAAAGAACTAACTATTACTTACAAAAAAGACTTGCGTAAATTGATCTCCGGATTGTCTTTTGTGCTGAATCCGGGGGATAAGGCAGCCATCATTGGAGAGGAAGGGAACGGTAAATCTACTTTGATGAAACTGCTCTATGATGAGAAAATGGTAGAAGATTATGCGGAATACTCTGGAGAGATCCTACGAAATAACAGCGTACTGGGATATCTCCAGCAGGAACCGGACCCAACGGAGAAAGAAATGTCCATCTATGAATTTATGACACAGGAAGCTGGTTTTTATGAAATGGAGGGAAAAGAACTGGCAGGGATGGCAAATCGGGTAGGGATTCCGCCGGATCTGTTATATTCCTGCCAAAAAGTCGACACCCTGTCCGGCGGAGAAAAGGTAAAACTACAGATGATCCGACTCCTGTGTAAAAGACCGGATATACTTCTGCTGGATGAGCCCTCCAACGATATCGATCTGGACACACTGGAATGGCTGGAGCAGTTTATTCTCCACTGGGAAGGAGCCATTCTGTTTATTTCCCATGATGAAACACTACTGGAGAAGACTGCAAACCGTATCCTTCACCTGGAGCTGCTAAAGAAAAAGAAAGAAGCAAAACATACCATCTGTAATACTGGATATGAAAAATATGTCAGTTCCAGACAGCAGCAATTGGCAAAACAGGAACAGTTGGCAAAAAATGAGAGGAGTGAATACAAGGCACAACAGGATCGGCTTCGTCGGATCGAGCAAAAAGTAGCCCATCAACAGAATACGATTTCCAGGCAGGATCCCCATGGGGCGAGGCTGTTAAAAAAGAAGATGAAGGCTGTTAAATCATTGGCACACCGATTTGAGAAAGAAGCAGACGAAATGACAGAAATACCAGATACAGAGGAAGCTATTTTTCTCAAATTCCATGGCAGCGAAAAAATTCCAAATGGAAAAACTATTTTACAGCTGGCTCAGAAGGAGCTGCGGGCAGGAGATGAACTTCTGGCAGAAAATATTGAGCTCTTGGTAAATGGCAGGGAAAAAATCTGCCTAATCGGTAAAAATGGTGTGGGAAAAACCACCCTGCTGAAGATCATTGCAGAAAAACTATTGGAGCGAGATGACATTCACGCGGCTTACATGCCACAGGATTACAGAGATCGGATGGACTTTGATAGTACCCCTTCTGCTTTTCTCTCCCAAACGGGAGAGAAGGAAGAATTAACCAGGATCCATACATTTCTCGGCAGTCTGAAATTTACAGCAGAGGAAATGAACCGTCCGATCCGGGAACTTTCTGGCGGGCAAAAAGCTAAATTGTTTTTACTATATCTTAGCATGAACGGAGCCAATGTCCTGATTTTAGATGAACCAACCAGAAATCTTTCCCCGCTGTCCAATCCCGTGATCCGACAGCTGCTAAAGGATTTTGATGGTGCGGTCATCAGTGTTTCCCACGACAGGAAATATATCGCAGAAGTATGTGACACGGTCTATGAATTGACTAGAGATGGGTGCAGGCAGATAACTTACCTCTAACCTGGCTCGATGGTGCAAATTTGAACCCGAAAAAATAGGTTGAGTAGAAAACGGCGCAGCGTTGGCTATGCCGTTTTTTCTATTGCAATTAATATTGGATTTTCTGCTTCTATATTGTAGTACAAATCCGAAAGCATCGAAATTGACACAATACAATATTATAAGCAGGTTGTCAAGAGGAAATCCTGTTTTTTCTTCCCCTTTTTTACATAATGGCAAAGCAACAGCCAGTGGTTATTCAATCAAACCGCTATTTCCCCGAAATCTCCACTTTACATAATATTGTAATATGTCTATAAGATTCAGTTCTTTATCTGAATTTCAAAAAATTTCAGGAGGAATAAGCTATGATAAAAAAGGAAATGTGTAATGAGAGTCCAAATGCGGATCTTATCAATGAGGAGATTCGCGGCCTGACATACCGTCCAGAGGAAGTGATGGCATTTTCAGGAGAAAAGGTGACAAGTTTTGTGCCAAAGACAGGTAAGAGTGTCGCGGAAAAATTTATCGTAACGACGAAAACCAAGCATGACATGAGCGGACAGTATGACATCGCCGTCCCCAATGCCAGAAAAGACATTACATATCCAGGAGCGCTTCTCGTGGCAAACCAGAAGCTGATCGAAGGAGTTCCAGATCCCCTTGTGGTAAAACGGCGGCCGATGACCCTGACTATTGATCTGCCAGGTTTGACAAAGGACAATCATGTAATGGTAGAACACAACGACTACACGGGAGTGACCGAGGGGATCAATGAACTGCTGGATAACTGGCTTGAAACCAAAGCCCCAAAATATGCCATCGCGGCAAACATGCAGTATAAAAAGAGTATTTTGTATGATAAAAAATCGATGCAGCTCAAGTTTGGCTGTGATGTGGAGTATATGGAGAGTAAACTTGGCATTGATTTTAGTTCTATCACAGAACAGGAAACATCCGCCTACCTGATTCAGTTTAAGCAGATTTACTATACCGTATCAGCAGAACTTCCATCCTCACCAGCAGATGTCTTTGACGACTCAGTCACCTGGGAGAAGCTGAAAAATAAAGTGGACAATAACAACCCGCCATGTTATGTGCAGAATGTCCAGTACGGAAGAGAGATCTATATGCTGCTACAGTCGGATATGAGTTCTGCTGAGTTAGAGGCACATATCAATGCGAATATGAAATTCACAGATGGCAATGTTGACGTGAAAGCAGATGCAACGGTTAAAACCGCGAATAAACGGATCAACTGCACGATCATAACCATGGGCGGCAAACCTGTTATGCTCAACGGCAGCATGGAAAATGAGAAACTGATTCAGCAGTTAAATGATCTCATCTGCGAAAATGTTGTGCTGTCTGCCGAAAACCCAGCGTTTCCATTATGCTACACCGTAGCGTTCCTGAAAGATAACAAGATCGCCAGCATTCAGGGGAAGACAGAATATATTACGAGCAAATCTGTAGAATATACTTCCGGTGAACTGAATTTGAATCATACTGGAATGTACGTGGCAAAATTTGATGTGTCCTGGGATGAATTTACCTTCGATGATAAGGGAGAAGAAGTGGTAAAAAGCCATACCTGGCGACATAACGGAAGAAATGTTACTGCGCCCTATTCTGACGTCGTAACCCTGCCTGCAAATGCCAGAAATATTCATGTGAAGGCACAGGGGGCAACCGGACTGATCTGGGAAAAGTGGCGTACATCCATTGACCGCACATTCCCACTGGTGAACAAAAGAACCATCAGTATAAGCGGCACCACATTAAATCAAAAAGCATCCGTGAATCCAAACTAATATACAAAACATGAAAGGGAACGAGATTATGATAACCAAACATCAAGTTATAGAAGAACAGACAGTGGATATGCCTGCTACGGATCAAAGGGCAGCATTTTTGAAAAGATGTACACTGGGAGGTGGAATCGTGCCTGAGGGCTTCCCAGTATACCGGGGAGATAACAGAACCTGGTTTGATATTGAAAGAGCTGGTGGTTTTGTTCCATCTTTTGAACTTTCCCCAGGAGAGACGATTCTTGAATATGCGAAAAAACGGGTGGACGAAATCATGAAAGTATCTGCACCAGATTTTGTATTTTATTGGAAATATCCGTCGCGGTGTATCAAGGAATATCAACCGCTGGTTTTTGGGGCAGGAGGCAGAGCAGCAGGAGTCGCTGCTGGTTGTGGCAAAGAAGGCGGTCAAAAAGGTGGACAGGAGTATGCAATCTGCCTGCCTAAACTGTATTCCCTGATGGTATCCCATTATAAAATGGGGGCTGTCGGAGTGTACGGGGATAAACCGTCCTTGGAAGAAAGCACTGCTATATGGCTTCATCTGATCATGGGACCGGATGCGTCAGAAATGGTATCTCTGACTGCGGTACCCATAGACCGGATCCAGCCGGTATAAAGTGAATTTTGAGGGAGCTGGGAAATCAGCTCCCAAAGTGCGTGATGGACTTCTCTATAATGGAAATCTTTGAATCCAACGATTGTAAACAGAGTTTCTTTATGGTATACTAATAGCAGATAAACAGCAGGAAAATAACGGTTGACATAACATAGTATTCCATGTTATACTTCAATAGTATGCCGCACAACGAGGTATAGTTCTGTCCATTTTTAGGAAATGAGACAGGCACCATAGTTGGCGAGTAAAATGAAGGAGGTGCTATATGTACGCAATTATAGCAACCGGTGGTAAACAGTATAAAGTAGAAGAAGGCGACGTGATCAAGGTAGAAAAACTTGGTGTGGAAGCCGGAGAAACCGTTACTTTTGATCAAGTACTTGTTGTCAGTGACAAAGAGACCAAGGTTGGTACTCCGACTGTAGCAGGAGCTTCCGTAACTGCAACTGTAGTTTCAGAGGGAAAAGCCAAAAAAGTAATTGTCTACAGGTATAAGAGAAAAACCGGATACCATAAGAAAAATGGTCACAGACAGCCATTTACCCAGGTTAAGATTGAAAAGATCAGTTGCTAATTCATAGGAACTGCATAATCTTTAAGTAAATTCTTAATCTAAAGAGGGTGTATCATATGATACAGATTCATATTAAGAAGTCTGAACATGGTAGCATAATTGGTTTTCATGTATCCGGTCATGCTGGTTTTTCCCCACATGGAACAGATGTGGTATGTGCAGGGGTCTCCGCACTGGTGATAAACTGTATCAATTCTGTGGAGCAGTTTACCGATACCCGTTTTGACCTGAGTCAGAATGAAAGTGCTGGAGTCATTGATTTTACCTGTAAAACTCCAGTGGATGACAAGGCGATGCTCTTGATCCGTTCTATGCTTTTTGGGATAAAAGAGATTGAAAATGCTTATGGAAATGAATATGTTACTTTACATGAATGATTGAATGTTAGGAGGGAAATATCATGATGAAAATGAACCTTCAGTTATTTGCTCACAAAAAGGGAATGGGTTCTACAAAGAACGGTCGTGATTCCGAGTCCAAGAGACTGGGTGCGAAAAGAGCAGACGGACAGTTCGTTTTAGCTGGAAATATTCTTTACAGACAGCGTGGTACAAAGATCCATCCAGGTATAAACGTTGGAAAAGGTGGAGATGATACACTGTATGCATTGGTTGACGGTGTTCTTCGTTTTGAAAGAAAAGGAAGAGACAAGAAACAGGCAAGTGTTTATCCAGTAGAGACTAAATAAGTTGTTTTAAGTAAGACTTAGGGCTGTCATTTATTTGGCAGCCTTTTTATCTTATGGGAAAGTACTTAATTCGCAGAGCATAAGAATTACTTTCGTGGTTTAGAAAAAGGAGGCAGACATGTTTGCAGACCAGGCAAAGATATATATTCGATCCGGCAAAGGCGGTGACGGTCATGTAAGTTTCCGACGGGAATTATATGTCCCGGCAGGGGGCCCGGACGGTGGCGATGGAGGCAGAGGCGGAGACTTGATCTTTGAGGTGGATCCCGGCATTAATACATTAAACGAATTTAGGCATATTAGAAAATACTGTGCAGAAGATGGTGAACCTGGTGGCAAAAAACGCTGCCACGGAAGAGATGGCAAGGACCTGATCGTTAAAGTACCCGCTGGCACCATTGTGAAAGAAGCTGGTTCTGGTCAGGTCATCACAGATATGTCATATGAAAATACAAGAGAAGTCGTTTTAAAAGGTGGAAGAGGCGGCAAGGGAAATCAGCACTATGCGACGCCGACGATGCAGGCGCCCAAATATGCCCAGCCAGGCAGGCCCGCCATGGAACTAGAGGTAATACTGGAATTAAAAACCATTGCCGACGTTGGACTGGTAGGGTTCCCAAATGTAGGAAAGTCTACTTTCTTATCCCGTGTAACCAATGCCCGCCCCAAAATCGCCAACTATCACTTTACCACCTTAAATCCGAATCTGGGAGTTGTAGACCTGGAGGGGACAGATGGTTTTGTTATTGCCGATATTCCTGGACTGATCGAAGGCGCTTCCGAAGGAATTGGTCTGGGACACCAGTTTCTCAAACATATCGAGAGAACAAGGGTCATGATTCACATGGTGGATGCAGCCTCCACAGAGGGGCGTGATCCCATCCAGGACATCAAGCTTATTAACGAAGAACTTCGTGCCTACAGTGAAGAGGTTGCTTCCCGTCCCCAGGTGATCGCCGCTAACAAAATTGACTGTTTTTATGGGGACGAAGAGGAGACTGTACTGACACTTCTGAAAGAAGAATTTGAACCCCAGGGAGTCAAAGTATTTCCGATCTCTGCTGTAACAGGCAGCGGGATAAAGGAACTATTATACTATGTAAAAAACATGCTGGATGAAATCAAAGAAGAAAAGATCGTCTTTGAAAAAGAGTATTTGATCCAGGAACCAGATTTCCGTGATGAGCCCTATTCGGTATTTCAGGATGATGAGGGTATTTACCACATCGAAGGACCACGTGTGGAACGGATGCTTGGGTATACCAATCTGGATTCGGAAAAAGGGTTTGAATTTTTCCAGAAATTTATTAAAAATAATGGTATGCTGGAAGAACTTGAAGCTCTCGGCATCGAAGATGGTGACACCGTCGAGATTTATGGATGGAGTTTTGAATATTTCCGCTAAAGCGGCTAGTGTACTGACACATGATATTTGATAAAAGAAAGGACAATCCTATGACTAGCAAACAAAGAGCATACCTTAAAGGTCTTGCCATGAAGATCAACCCGATCCTGCAGATTGGCAAATCTTCTATTACACCAGAATTTACCATAGCTGTAGATGAAGCACTGGAAGCAAGAGAGCTCATAAAAATACATGTATTAAAAAACTGCTTTGATGACCCGAGAGGGATGGCAGAGACCATTGCAGAGAGGACACATTCCCAGGTGGTTCAGGTGATCGGGAAAAAGATCGTATTATACCGGGAATCCAAAGATAAAAAACAGATAGAGCTGCCCAAGCAGAATCGTGATTAAAATAAGTCCTAACGGACTTATCCGCAAGTTGCTTCGCAACTTGGCATGCACAAAACCGTGTGCAGAAATTATGATAAAATAAGTCCTGGCGGACTTATCCGCAAGCTGCTTCGCAACTTGGCATGCACAAAACCGTGTGCAGAAATGTATAAATTATGATAAAAAATAATGTAGAGATGGTGATTATAATCTATGGCTAAAATAGGAATCATGGGGGGAACCTTTAACCCCATCCACAATGTTCATCTAAGTATGGCAGGGGAGGCCAGAACCCAGTATCAGCTGGATGAGGTACGTTTTATGCCTTCAAAAAATCCGCCCCATAAGAACAAACAAGGAATTGCATCGGACGCCCACCGGAAGCGAATGATACAACATGCCATTCAGGATCATCCTCATTTTACCTTTTCTGATCTCGAATTAAAGAGAGAAGGCACCACCTTTACCAGAGACACCCTGGCATATCTCACAAAAGCATATCCAGAAGACCAATTCTATTTTATACTTGGCGGAGACTCTCTGGCTTCGTTGGAAAGCTGGAAGGATCCAGCATATATTTTCAGCCATTGTCACATTCTGGCTGCCAACCGGGGGGATATTTCAGAAGATAATATAACAGAATGGATTCATTATTATACTGAAAAATATGACGCACAGATTTCTGAAATTCAGATGCCTTCACAAAGGATTTCCTCTGAAATGATCCGTAATAAACTGGCAGCCGGCTGTGACGTAAGTACTTACTGCCCCATACTGGTAACACAATATATACGTTTTCATGGTCTATATGACTGTGACCAGCTGTCACAGAAAAAACCGGAAGTTCCAATGAAGATATCTGATATGTATACCTGTCTCGCTGCCTGCCTCAAACCAAAGCGCTATATTCACACGCTGGGGGTAGCTATGACAGCTGCTAATCTGGCGGGAGTACACAGCTGCGACAGCACCCAGGCATACACCGCTGGGCTGCTTCACGATTGCGCCAAATATCTTACTGGTATAGAGCAGATCGAAGCATGCCAGTCAGCAGGAATAACACTGACCGGAGTGGAACTGGAAAATACCGCCCTGATCCACGGAAAACTAGGCGCATATATTGCCAGGACCAGATATGGTATCCAGGACAAAGAGATTCTGTCTGCCATCGCATGGCACACAACCGGAAAACCTAAAATGACGCTGTTAGAAAAAATTATATACTTAGCGGATTATATGGAACCCGGCAGAGCAATGAACTGTAAACCATATTCGCTGGCGCAGATCCGCAGGACAAGTTTTAAAAATATTGATAAGGCCCTGTTTATGGTGTTGGAGTGTTGTGTAAAGTATTTGGAAAAATCAGGAGCTCCTATCGATCCACAGACAATCGACACTTACAAATACTATCGAAATAGAACTGACTAAAATCACATTGATACAGAATAATTTTTAATGGAGGAAATGATCATGCTGAATTCAAAAGAAATGGCAAGAATAGCATACGATGCTCTTGATGAAAAACTGGGGAAAGATATCCGCATCATAAAAATTGATGAAATATCTGTTATTGCAGATTACCTGATCATTGCTAATGGCAACAATAGTCCTCAAATCACAGCAATGTTAGATAATGTGGAACTTAAAATGCATGAAAATGGCATTGAAAGCAAACGGATCGAGGGAAATAAAAATTCCACATGGATCCTGATGGACTACCGTGATGTAATCGTGCATATTTTCTCACCAGAAGACCGGCTGTTTTATGATCTGGAACGCATCTGGAGAGATGGAAGAACTGTAGAACGTGAAGAATTAGCATAAGGATTTTGTGATAACTTGATTTTATAAACAATAAGCAGGGAACTCCAGGGATTGTTCCCTGCTTATTTGTTAGATATTAATTCAAAAAAGATACAAGTTACATTAAACGGAAAAGCCCAACGACAATGCCAAGAATCACAACCTGGTCAACATAAATGGGTTCCATCGTATCATTTTCAGGCTGAAGACGATAACGGCCATCTTCTTTATAATATGTCTTAACTGTAGCAGAATCTTCTACCAGTGCTACCACAATTTCGCCATTTCTGGCGGTCGGGCTCTGGCGAACGATGACCTTATCTCCATCATAAATTCCTATATTGATCATGCTTTCGCCCCGGACATTCAAAATAAACAGATCCCCTGAGGGGAGCTCATCAGCGAGAAGAGGAAAATATCCACTAATATTTTCTTCTGCAAAAATTGGCTGACCTGCTGCCACCGTTCCTAAAATTGGAATATTACGCATTTCCTTCCTGGTTAAATTAAAACTGTCATCAACGATCTCAATGGCACGTGGTTTTGTTGGGTCCCGCCTTATGTATCCGTTTTTTTCCAATGTCTCAAGATGAGAGTGTACTGATGAAGTAGATTTTAAATTCACGGCATTACAGATCTCTCTTACAGCCGGGGGATACCCTTTTGTAAGAATCTGTTCCTTTATATACTCTAATATTTCACTCTGTTTGGCAGAAATTCGACCATTACCCATATTCTGCTACCTCCTGCTTTTTTGATACAAACAACTGTTTGTATTCATAATATAACACATATTTTTCAACTTGTCAAACGTTTGTTCTATATTTCCTTCTTTTTTCTTTAAATTTTTGTGGACAAATTTTCTTATAATGGTTATAATTATGAAGGAAAGCTTTTTGTAAGGAGATGACAAACGAATGAGTGAAGAAAACAAACAAAAGTTTACAGAAAAATTAAAAACAGATAAGAAATTTCGTTTTGAATTTATTGTGGGGATCTGGTCTGGCATTATAGCCTGCATACTTCTGGCAGCACTTGTATTTGTTGCAAAGATCTATATCTTTAGTGATAAAAGCATCGACAGCGATGAGATTGCTGATGAACCTCCCGCCGTCGTGACAGAACAGGCCGTTGAGCCGGAAGAGACAAAGCCTCCGTATAAATCAGCCATTATCAGCGACAATGAAGAGGACTTTGAAGACGATATGAATGACGAGGAAATAGAAGGGCTCAAATCAGCGAAAACAGCCTATGCTACGACAGTTGTTAATCTGAGAAGCGAACCTTCCCTTACAGCTTCTGTCATTACCAAATTAAATGCTGGTGACGAGGTGGATATCGTAGAATATGGCAAAGAATGGACCAAAGTATCTTATAATGGAAAAGAAGGTTATATCAGTACCATTTATCTGAGTACAAGAAAGCCCGCCACTGAGCCGACGACGACTCCAAAAATAACGGCGGCAACACCAAAACCTACAGCAGCACCAAAACCGACAAAATCACCGAAACCAAAGAAAACAAAAAAACCAGTCAAGACACACAAACCGGTTAGGACTCAGAAACCTACGGATCCACCTGAGCCACCCCCAGCTCCTACGGAGCCTCCGAAACCGACCCCGGCTCCTACGGAGCCACCGAAGCCGACGACGGCTCCTACAGATCCGCCTCAGGAAACCCCGGATCAGACAGCAAAAGAACAGTAGGAATTTGAACTGGACTGATGATAAACATATATTTTGACATTGGGATGAAAAGTTTCCCCAATGCTTACAACATGATTTAGAAATGGAAGAACATAATGGAAGATCAGCTTACACCTATGATGCAAAAGTATTTGGAGACAAAGAACGAATATAAAGATTGTATCCTGTTTTACCGCCTGGGAGATTTTTATGAAATGTTTTTTGAAGATGCCAAATGCGTCTCGAAAGAACTGGAACTTACTCTCACAGGAAAGAGCTGTGGATTAAAAGAAAGGGCACCCATGTGTGGTGTCCCCTTTCATTCTGCGGAAGGGTATATCACTCGCCTGGTATCCAGAGGATACAAAGTGGCGATCTGCGAGCAGGTAGAAGATCCTAAACTTGCAAAGGGGCTTGTGAAACGGGAAGTGATCCGGGTTGTCACTCCCGGTACCAACTGCAGCCCGGAAGCACTGGATGAGAGTAAAAATAATTATCTTATGGGAATCGTATCCACGGGAAATGAATTTGGCGTATCTGTTGTAGATGTTTCCACGGGAGAATACCTTCTGACGGAAGTAGATACTCCAGGAAAACTTTTAGACGAGATCAATAAATTCATGCCCTCTGAGATCATATGCAACGATGCATTCTACATATGTGGTATAGATGTGGAGGAATTAAAGGGCAGGCTGGGAATTTCCATCTCTGCACTGGCTCCCCATTATTTTGATGAAGAACTCTGCAAAAAAACTTTGTACCGGCATTTTTCCATCGCCTCACTGGATGGAATGGGGTTGTCGGATTATTTTACCGGAATCATTGCTGCCGGAGCGGTCATGGAATACCTGGTGGAAACCCAGAAGACCTCTCTGGCACATATTTTGTCCCTGGTACCATATAGTTCGGGGAAATATATGCTGCTGGACCGCAACACAAGACGAAATCTGGAACTGGTAGAAACCCTGCGGGAAAAACAAAAAAGAGGCTCCCTGCTCTGGGTTTTAGATAAGACAAAGACAGCAATGGGAGCAAGAAAGCTTCGAAACAGTTTAGAACAGCCACTGATCGATAAAGAAGCCATTTTGCGCAGATACGATGCCATCGATGAATTAAACCAGAACATGATCACCAGAGAGGAACTTCGGGAATATCTGAATCCGATCTATGACCTGGAACGCCTTTTAAGCAAGATCAGTTATAAATCCGCAAACCCAAGGGATATGATCGCCCTGCTCAGTTCTCTGCAGATGCTTCCTCATATCTTGTTTTTGTGTGAAAATTTCAGCAGCCAGCTCTTTCATGAGCTGAGCTGTGAATTGGATCCCCTGGAAGATCTGTGTACCCTGATCTCATCTGCCATCAACGAGGAACCGCCTCTGGCGCTCCATGATGGCGGTATCATAAAAGAAGGGTATGATGCCCAGGTGGACCAGCTGCGGCGGGCAAAATCTGAAGGAAAGACCTGGCTGGCTTCTCTCGAAGCCGAAGAGCGAGAGCATACAGGGATCAAAAATCTGAAAGTGAAATATAACCGTGTATTCGGATATTATCTTGAAGTAACCAACTCCTATAAAGATCTGGTTCCCGACAACTGGATCCGGAAGCAGACCCTGACGAACTCTGAACGGTATACCACGGAAAAACTCAAAGAATTAGAAGATATCGTATTGGGAGCTGAAGAAAAGCTGTACAATCTGGAATATCAGCTGTTTTGTCAGATCCGGGACCACATTTTTACCCAGGTAGACCGCATTCAGCAGACTGCAAAAGCTGTCGCAATGATAGACATGATCACTTCCCTTGCCTATGTGGCAGAAAAAAATAATTATGTGCGACCTGTGCTAAACGATCGGGGAATACTGAATATAAAGGAAGGAAGACATCCGGTGATCGAGCAGATGATCGATCACGATATGTTTATCGCCAACGACACCTATCTTGACGAAGACTCCCACCAGCTTATGATCATTACAGGACCTAATATGGCTGGTAAATCTACTTACATGCGCCAGACAGCTCTCATTGTTCTGATGGCTCAGATCGGTTCTTTTGTTCCCGCAGCTGCGGCGGATATCTCCCTGGCAGACCGGATCTTTACAAGGGTGGGGGCATCCGACGATCTGGCCAGCGGACAGAGTACCTTTATGGTGGAGATGACAGAGGTGGCAAACATTCTTCACAATGCCACAAAAAGCAGTCTTATCATACTGGATGAAATAGGAAGAGGAACCTCTACTTTTGATGGGCTCAGCATCGCCTGGGCGGTGGTCGAACACATCGTGGGAAAGAAGAACATCGGGGCAAAAACTCTTTTTGCCACCCATTACCACGAACTTACCGAGCTGGAGGGCAAATTAGAAGGCGTCCAGAACTGCTGCATCGCTGTTAAAGAAGACGGTGAAGATATTGTATTCCTGCGCAAGATCGTAAAAGGCGGCGCCGATAAGAGCTATGGAATCCAGGTGGCAAAGCTCGCTGGTGTTCCAGAAAGCGTACTAAACCGCGCCAATGAGATCGCCGCCCAGTTAGAGGCAGAAGAGATCAGCCCTATTGCCGCCATAGAAGGAACCGGATCTGGTTATCGTCTTTCAGAAAAGGAAGCTTCTGTTTCAGGAGAAATGACACAGTTATCTATCTTTGATGCGGTGACCTCTTTCAGTTATGAAGACATATTATTTGAACTCCGGGATATCGATCTGTCCCATGTCACACCGATGGATGCCATGAACCTGGTTTACAAATGGCAGAATAAATTGAAAGATAAATGGTAATAAATAGCCATTCCTAGAATGGAGGATTCGTATGATTCATCTTTTAGATCAGAATACCATAGATAAGATTGCCGCTGGTGAAGTGATCGAAAGACCGGCGGCAGTTGTAAAAGAACTTGTTGAAAATGCGATAGATTCCGGGGCAAATGCCATCACCATCGAGATCAAACAGGGTGGTATTTCTTTTATACGGATCACAGATAATGGCTGTGGTATTCCGAAAGATCAAATTCCCCTTGCCTTTCAGCGTCATGCCACCAGTAAAATATCCACCATCGAAGATCTGCTCCAGGTAAAAAGTCTTGGATTCCGGGGAGAGGCGCTTTCGAGCATAGCTGCGGTATCCCAGGTGGAGCTGATCACCAAAGATATCGATTCCATCATCGGCTGCCGCTATGAAATCCATGGAGGAGCGGAGATCACAAAGGAAGAGATCGGCTGTCCCGACGGGACTACTTTCATTATGAGAAATTTATTTTACAATACACCGGCGAGAGGAAAGTTTCTAAAGACCAATACGACAGAAGGAGGCTATATCAGTGATGTAGTACTCCATTTCATATTATCCCATCCGGAGATCCGTTTCAAATTTATCTGGGATGGAAAAATAAAAATTCAAACCTCTGGAAATGGCAATGTTAAAGACAATATCTACAATCAGTACGGACCGGACATTACGAAAGCACTGCTGCCGGTGGATTTCAGCCAGAATGGCATGAAATTGACCGGATTTATCGGTAAGCCGGAACTTTCCAGAGGAACCCGTTCCTTTATGAATTATTATATCAACGGCAGACACATTAAAAGTCTGGTGATCCAGAAGGGGATCGAGGCTGCCTACCAGGGTTTTTCCATGACAAACCGTTTTCCTTTCACTGCATTATTTCTGGAGATCGACAGCTCTTGTCTTGACGTAAATGTCCACCCTTCCAAAATGGAAGTGCGGTTTACCAACCAGGAAGAAGTGTATGAACTGTTCCGCACCGGACTGCATGGAATATTGAAGCAGGCGACTTTGATCCCTAAAGTTTCTCTGGGAAAAGAAGAGCCGACAAAGAAGGCAGAAAAAAAGTCAGTAAAGGCTTCAGTAAAAACATCGGATATACCAAAGACGCCAGAACCATTTGAGACGAAGAGAGCAGTACAGACATCTGCTGCCACAGAGAAGGCGCCTCTGAAAAATGCGCATATTCCGCAAATTTCTAAAGGTAATTCCGACTCCGCGCAGAATGAACTTTCCCAGGAAATAAAATATGAACAGCAGTCCTTATTTCAGCAACAGCTGCTTCAAGAAGATGATGCCGTTCATTTCCGCCTGATCGGACAAGTATTCGACACCTTCTGGCTCATTGAATACAAAGATGAGCTGCTGATCATCGACCAGCATGCCGCTCATGAAAAAGTACTATACGAAGAATTGATGAAAGAACTGTCAGAAAATCATGTTTACAGCCAGAATCTGCTGACGCCGGTGGTGCTCACCCTGACACACCGTGAAAAGGAAATTCTGGCTTCCTATCAAGAGGTCTTTACAAAGCTTGGCTTTGAAATCGAAGAATTTGGAGGCGATGAATATGCAGTGAAGGCAGTGCCTTCCCATTTTCTGCATCTCGCTTCCAGGGAACTGTTTTACAGCATTTTGGATGAACTTCTGGAAAACCCGCAGGGTGGGGAAACAGAACTGGTCATGGACCGCTGTGCTACTATTTCCTGCAAGGCGGCAGTAAAAGGCAATCACTCTCTTTCCTTTCCGGAAGCGGAAAAGCTCATAGAAAAAATGCTGCGGGCAGAAGAACCTTATCACTGCCCCCACGGGAGACCAACTACTATATCCATGACCAAAAAAGAATTTGAAAAAAAATTTAAAAGGATCGTATGATAATGAATAAAAAACCACTCATCGTTCTCACTGGTCCCACAGCAGTAGGAAAAACTGCTGCCTCCATCCAGCTGGCAAAGGCAGTGGGAGGAGAGATCATCTCTGCAGATTCCATGCAGATCTACCAGCAGATGAATATTGGAACGGCAAAGATTACCCCGGAAGAAATGCAGGGCATTCCCCATCATCTAGTAGATGAGATCGCGCCGGATACTCCTTTTCACGTCTATGAATTTAAGAAAATGGCGGAACAGGCTATACATGAGATCTGGAAACGTGGTCATATACCAATCGTCGCAGGAGGCACTGGTTTTTACATTCAGGCACTTCTTTATGATATCGATTTTAACCCGGAGGAAAAAAACCGCTCCTACCGGGCAGAACTAGAAGAAACTGCAGGTGTAAAGGGAGCGGATTTTCTGCATGAAAGATTAAAAAACATCGACCCCATTTCTGCAGAATGCATTCATCCAAACAATATCAAGAGGGTCATCCGGGCGCTGGAATATTACCACGAGACGGGGACGCCTATTTCAGCCCACAACCAGCAGCAGCGGGCAAAAAACTCTCCCTATAATTTTATCTATATCGTACTGACCATGAACCGCCAGAAGCTCTATGAAAGGATCAATGAAAGAGTAGAGCAGATGTTTGACCAGGGGCTGTTAAAAGAAGCAGAGGGGCTGATGCAGCAAGGCTGTACCAGTGATATGACATCTATGCAGGCCATCGGATACAAGGAATTATTCCCATTTTTTGAGGGAAAGATATCCAGGGAGGAAGCGATGGAGCAGATCCAGAAGGATACGAGACATTTTGCCAAGCGGCAGCTCACCTGGTTTCGCAGGGAACGGGATGTGATCTTTCTGGATAAGGATCAATTCGGAGATGAAGAATCTGTAGTTCATGAAATTCTTCATCTGGCAGAGAAAAGGGGGATTATAAACCATGATGAATGACAATAATTTATTATATAACATGTATCAGAAAAGCGGCATAAGTAAAACAGTCCTTGACTATGCCGGGCAGATCTGCAGCACACTGGAAGAACGCTTCCGTACCATCGACAGGACCGCTGAGTACAATCAGCTCAAAGTCATGCAGGCGTTTCAGGAAAACCGGGTCAGTGCAGAACACATGAACGGAAGCACCGGCTACGGTTATAACGATGATGGAAGAGATACACTGGAGCGGGTGTATGCCCATATATTCCGCTGCGAAGACGCCCTTGTCCGCTCCCAGATCACCTGTGGCACCCATGCGCTGACTCTTGCCCTCTCAGCCATCCTCCGGCCAGGAGATGAGTTGTTATCTCCAG
>CAMXSH010000031.1 GCA_947246475.1 uncultured Roseburia sp.
CCCGGATGTGGCAGCCAGCATCGAAGAAAAGCGGGCGTGGAACGACGGCAATATCATGGGGATCGGAATCGGGATTCCCGGACCGGTGGCAGAGGATGGCACCGTGCTGAAATGTCCTAATATTCCCTGGCCGGTCTTTAATGTAAAAGACAGGATGTTTGATCTGACTGGAGTAGGAAATATACGGGTTGCAAATGATGCCAATGTGGCTGCCCTGGGTGAGATGTGGAAGGGTGGCGGAAGAGGTTATGACAGCATCGTGATGGTGACGCTTGGAACCGGAGTGGGAGGTGGTGTGATCCTTGGTGGACGAATCCTTACGGGAGCCAGGGGAGCCAGCGGAGAGATCGGGCATATGAAGGTAGAACTACACGAGACGGAACAGTGTGGCTGTGGCGGCAGAGGCTGCCTGGAACAGTACTCCTCTGCCACAGGAATTGTGAGGATGGCAAAAAAAGAGATGAAAAAGGATTCAGCGCTGGCAGCCCTGCAGGAGGTTACGGCAAAGGATATTTTTGACCAGGCGAAAGCAGGAGATTCCTACGCTCTTTATATCGTGGATAAATTTGCAAAATATCTGGGGACAGCCCTCGCCAACGTGTCCCATGTGGTGGACCCAGAGGCGTTTGTCATCGGCGGCGGTGTTTCCAGAGCTGGAGATATTATCATAAATCACGTGGAAAAGTATTATAATGATAATGTGCTCTATGCGCTGCGGGATAAGGAATTCCATCTCGCGGAACTGGGGAATGATGCAGGGATCTATGGTGCAGTGCGCATGGTATTGTAATAGAGACAGGAAGGGAAGATAAGATGCGTATACTTGAACAGGAACCGCTTGGTGCCCATACCACTTTTCGGATTGGAGGACCGGCTTCGTTTTATATGATTCCAGAAAATGCGGAGGAGATAAGGGAAGGGATCCGCTTTGCAAAAGAACGGGGTCTTCCATTTATTACTATTGGCAGGGGCAGTAACATGTTATTTCCGGATGAGGGGTATCATGGTGTTGCCATTGAGATCGGCAGCGGCATGAATCAGATAGAATACTGCGGGGCTGGAAAGATCCGCGCACAGGCAGGGGCGTTATTGAGCGCCATCGCCAGCGAGGCGGCAAGGCACTCCCTGACTGGGTTTGAATTTGCCGGAGGGATCCCAGGGACACTGGGAGGCGCCGTGGTGATGAATGCAGGCGCTTATGGTGGTGAGATCAAAGACAGTATCCTAAGTGCCAGAGTGATGGATTCTGCAGGAAATGAATCCTGTCTGAACCAGGAACAGCTGGAACTGGGGTATCGTACCAGTGTGATCCAGAAGCGGGGTGATCTGGTTTTAGAAGCGGAATTTCAGTTTGAGACGGGGGATCCAGAAGAGATCCGGGAGACAATGAAAGAACTTAGTGCAAAACGGCGGGATAAACAGCCTCTGGAGTTTGCCAGCGCCGGAAGTACATTCAAACGCCCAGAGGGGCATTTTGCGGGAAAGCTGATTGAGGACGCTGGACTGAGGGGGTATCGCATTGGGGATGCCCAGGTATCAGAAAAACATTGTGGTTTTGTGGTCAACCGGGGACATGCCACAGCAAAAGAGGTTCTCGCTGTGATCTGTGACGTACAGAAAAAGGTGTTGGAAAGTTCCGGCGTGATGCTGGAACCGGAAGTAAAGATCATCCGGTGATCCAGAAAGGAGGAAGTCATGCGTTTTGTCATAGTAACAGGGATGAGTGGTGCTGGAAGGTCCTCGGCGATGCGGATTCTGGAGGATGGCGGTTATTTTTGTGTGGACAATCTTCCTGTGTCCCTGCTTCCTACTTTTATGCAGCTGACAGAGGATTCCAGCGAGCAGATTCAAAAGGTGGCGCTTGGTCTTGATATCCGGGTGGGAGAAGAGGCTCTGAGAGAGACAGCCAGCGTGCTCCGTGAGTTGAGACGCGGGGGCAATCAGTTTGAAATTCTGTTTTTTGAGGCGAGTACTGCCGTGCTGGTTAAACGTTATAAAGAGACGAGACGTCTTCACCCCCTGGCAAAGGGAGGACGGATCGATTCGGGAATTGAGGCAGAACGTGAACTTCTGATCGAGTTGAAAAGCAGTGCAGATTACATCATAGATACCAGTACTCTGCTGATCCGGGATTTAAAGCAGGAGCTGGAGCGTATATTTGTTAATGACGGAGAGTACTGTAATTTTTATCTTACCTTTGTCTCTTTTGGATTTAAGTATGGGATACCGACGGATGCCGATCTGGTCTTTGACGTGAGATTTCTACCCAATCCTTTTTACATCGATGAACTAAAGCCTTTGACCGGAAATGATACAGAGGTATACGATTATGTCATGAAATCTCCCAATGCCGGGGAATTTTTGCAGAAATTAAAAGATATGCTGGATTTTCTTATTCCCAATTATATTATAGAAGGAAAAAACCAGCTGGTGATCGCCATCGGCTGTACCGGTGGAAAGCATCGTTCGGTAACGCTGACCAATGCCGTTTATAAAGAGTTTGAAAAATCCGAATATGGATGTAAGAAAGAGCATAGAGATATAGAGAAGGACAGGTTGAGGAATTTATGTCGTTTTCCGGAAAAGTAAAAGAAGAGCTTGGTGTCCACGTCAGCCGGGCGAGACATTGTCAGATCGCTGAGCTGGCGGCGCTGTTTTCCTGCTGTGGTCAGGTGGTTGCCGGGACAGATTTTGACGGAATACAAAACTTTTCTGCGAAATTTGTCACAGAGAACTTGACAGTTGCGAAAAAATATTCTATCTTAATTAAGAAAGCATTTCATTTTCATTTGGAAATGTCAGTAAGAGGTCATCAGTATCTGATCTATCTTTTGGATCCAGAGGATGCGTTGACTTTTTTTAAAGCTCTGAAACTATTGGATGGAAAGCTGCTGGTTCATGAGCTGATCGTTCAGAGAAATTGCTGCAGAAGAGCTTTTCTACGGGGATTATTTTTAGCCTGTGGTTCCATTACGGATCCAGGCAGGGGATATCATCTTGAGATCGCATTAGACAACTTAGGCAGGGCACGAGAGGTAGTGCGGCTTCTATTGAGTTTCTCCATCGAGGCCAAAATTGTAGAGAGAAAGAAAAACTATATTGTATATTTGAAAGAGGGGGCACGTATTGTAGACCTTCTAAATGTCATGGAAGCGCATGTGGCACTTATGGAATTTGAAAATGTACGCATATTAAAAGAAATGCGTAATTCCATTAACCGCAAGGTAAACTGTGAGGCTGCTAACATCAAGAAAACAGTTTCGGCAGCGGCTAGACAGATCGAAGACATACAATACATTAAGGATACTTCCGGGTTTGGAACACTACCTAAGGGATTGGCACAAATCGCAAACCTTCGACTGGAACATGCAGAAGTATCGCTGAAAGAACTTGGTGAGATGCTTGTTCCCCCGATCGGCAAATCGGGTGTGAACCATCGTCTGCGCAAACTGAGTGAGATTGCGGAAAATCTCAGAAACCGTGAGCTCAATGAATAAAGCCATATAGACCATGTGGCAGCTTGGAGGATAAGATTGAAAAATAAATTTTTCACCCTGCAAGTTTGTGCGCGCACGCCCAAACTTGTGATGCGCAAAAAACGTGCGCGAATGGAGGATAAAAATGATAGAAAAAAATATTGAAGTAAATCTTGCTGAGGCCGGAGCCAGACCGATTGCGAAGTTGGTACAGATCGCCAGTCAGTATCAGAGCCGGGTCAGCATCAGACAGAACAGCAAGACTGTCAATGCAAAAAGCATTATGGGGATGATGACGCTGGGGCTTTCCCTGGGACAGAGTCTTGATCTTGAGATCGAGGGGGAAGACGAGAAGGATGCCATGTTCAGTATAGAGCAGTATCTGCTTGGTAAATAAACCATGAGTGGGTGCGCCCGAATTCCTTGCGGGCAAGCTCGCAGGTATTCTCACTTTATCTTCACGTAAATAAGAAAAAGATACACCTTTCCGCAGGCAGTTGGAAAGGTGTATTTTACTAGGAAAGGATGAAACAATGAATTTTACTCATCTTCATGTTCATACAGAATACAGTCTGCTGGATGGCGCCAGTAAGATCAGGGAGCTGGTGGCGAGAACGAAGGAACTGGGAATGGACAGCATCGCCATCACAGATCACGGTGTCATGTATGGGGTGATTGATTTTTACCGGGAGGCCAAAGAGGCAGGGATCCGGCCAATTATCGGCTGTGAGGTATATGTGGCGCCAGGTTCCAGATTTGACCGGGAGAATAATCAGGGAGAGGAACGTTACAATCATCTTGTACTTCTTGCAGAAAATGATACCGGTTATAAAAATCTGATGAAGATTGTTTCAAAGGGATTTACCGAGGGCTTTTACTATAAACCAAGGGTGGATCAAGAGGTTCTGCGCCGGTACCATGAGGGGATCATCGCCCTCAGCGCCTGCCTTGCCGGGGCAGTGGCGTCCAAGCTGGTGAAGGGGCTCTATGAGGAGGCAAAGGAGGAGGCACTGAACCTGCAGGATATATTTGGGGAAGGAAATTTTTTCCTGGAGTTACAGGATCATGGACTTGCTCCCCAGCAGACGGTGAATCAGGGGCTTCTCAGGATGCATGAGGAGACAGGCATTGAACTGGTGGCGACCAATGACCTTCATTATATCTATGAGACAGACGTGGAAGCCCACGATATTCTTCTTTGTATCCAGACGGGCAAAAAGGTCAGTGACGAAAACCGTATGCGCTATGATGGGGGCCAGTACTTCCTGAAATCCCCGGAACAGATGGCGGAGCTGTTTCCCTATGCAAAAGAGGCTTTGGAAAATACATATAAGATCGCACAGCGCTGCCATGTGGAGATTGAGTTTGGCAATTATAAACTGCCAAAATTCGATGTGCCGGAGGGATATGAGGCGGAAGGATATCTGAGAAAGCTGTGTGCAGAGGGACTGGAAAAGCGTTATGGCGGCAGTAGCTATAACATGGAGGAATTGAGGGACAGGCTGGAATATGAACTGGACACCATTGTTAATATGGGGTTTGTGGATTACTTTCTCATCGTGTGGGATTTTATCAAATATGCTAAGGATCATGGAATTCCAGTGGGACCAGGAAGGGGGTCGGCGGCGGGAAGTATCGTCGCCTACTGTCTGGAGATCACAGATATCATTGATCCCATTAAGTACAATCTTCTGTTTGAGCGGTTTTTGAATCCGGAACGTGTCACGATGCCTGACATTGATATTGACTTTTGTGTGGAGAGACGTCAGGAAGTGATCGATTATGTGACGGAAAAATATGGTGAGGACCGGGTGGTTCAGATCGTTACCTTTGGTACGATGGCTGCCCGGATGGTGATCCGGGATGTGGGACGTGTGCTGGACATGCCCTATGCTTTTGTAGACAGCGTGGCAAAAGCGGTGCCGATGGAACTGGGCATCACCATCAGCAAGGCGCTGAAGATGAATCCAGAACTGAAGCAGATGTATGAATCAGACGAGGGGGTAAAAAAACTGATCGATATGTCCCTGCGTCTGGAAGGGCTTCCGAGACATACTTCGATCCATGCCGCCGGTGTGGTGATCAGTCCCAATGAGGTGGATGATTTTGTACCGGTTTCCCGCGCTGCGGATGGAACGATAACGACCCAGTACACGATGGTCACCCTGGAGGAACTGGGACTTTTGAAAATGGACTTTCTGGGGCTGAGGAACCTGACGGTGATTAAAAATGCCATCGACGGAAAGCTTTCCCTGGATGATATCAGTTATGACGACCACAATGTCTTTGAGATGATATCGGCGGGAAAAACAGAAGGGGTGTTTCAGCTGGAGAGCGCCGGAATGAAAAGCTTTATGAAAGAGCTGAAACCGGAATCCCTGGAGGATATCATCGCAGGCATCTCCTTGTACCGTCCGGGGCCGATGGATTTTATCCCGAAGTATATCGCAGGAAAAAACGATAAGAACAACATTGTATATGACTGTCCGGAACTGGAACCTATCTTATCTCCTACTTACGGCTGCATTGTCTATCAGGAGCAGGTGATGCAGATTGTCAGGGAACTGGCGGGCTACAGCTATGGGCGGAGCGATCTGGTGCGCCGTGCCATGTCGAAAAAGAAAGCGTCGGTGATGGAGAAGGAAAAGAATAACTTTATCTACGGCAATGACGAGGAAGGTGTAGAGGGATGTATTCACCGCGGGATCCCGGAGGATGTGGCGAGGAAAATTTACGATGATATGACGGACTTTGCCAAGTATGCCTTCAATAAATCCCATGCGGCGGCATATGCGGTGGTATCCTACCAGACGTCTTATCTGAAATATTATTATCCCAGTGAATTTATGGCAGCACTTCTCACCTCTGTTATGGATTTTACTGGGAAGATTACCGAGTACACCCTGACCTGCCGTCAGATGGGCATTGAGATCCTGCCCCCGGATATCAACGAAGGGGAGGCGAGGTTTACACCTTCTGAGATGGGCATCCGTTATGGTCTGGCGGCGATCAAGAGCGTGGGGAAACCGATTATCGATGCCATCGTCGAAGAGAGAAGGGCAGGAGGTGCATTCCTTTCCCTAAAGGATTTCTGCAGCCGGATGAACGGTAAGGCGGTAAATAAGAGGGCATTGGAAAGTTTTATCAAGGCGGGAGCGATGGACGGTCTGGAGGGCACCAGAAAGCAGAAGATGTGCGCTTATGCTAGTATATTGGACGGCATAAGCCAGGAAAAGAAGGTGACCATGACCGGACAGATGTCTCTGTTTGATTTTGCCGGGGAAGAAGAAAAAGAAGAGCTGGAGACCAAACTGCCGGAGGTGGGAGAATACGATAAAGAGATGATCCTGGGGTTTGAAAAAGAGGTTCTTGGGGTTTATATCAGCGGTCACCCACTGGAGGATTATATTCCGGTGATGGAAAAAAATATTACCCGGACCACGGCGGATTTTATCGTGGCAGAGGGAGAGGCGGCTCCGCGGGTGAGGGACAATGAGACGGCAGTGATCGGCGGGATGATCGTGGAAAAGGTGGTAAAGACCACCCGGACCAACAGCCTGATGGCATTTATCACGCTGGAAGACCTGATGGGGACCGTCGAAATCATCGTATTTCCCAAGGATTATGAGAAATACCGGAGTCTGCTTGAGACGGACCGGAAAGTATTTGTCAAAGGCAGGATCACCGTGGAAGAGGACAAGCCGGCGAAGATGATCTGCCAGAAGATCCTTCCTTTTGATGAAATTCCCAGGCAGCTCTGGATCCAGTTTACGGACCGTGAAGAATACCGCAGAATGGAGGAGAATTTATTCGGGCTGCTGGGGCAGTATGACGGACAGGATACGGTGATCATATACCTTTCCCAGGAGAGGGCAAAAAAGCAGCTGCCGAACAGCCGCGTGACCAAAGTCTGCCCGGAACTTCTGGAAAAACTTTATCAAACTGCAGGGCATGAGAATGTAAAAGTAGTACAAATGAGTATTGAAAAAAGTCTGTAAAAGTAGTACAATAAAAATGTATATGGCTTGTAAAAAATAATCACTTATTATATTAGAAATGCGGGAGCACAAAGTGCGGAGAGATCCGCATAACATTGGGGCAGAGCAGGAATGGAGGATAATATGTCAGAAAAGGCTGTGAAAACGATTGGAGTATTAACAAGCGGTGGAGATGCACCCGGTATGAACGCAGCAATACGTGCGGTAGTTCGGTCTGGTCTGGCCAGCGGAGTTGAAGTAAAAGGAATCAAGCGTGGTTATGCAGGACTTCTGGAAGAAGATATTAAAGATATGGCTACGATGAGTGTATCGGATATTGTCCAGAAGGGAGGAACGATCCTCTATACATCCCGCTGTAAGGAAATGACCACACCAGAAGGACAGAAAAAGGCAGCAGATATCTGCCGCAAGCATGGAATAGACGGTATCGTCGTGATCGGGGGGGACGGTTCTTTCCGTGGCGCCCAGAAGCTTTCAGAAAATGGTATCAATACCATTGGTGTTCCGGGAACCATCGACCTTGATATTTCCTGTACGGAGTATACCATCGGATTTGACACTGCATGCAATACGGCGATGGAGGCCATTGATAAAGTAAGGGATACATCGGCATCCCATGAGCGTTGCAGTATCATAGAGGTTATGGGACGGACGGCAGGGCACATTGCCCTCTGGTGCGGAATCAGCAATGGATCCGAATATGTTCTTATTCCGGAGCGCTATGACAACGATGAAAAAAAGATCATTGAGAAGATCCGTGCCAAGAGAAGGATCGGAAAAAAACATCATATTATTGTAAATGCAGAGGGTATTGGAGATTCTTACGGTATGGCGGAGAGGATAGAAAAAGCTACTGGAATCGAGACCCGTGCCACTGTCATCGGACACATCCAGCGCGGAGGCAATCCGACCTGCCGTGACCGTGTCTATGCTTCTGCCATGGGGGCGCTGGCGGTGGATCTCCTTCTGGAAGGACAGACAAACCAGGTAGTAGCTTATCGTGACGGACATTTTTGCCATTACGATATTGATGAGGCTCTTGCTATGACAAAGGATATTGATAATCATTTGTTCAGTATGACAATGCGTCTTTCCAGATAGCGCAGGACGAAACAGGGTTTAAATTCGTGCCATCAGTTTAGCACAGCCATCGAACCAGCAGAAACTCCTCGCTGGTCTGAGGTCAATAAAAATATAAAACTCCTGACAGCTTTTTATAAAAACTGTCGGGAGTTTTTTAGTTATCCTTGTGTTAAACTGTGATCAGTTGGGTTCGTCCCCGGCGGCGTCAAATGCAGATAAATCATCTTCCTGCGTATCCTCTGCTGAGTCGGAGTCCGTTTCTGGAACATGTATTGTTACATAATCTCTTTGCTCTGAGGCGTCATCCTCATCGTAAAGATCATTATCAAAATCGTCGTCGTCGTAGTCCTCCAGATAATCTTTCATTAGAACATTTTTCAGGAAATACATGATGCCTCCAATAGTGGCGATTAAAGCACCTGCTCCCAGAAGAAACTTAATAAATTTTTTCATATTCATCGTCCTTTCTGTCCGCATGCTTATTATAGCACAAATGGAAATTTATATACATATTTTACGGGAAAAAATAGAAAATGTAAAGAGTTTTATACAAAACGAATAATGAAATAAATTAAAAATATATAAATTTTGTGAAAAATTATAATTGTAAAATTCTATTATATGTTGTAATATTATTTAATAGGGAAACAATTTCAAAATTGTGTTACTATTTATTTATCTTTATGGAGGATATCAAACATGGCAGTAGCAAAAACAAATGCACCCAAAAAATCAGAAACAGCCAATACCGTCAATGATACGGTTGCCACAACAGAGACAAAGACGGCAGCAGCTTCACCAGTGAAGGCAGAAGAGACAAAGACAGCAGAAGTGAAAGTGGAGCCGGAAAAAAAGACAGCAGTGAAGAAAACGACTACAAGAAAAAAAGCTTCAGCAAAGAAAGGCGCTAAGAGGGGACCAAAGCCGGCGACTGAGAGAACTGTGGAGCTCCATGTTCAGTACGGCGGAAGAGAAGTGGCTTATACGGATCTGGTAAACCGCATCAAAGATATGTGGAAGGAGCAGGGAAAAAGAGAGACTTCTTTGAAGAGTTTGAACATTTATGTAAAGCCTGATGAGTTCAAGGCATATTATGTGATCAATGAAGAAATTACTGGCGAGATTGATTTTTAATATTCTGCATTTGATGCTTTGCATTCCATAAAACATACTACTGGGGTTTTGACTTTTATCTTTTAGCCTGATGACCATTTACAAGGAATAGGTCATCAGGTTTTTTTGGTTCATGCTATTTCAAATCGTTTTTTTAAGTCCCAGTTGCCATGTCCAGGCATGATCAGGGTATCCTCCGGAATGGCTTCAAGATACGGTTTTGTGACCGAGATATAATCTTTTTTACTGCCCTGGGGAAGCCGGGTAATGATCTTGTGCCCATTTACCAGGCTGTCGCCGGTAAAGACAATTTCTGGCGTCAGTCCCGGTTGTGAGGCTGTGAGGCGGATACATTGACTGCAGTCGGAGTGTCCTGGTGTGTGGGTGATCCCAACCTGGTAGCTGCCGAAAGGAAAGTTTATTTCTGTCTCAAAGGTTTTATCTGCCTGGCAGATATAATCCAGTTCAAAAAAGTCCATGCACAATGCCTGCTCTTCTTCGGTTTTATCCATGATCAGTATATTGGAAAAGGCAGCGAGATTTTGGTGGGGATCACCAATCTTGTTTCCGCAGCACACAGAACACAGTAGGGTGCAGCTGACCTGATCTCGCAGCCAGTTCATCCCAGAGATATGATCGTAATGGCTGTGGGTAAAAAGAACCACAGCATGGGTAAGTGTATTTAAAATAGAAAGGGCTTCCTCTGATTTAAGGGGATCTATGATCAAAGCTTCTTTCTGGTCCAGATCATTTATCATTATATACATCCGGGAGTCCAAAACTGGCATTGAGTAGACAAAGATTTTAGTATTTTCTGATATGTAATGTTTCATCGTTCATCTCCTCTTTTCTCTAAAAATATTCTTTGCTGATATAAAAATTTTAACAGGAGCATGTGGGAAAGTCAAACTAAGGGTGGGGAAATTTCTGTAATAATTTCATTGAATATAGAAGACGGATGTGGTAAAATGGGGAAAATATTGATGGTTTTTTCCTTAGCCAGTGAAACAGGAGGTTTTAGAAAGATGGAAGCATATAAAGAAGAATTTATTGAATTTATGGTTGAATCAGACGTATTAAAATTTGGTGATTTTACTTTGAAAAGCGGGCGCAGGTCGCCGTTTTTTATGAATGCCGGAGCTTATGTGACAGGATCCCAGCTGTCCAGACTGGGTGAGTATTATGCCAAGGCGATCCACGATACATATGGTGATGATTTTGACGTACTCTTTGGTCCTGCCTACAAAGGAATTCCGCTGAGTGTGGTGACTGCTATTGCATTTCATAAACTGTATGGAAAAGAGATCCGTTATTGTTCCAACCGCAAAGAGGTGAAAGATCACGGCGATACGGGAATTCTTCTGGGCAGTAAAATTAAGGATGGGGACAAGGTTGTTGTTATTGAAGATGTGACCACTTCTGGTAAGTCCATTGAGGAGACATTTCCTATTATTAAGGCACAGGGAGATGTAAAGATCATTGGACTGATGGTATCTCTGAACCGTATGGAAAAGGGAAAGACCGACCAGTGTGCGCTGGATGAGATCAAAGAGGTGTACGGCATGGAGACAGGTGCCATCGTTACGATGGAAGAGGTGGTAAGCCATCTTTATAATAAGCCATGCCAGGGAAAAATCGTGATAGATGATGAAATGAAGTTAAAGATTGATGCCTATTACGAAGAGTACGGGGCATAAGTTTGCAGAGCAGCGTGAATCTGAACTCTGTTTTGTTCTGTACCTGGTATGCCAGTTTAAAGTGTAAAATGCTGCCTGTAGACCAGCTCAGGGCTTCCCTTGAGTAGAAAAGGTTCTCAGACAGTATTTTTTTATGGAAAAAATATACAAGTTATGGTAAAATATTTAAAGTGAGATTGAGGAGGGGGAGTATGGTCTGGATTCCTGAAAAAGTGAAGTATATACTTGATGTTCTGAAAGCAAATAATCATGAGGGTTATGCCGTGGGAGGCTGCGTGCGGGACAGCGTGCTGGGAAGGACACCCGGCGACTGGGATATTACCACATCAGCAAGACCGGAAGAAGTTAAAAAAATATTTAAGAGGACGGCAGATACAGGAATTGAACACGGGACTGTGACAGTGATCCTGGGGGGGGAAGGATTTGAGGTGACTACCTATCGGGTAGATGGTAAATACGAAGACCACAGACATCCTACAGAAGTAGAATTCACTCCTGATCTGAGAGAAGACCTGAAGCGAAGAGATTTTACCATCAATGCCATGGCGTACAATCCAGAAACAGGCATCGTGGATCTGTTTGACGGGACAAAAGATCTGGAAAACAGATGCATTCGCTGCGTGGGAGAGCCGGAGGAACGGTTTTCAGAAGATGCATTGCGGATGCTGCGGGGAATACGTTTTGCCGGGCAGCTTGGTTTTACCATTGAAGAGCGCACGCTGCAGGCGATACAGAAGCAGTCTGCATCCATTGGGAAGGTGAGTGTGGAGCGGATCCGGACGGAAATTACCAAGCTGCTTCTGTCAAAAGAACCAGACAAGCTGCTTCTGGCTGAAAAGACAGGATTATGTGAGAGCTTTCTTCCGGAATTATCCAGGATACTGGAGACGGTACAAAATAATCCGCATCACTGTTTTGATGTGGGCCATCACTCCCTGCTGGCAGTCAGGAATGTGGGAGAGATCAGGAAAAGATTACAAAAGGAAGATAAGGTGATGCCCAGCCCCTATGGTGGAGATTTCAGAAGGGAGAAGGTGGATACGATTCTGGTGTTTGCCGCACTGCTTCATGATGTGGGTAAGCCTGCATCTAAGACAACAGATGAAAAGGGCATAGATCATTTTCATGGACATGCGGAAGCGGGCAGCCAGATGGCACATAAAATTATGCGCCGTCTGCGGTTTGACAACGATTCGGTGAATATGGTCACAAAGATTGTAAGATTTCATGAAAGGCGCTATGATGGCAGCCGGAAAGCAATGCGCCGTTTAATGAGCCAGGCGGGGGCAGAGATTATGCCCTATCTGTTTATCATTCAGGAGGCGGATATTCTCGCCCAGAGCGAGTATATGCGTGAAGAAAAGCTGGCACGTATAGAAGAGGGAAAGTATGTCTTTACAGAGATTCTGAGACAGAATGAAGCGGTTTCTCTTCAGGATCTGGAAGTCACTGGTAAAGATCTGTTAGATCTTGGTGTTCCCCGGGGACCCAGAATAGGAGAAGTACTCAGGGAGCTGCTGGACATCGTTATTGATTCCCCGGAGAAAAATAATAGAAAACTTCTTTTGACAGAGGCCAAAAAACGTATTACAATATAAAAGGGTAAATGAAATATCTTTTAGGATACTTAAAGACACGTGGAAATGCAGATGAAAGGTTGAGGGATATATGTTTTCAAATGGAAGAAAAACTATAGGATTATTAATATTTAATACGTATGCCGATTTTCAGAGTGAAATCTGCCAGAGTATGGCGGAGCGTGCCGAAGAACTGGGTTATAATCTTGCTATTATTGCCTGTTATGGAAGTTATGGAACCTATCAGGAATATTATCAGGGAGAGATGATGATATTTGATCTTCCGTCTTATGATGAATTTGCAGGGATTGTCATTGCCTTTGATACATTTAATATCCCAGCTGCCAAAGACCGTGTTTTAGAACATATTCAGGAAAAAGCAGACTGTCCGGTAGTCAGCCTGCGGGAAAGGCTGGTGGGAGTTAGTAATATTCTGATTGATGAAGACCGTTCCATGGAAGGAGTGATCCGTCATATTATAGAAGACCATGGAAAGAAAGACATTGCTTTTATGACAGGACATCAAGGACGTTATGACGCCGAAGCGAGGCTTCGCTGCTTCCGGAAAGTTATGGATAAATATGGGCTGCCAGTAAATGACCACAGGATATTTTATGGGGACTTCTGGCGGGGCAAAGCAAAAGAAGCCTGCGAATGGTTTGGTCAGGAGGGTCAGTATCCAGAGGCGATCGTATGTGCCAATGACTATATGGCGCTTTCTCTTATAGATGAATTGTATGAGCGGGGAGTCAGAGTTCCGGAAGATGTGCTTGTGACTGGTTTTGACGGAGTAGAGGAAGGTGTTGTTTATAACCCTTCCCTTACAACACTGCATGTTGACTTTAAGCAAATGGCTTATGCAGCGGTTGATCTTATACATAAGCATCAGGATGACGGGCAGATAGAAGACGTTTATGTCTCTACCAAGGTTGTTATCAGGGAATCCTGTGGCTGCCTGGAGAGAGGGCATTCTTCAACGATTGCACAGAGATGTGCCCAGCATAAGTTTGGCGCCAGATCGGAAAATCTTGAGATGCAGCTTAGTTTTATGGCGATTGACTTCAATCAGGTTTCCTCCATCGAGGAAATGCATCAGGTCATCGCAAAATACATTTATAATATTGAGAATATTAAAAATTATGTCATCTGTCTCAGAGAGGATGTAGAAGAAAATAAAGTTAAATTCAGGGGATACCCGGATACCATGCATGTGCGCACTGCCATCAGGGAACGCCTGGATATGGGAGAAGTGGATATTCCATTTGAAAGAAGACTGCTTTTGCCGGAAGAAATGAACTCCGACGAGCCACAGTGCTACTTTTTTTATCCCATCCATTTTCAGGATAGCTGTTATGGGTATGAGGCATATAGTTTTTTGAACCATGAAAGCTGTGGGACAGCGTATGTGCGCTGGACCATCGCCGTATCGAATGCGATCCACAATATATTGTCCCAGAAGAGGATGAACGATCTGATCGTAGAACTTGAGAATATGTATATACAGGATGTTCTGACAGGATTGTATAACCGGCGTGGTTTTGAGAAATATGGAAGAATGCAGTTTTCCAAGGCAAGGGCAAGAGACAGTATCATCTGTGTGGTTGGAATTGATCTGGATGGCCTGAAGCCAATCAATGATATCTATGGTCATCACGAAGGAGATTCTGCGCTCCGGGCAGTGGGTTATGCAATTCAGGAGGCGGCGGTTCAGGGACAGATTGGTGCCCGTATCGGGGGGGATGAATTTGAGGTGATTTTCCCCTGCCGGGATCGGGATGATGTAAAGAACTGGATCCGGGTTTTTGAGGAGAGTCTGGATAACTTTAATCAGAAGTCTCAAAAACCATATGACGTACATGCCAGCTGGGGCTATAAGATCGGTATACCGACGGCAAATGATACGATTGAGAGTTACATGAATGAAAGTGATGATATCATGTATAAAAATAAAGTGGCAAATAAGTTGAGAAGAAATGAGGCGCTTCGATAAACAAAAAGCGATCATGGGAGGAAAAGATGGATATAAATCAAAAAATAGCGGAAGAGCTTGAGATAAAAACATGGCAGGTGGAGGCTGTTGTCAAGCTGATCGATGAGGGAAATACGATTCCGTTTATCGCCAGGTACCGGAAAGAGCAGCATGGTGCGCTGGATGATGAGCAGCTTCGTAATCTTAATGATCGTCTTACCTATCTGAGAAACCTGGAAGAAAAGAAAGAGCAGGTACTTGCCAGCATAGAAGAGCAGGGAAAGCTGACAGAGGAACTCAGGGAACAGATCCTGGCAGCACAGACCCAGGTCATGGTGGAGGATTTATATCGTCCTTATCGTCCGAAACGCCGTACCAGAGCGACCATTGCAAAAGAAAAGGGTCTGGAAGGTCTGGCAAACATTATTTTGCTTCAGATGACAGAGTGTTCTCTGGAAGAAGAGGCGGCAGAATATCTGTCAGAGGAAAAGGGAGTGAGTAATGTCCAGGATGCCATTCAGGGAGCGATGGATATCATTGCGGAGTCAGTGGCAGATGAGGCAGATTACCGGATTTATATCCGCAAACTGACGATGGAAGAAGGGATCCTCGTCTCATCAGCAAAGGATGAGAAAGAAAAGTCAGTATATGAAAATTATTATGAGTTTGAAGAAGCGGTGAAGAAGATCGCTGGCTATCGGATCCTTGCCATCAACCGCGGTGAAAAAGAAAAATTTCTCACTGTTAAGATCCAAGCGCCAGAGGAACGGATTCAGCGGTATCTGGAGAAAAAGGTTATTACAAGGGAAAATCCCAATACGACGGAATGTCTGAAGGACACCCTGGCAGACAGTTATAAGAGACTTATCGCGCCCTCCATCGAGAGGGAGATACGCAATGAACTGACAGAAAAAGCAGAGGACGGGGCGATCAGGGTATTTGGGAAAAATCTTACCCAGCTTCTGATGCAGCCTCCCATCACTGGTCAGGTAGTACTGGGATGGGACCCGGCGTTTCGTACAGGATGTAAGCTGGCAGTGGTGGATGAAACAGGCAAAGTGCTGGATACCATCGTGGTCTATCCCACAGAGCCCCAGAATAAGGTGGCAGAGACGAAAAAAATTGTGAAAGGTTTTATTGATAAATATAATGTCACATTAATTTCAGTGGGAAATGGAACCGCTTCCAGAGAATCTGAGATGGTGATCGTGGACATGCTGAAAGAGATCAACAAACCGGTGCAGTATGTGATTGTCAATGAAGCGGGAGCATCGGTGTATTCAGCAAGCAAGCTTGCCACGGAGGAGTTTCCGACGTTTGATGTGGGACAACGAAGTGCGGTGTCCATCGCAAGACGGCTGCAGGATCCCCTGGCAGAGCTGGTGAAGATCGATCCCAAATCTATTGGAGTTGGACAGTACCAGCATGATATGAACCAGAAAAAACTGAGCGAAGCTCTTTCTGCTGTGGTAGAGGATTGTGTAAATAATGTCGGTGTGGATCTGAATACCGCATCTGCGTCTCTCCTGGAATATATTTCCGGTATTTCAAAGCCGATAGCAAAAAATATTGTGGCATACCGGGAAGAGAATGGACGTTTTACCAGCCGTAAGCAGCTCTTGAAAGTAGCGAAGCTGGGACCGAAAGCATTCGAGCAGTGCGCGGGATTTATGAGGATCAGTGATGGCGTAAACCCGTTGGATGCCACCAGTGTGCATCCAGAATCCTATCAGGCAGCAGAGGAACTTCTGAAGATCGCTGGTCTTGCTCCAGATGATATCCGTGGCGGTGTTGTAGGTCTTTCTCTTCTGGCAAAAGACCGGAAGGGACTGGCGTCAAAACTGGATGTGGGTGAACTGACGCTGGATGATATTGTAAAAGAACTGGAAAAGCCGGGCAGGGATCCACGCGAGGAGATGCCGAAACCAGTGCTTCGCACCGATGTGCTGGAGATGAAAGATCTGACGGAGGGAATGATCTTAAAAGGTACCGTGCGCAATGTCATTGATTTTGGCGCCTTTGTTGATATCGGGGTCCATCAGGATGGTCTGGTACATATCTCCAAGCTTAGTGACAAGAAGTTCGTAAAGCACCCTCTGGAGGTTGTCAGTGTGGGGGATGTGGTAGAGGTGAAGGTACTGTCTGTGGATCTGCAGAAAAAGCGTATTCAGCTGTCAATGATTTTATAGATTTTTTGGAGGTTTGATTTGGATGAAAAGATTGCTTAGCGTATTCATGGTCTGTATCCTGGTTTTATCAGGCTGCGGGAGTGAAGAGACGCCCAGGACAAAGCAGGAGGTATCCATAGAGGAGAAGAAGGTTCGTTATAAAGCAGATGAACTGTCATTGCCGGAATCACTACTGTCACAGACGGAGGAAGCTAGTGATTATATCGGGGAAATTTTCAGCGGTTTTACAGCAGATGTCAATGGAAAACCGGCGTTGTATTATGGCGATTTTACTATAGAAGATGACGTGTATCATGCTACAGTCACCCGCCACAGCATGGATGATGCCAAAAACTGGGATTCTGAGGAGATCTGCGAAAATTCTCTCAGTGATTTTATGGATCGGAAGTTTGAACAGACAGGCTGGGAACACTGCGAGCTGAGTCAGTTCCGCCGGGGTGATAATGGAAGCCTGTACGGAATCTTCTGTTATTATGTGATAGAAGAGGCGGAGACAGAAGAGGGTAAAAAAGAATTAGAGTTAGAGACATATTCTGTTCTTGAGATTGATGAAGAAAATGACCGCATTTATGAAATTCCTCTGGACATCGGTCCAGCTCCCTGGGATCCAAATGATTATGGCGCTAGCGTAAATGTAAAATGGCTCAGTGATTACCATGTTTTTGAAGATGGCAGCATTCTGGTGCTCAGTTCGGATAATGGCGGGGGAACCGGCTATCTGATCGACAGTGAAAGCGGGCAGGTCAGTAAGGAGCTTGGAAATGTGGTGACAGGGAAACGAAGATTTGCAATCGGCGAAAATGAGATTATTTTCTTTTCCAACAAATCCAATCTTTTTCAGGTTGTAAGCCTGCCGGATATGACAGAGTTAAATACATTTGGTTCCAAGCTCGGCGAGGACGTCATGAATAAAGACTGGTTTTTCTATATGAATCCCAATACCTGGGAGCTGTTCATGTGCAACCAAAGCGGTGTGTACAAGGTGAATAATTACCAGAGTTCAGATAATGTAGAATGGCTTACAGAAAAGACAGACATGAGCGAAATAGAAGATGAGGGTTCTCAAATATTAGACTTTTTTGTGGGGGCAGAAGACGACTTTTATATCTGCATGATGTGGGAATCAGACGTGTATGATGAGGAGACGGATTCGACTGCTGTGGACCAAAAACAGTTTCGGATCGTGCACTACAGCAAGGATGGAGAATCCGCCGAGTCAGAATGATGGATAAAAGAAAAGGAGTCAGCACATTTATGAATTTAATCATAGATGTGCTGGCTCCTTTATTCAGCCCTCCATACATCGGTTTGAATCCTGTCTGTTTCCGGGCTGACCGCTGAAATGTCATGTCAGTTCTATGGTTATCTTGCCACACCCTCAGCGATCCGGCTTACCCCCACATAAATCTCAGAAATTTTGTACCATGTTCTGAGACCAACGATGCCATCGGGAGTCAGTTTAAAAATGCGCTGGAAGGTTTTTACTGCCTCTTCGGTCTGGGGACCGAATACACCGTCAACAGCAATCTTTGGAATCAGCGGATAGGCGCCGGAGATAACATTTAGCTGTTGCTGCATCTGCCGTACCTTTTCACCAGAGCTGCCAAGTTCCAGATTGTACTGGGGCCAGGAGGCAGGGACTCCGGATACTATGTCAGTAGAATTTATAAATATAGAGCTTCCATAGTAGTTTCTGAGAATTTCAATCGCTGTATAGCCCTGGTCTCCCAGGGATTTGCTGCCCCACTGGGTCATCCAGTTTGGACAGCTGACATTTTTTCCGTCGCAGTACTGTGTCAGGATTGGCTGAATCACATTTGGACGGGAGAGAAAATTGGTGAAAAGTTCATCCACTATGCTGGAGATGCTTTCAAAAACATTCCGGTTAGGGATCCATTTGTGGTCAAAGGCAGTGGAACTGGTAATGGTGAAGTCATAGCCTTTGTTGCGGTACCATTCTGTAAATACCCGGTTAAGCGTAAAGGACTGGATCGCCAGGACATTTGCCTGAATTGTCGCTTCTGGCCAGGTAGAGTATATTTCGCTGCTGGCTACATTTTTGATGTAATCTTTGTATTTCACATAATAGTTGGTGGCAGACTGGTCCGAGGGAGGTCCGTCGTGGACTACCACGTATTCAGGGATCACAACCCGGCTTAGAACGATTTCGCCAGATTCATCAACGGGTTTGATTTCATCCTCTGCGATCTTTGGTGGATAATCTCCCCACAAGGTGTGGTCAGGGATGACATATAACTCGGCTCCCGTCGGATCGGTGGGGCTGATGGGAAGCAGGGCAGCATTCTGGATCGCCAGTTCCCCGGAAAAAATTTCAGCTCCGCTCACTTCCAGTGTCTCATATCCGGGGGCAGATATATAGATGGTATATTCTGCATATGGTTTATTAGCTCCAGGCGCCATGCTGTAATCAATGGGTGGTGCATTCAATTCCACGTCAGGAATCTGCCCCTCGGTATTCGTGGTAGTTTCTTCAATGATATTGTCCGGTTGTCCGTCGTAGGTGATACGGACAGAGGCCCCTTCGATGGGGCGGTTATCCCGTTCCGAAGTTACATTTACAGTCAGTTTTCCGGTATCTTCTCCCTGAGTGACCGTGGCAAAAAGTTCTGGTCGGATTGATTTATTTTCCAAAATAAGTCACCCTTATTTTTGATTGTTATATTCATTCTATGCGGTATCTTTTCTGTGGATTCTTTTATTTCGGAAGATTGTAGTAATTATTCACCAAATGTGTTACAATATGGAACAGTGAAAACATCTCTGAGGGAGGAGAAGCATAAGATGTGGAAATTACTTGTATATCTCAAAGATTACAAAAAGGAGTCCGTGCTGGGACCACTTTTTAAGTTATTAGAGGCATCCTTTGAATTGATGGTGCCTCTCGTTATGGCGTCTATTATTGACGTGGGGATCAAAAACAGGGATGGCAGGTACGTGATGATGATGGGAGGCGTATTACTTCTGCTGGCAGTGGTAGGGCTCGCCTCTTCCCTGACAGCACAGTACTTTGCTGCCAAGGCAGCAGTAGGATTTTCAGCAAAACTGAAATCGGCATTGTTTCATCATATCGAGACTTTTTCCTATACGGAGGTCGACCGGCTGGGATCTACCAGTTTGATCACGAGGATGACCAGTGATGTAAATCAGGTGCAGTCAGGGGTTAATCTGGTGCTGAGACTGTTTCTAAGATCACCGTTTATTGTATTTGGAGCCATGATCATGGCATTTACCATTGATGTGAAGGCGGCTATGATCTTCGTCGTGGCGATTCCCCTTTTGTCCATCGTGGTATTTGGTGTGATGCTTGCCAGCATTCCCCTTTATAAAAAAGTACAGGCAGGGCTGGACCGGATCCTTGGCATCACCAGGGAAAACCTAACCGGTGCCAGAGTGATCCGTGCTTTTCGGAAAGAAAAGGAGGAGACGGTAAAATTCGAGAGGGCAAATCTTGATCTGAATAAAGTACAGTTTTTTGTGGGACGGGTTTCGGCTCTGATGAACCCGCTTACATTTGTGATCGTGAACGGAGCGATCATCTTTCTGATCTGGACAGGGGCACTGCGGGTGGAGACAGGGATTCTCACCCAGGGAGCTGTGGTGGCTCTGGTGGATTATATGACACAGATCCTGGTGGAGCTGGTGAAGCTGGCAAATCTGATTATCACGGTTACGAAGGCGATCGCCTGTGGGAACCGGATTCAGGACGTGTTTGAGGTAGAGACAAGTCTCAAGGATACTGCGGGAACGGATCTGGCAGAGGGAATTTCCTTCTCAAGCCAGGGAGAAATAGTAGAATTTGAGCATGTGGGACTGTCTTATCAGAATGCTTCGGAAGAGTCTCTGACGGATATTTCCTTTGCAGCGAAACGGGGCGATGTGATCGGAGTGATCGGTGGTACGGGTTCAGGGAAGACTTCCCTGGTCAATCTCATTCCGAGATTTTATGAGAGAACCTCTGGTGAGATCCGAATCGGTGGAACTGATATTAAGAGGTATCCCCTCATTCAACTGCGGGAAAAGATCGGGGTCGTACCCCAGAAGGCGGTACTTTTTTATGGAAATATCCGCTCCAATATGCAGTGGGGCCGAAAAGATGCCACGGATGAAGAGATCTGGGCAGCGCTGGAGACGGCTCAGGCGGCGGAGTTTGTCAGGGACAAAGAAGGCGGTCTGGATGCATTAGTGGAACAGGGAGGAAGGAATTTTTCCGGCGGGCAGAGGCAGCGCCTCACCATTGCCAGGGCATTGGTAAAGAAACCGGATATTCTGATCCTGGACGACAGTTCCTCGGCGCTGGATTATATGACGGATGCCGCACTGCGTGAGGGGATCCGGGAGAATCTGGCGGGAACTACGGTATTTATCGTGTCCCAGCGTGCGGCTTCGATCCTGCAGGCAGACCAGATCCTTGTGCTGGATGACGGGGAGCTGGCAGGAAAAGGAACCCATGAAGAGCTGCTGCAGAGCTGTGAAGTATACCGGGAGATCTATGAATCCCAGTTTGGAAAGGAGGAAAAATGATGAGCCAGAAAGAGACGATCCGAAGAGTATTGAGCTATATCAGACGATATACATTTTTCCTTATCTGCTCCCTGGTGCTGGCGGCGGTGACGGTGGCGCTGACGTTATATGTGCCGATCCTCACCGGGCAGGCCATCGACTGTATTATTGCTCCCGGCGCGGTGGATTTTGACGCCATCCGACATATATTATGGAAGATTGGCGGCGCGGTGGCAGTGACCATGGCAGCGCAGTGGATCATGAATGTGTGCAATAATAAGATTACCTTTAACATCGTACGGGATATCCGTGACGAGGCGTTCCGGAGGATACAGGAGCTGCCCTTAAAATATATTGACGGTCATTCCCATGGGGAGGTGGTCAGCCGTGTGATCGCCGATGTGGATCAGTTCGCGGATGGGCTTCTTATGGGATTTACCCAGTTGTTTACCGGTGTTGTGACGATCCTTGGAACCCTGTTATTTATGTTCAGTGTGAATGTCAGCATTACGCTGGTGGTCGTAGTGATTACACCAGTTTCTCTGCTGGTGGCAAGTTTCATCGCAAAAAGAACCTATGAAATGTTTAAGCTGCAGTCGGAGACCAGAGGAGAGCAGACGGCGCTGGTAGAAGAAATCCTTGGAAATCAAAAAGTGGTTCAGGCCTTTGCCTATGAGGACGATGCCCAGGAGAAATTTGACGAGATCAATGAGAGACTGCGGAAATGCTCTTTGCGGGGAATCTTCTTTTCCTCCATCACCAATCCGGCGACCAGATTTGTAAACAGCCTTGTGTATGCAGGGGTGGGGATCAGCGGTGCATTTTTTGCCATCCAGGGAAGCCTGTCGGTGGGACAGCTGTCCTGTTTTCTGCGCTATGCGAACCAGTATACCAAACCGTTTAACGAAATTTCTGGTGTGGTGACAGAACTGCAGAATGCCATCGCCTGTGCAGGAAGGATCTTTGAACTCATCGATGAGACGCCGCAGATACCAGATGATGATGATGCCGTGGTACTTCATGATGTGGATGGGAGCGTAAAAATCCAGGATGTGAGCTTTTCTTATGTGCCGGGGCAGAAGCTGATCGAAGATTTTAATCTGGATGTAAAACCTGGTCAGAGGGTAGCGATCGTCGGACCTACGGGTTGTGGAAAGACAACACTCATTAACCTTCTTATGCGGTTTTATGATGTGAATGCCGGGGAGATACTTATCAGTGGCCATGACAGCCGCAAGGTTACCAGGGAGAGCCTTCGGGCAAATTATGGTATGGTGCTGCAGGAAACCTGGTTAAAGCAGGGAACCATCCGGGAAAATATCGTGATGGGAAAACCGGATGCCACGGAAGAAGAGGTGATTCAGGCGGCTAAAGCCAGCCATGCCCACAGCTTTATTAAGAGATTGCCGAAAGGATATGATACGGTGATTGGCGAGGATGGCGGCAGTCTGTCCCAGGGGCAGAAGCAGCTGCTGTGTATCGCCAGGGTAATGCTTTGTCTGCCGCCTATGCTCATATTGGATGAGGCGACTTCATCCATCGATACCCGTACAGAAATCCGCATCCAGAATGCATTTTCTAAGATGATGGAGGGAAGAACCAGCTTTATTGTGGCACATCGCCTTTCCACCATCCGGGAAGCAGATGTAATACTGGTGATGAAAGACGGGCATATTATAGAACAGGGAAATCATGAAGAGCTTTTGAAAAAGGGCGGATTTTATGCGGCGCTGTATAACAGCCAATAGAATGCCGCTTAGACAGCGAAAATAATAGGAAAGGAAGATTCTCATATGGGGAAGATTTATAGAAGTGCTGCCGAGCTGATCGGAAACACGCCGCTGGTAGAATTAACCAATATTGAGAAAAAATATGGTCTTGAGGCGAAAATACTGGCAAAGCTGGAATACCTGAATCCTGCTGGAAGTGTGAAAGACCGTATTGCGCTGGAGATGATCGAGGAAGCGGAGAGAAGCGGCAGGCTCAAGCCGGGAGGGACGATTCTGGAACCGACTTCTGGAAATACAGGGATCGGTCTGGCTGCCATCGCCGCCGCCAAGGGATATAAGGCGGTCATCGTCCTGCCGGAGACTATGAGTGTCGAAAGAAGAAATATGATAAAAGCCTATGGTGCGGACCTGGTGCTTACCGATGGCAGTAAGGGTATGAAGGGAGCCATTGAGAGGGCAGAAGAACTAAATCAGGAGATTCCAGGGAGCCTGGTCGCTGGTCAGTTTGTCAACCCGGCAAATCCGGAAGCCCATAGGAAGAAGACCGGACCAGAGATCTGGGAAGACACAGACGGCGAGGTGGATCTTTTTGTGGCAGGTGTGGGAACAGGAGGGACGATAACTGGTGTGGGCGAATATCTCAAAGGTAAAAAGCCTTCCATCAAGGTCGTTGCAGTGGAACCAGCCGCTTCACCGATACTCTCCCAGGGAACAGCAGGACCTCATAAGATCCAGGGAATCGGAGCAGGATTCGTGCCAGAGGTTCTGAACACAAAAATATATGACGCCATAACAACAGCGGAAGACGAGGATGCTATTGCGACGGCAAAAGAGATTGCCCGGGAAGAGGGGATTCTTGTGGGAATCTCTTCTGGGGCAGCGCTCTGGGCCGCATTGCGGGAGGCACAGAAGCCAGAAAATAAGGGGAAAAATATCGTTGTATTTCTGCCTGACAGTGGAGACCGCTATTATTCCACTCCGTTGTTTACTGAATAAAAGGTCCGTCTGAGCCCTCCGTCTCCCTGTAAGGGGAGCCGCGGGGCTCTCACAATTTAACCTAGCCGTATTGACGGGCGCAGGTATTTCTATTATAATAAAAATAATATGGCTGAACAGCTAAAATATGATTTGGAGAACAAATGGAGGGAAACTGGTATGCTGGAACAATTAAAAAAAGAAGTATATGATGCAAATATGGAGCTCCAGGAGAAAGGGCTTGTTATCTATACCTGGGGGAATGTGAGCGGAATCGACCGGGAAAATAACCTAGTCGTAATTAAGCCCAGCGGTGTAGAATATGATGAGCTTTCACCAGAGGATATGGTAGTGGTAGATTTTGACCAGAATGTGGTTGAGGGAAAATATCGCCCCTCTTCTGATACGGCGACCCATATCGAGCTGTACAGAGCATTTGATAATCTGGCAGGAGTTGTACATACACATTCTACCTGGGCTGTCACCTTTGCACAGGCAGGAATGTCGATCCCGGCGCTGGGAACGACACACGCGGATTATTTTTATGGTGAAATCCCATGTACCAGGGATCTGACCGCTGCAGAGATCAGCGACGAATACGAAAAAAATACAGGTCTGGTCATTGTTGAGACTCTCGGTGAAAGAGATGCCATGGAAGTACCAGGTATCGTAGTGAAGAACCATGGTCCCTTTACCTGGGGAACATCACCCGCCAATGCGGTTTACAATGCCGTAGTACTGGACAAGGTGGCAGAGATGGCTCACCATACCATGACATTGAATCCATCCGTGAAGCCAGCACCCCAGTATTTGCTGGATAAACACTATTTCAGAAAGCATGGAGACAATGCATACTATGGACAGGAAGGTCTTTGATCAGGCATTACAGAAGATCGTATACAATGAGAGGGAGCGTCTTGGAATTGGCACTTTGTCTGAAAAGACGCTTCACGCTGTTGTAAAAAATTATATGGAACCAAATGCAGATTATCATGAGGTTCCGCTGGAAGGTTATGTGGCGGATGTATTCAGGGACGAAGCGGTCATTGAAATACAGACCGCCAATTTTAATGTGCTTCGCCGCAAGCTGGATAAGTTTTTGCCACTGTACAGGGTAACGATCGTATATCCGATCCCGGCGACGAAATGGGTGATCTGGGTGGACCCGGAGACGGGACTGGAGGTGAGCCGGCGTAAATCCCCTAAAAAAGGAAGCCCCTATCAGGCATTCAAGGAATTGTACCGTATTAAAACCTATTTGAATCACCCTAATCTTAATATCTTATTTTTGTTTATCGATGTGGAAGAGACGAAACTGCTGGATGGCTGGAGCCAGGATAAAAAAAGAGGCGCTACCAGATATGACCGGATTCCCCTGGCACTGGTAGATGAGATGCTCTTTGAGAGAGTGGAAGATTATAGGATGATGATACCACCGGAACTTTCTGGCTTTACCTCAAAGGAATATGCGAAATCTGCCAAAATACCTTTGTCCCATGCCCAGACTGCCATGAATATATTTCATTATCTTGAACTGGTGGAGAGGGTGGGAAAAAAAGGGAATGCCTACATTTACGAAGTGAAGGAATAAATTAAATTTGGGGTTGAATTTTAAAGGAAAGTATAGTAATATAAAAATGAACATATGAATAATTATTCATATGTAGGGGCAAAATATTTCTGCAAAATGAGCAAAACTGCAGGGAAAGGAGAAGATATGGCAGAAAAAGATGTGGACTGCTGCGAGCTGACGCATCATCATACCGAGCAGGTCAGCCGTTGGAAGGACGATATGCCGGATGAAGACACCTTATATGATCTGGCAGATCTCTATAAAATATTTGGGGATTCCACCCGTATTAAGATCATGTATCTTTTACTTCGCTCGGAGATGTGTGTGTGTGATATCGCAGATGTGCTGAATATGAATCAGTCAGCGATCTCCCATCAGCTGAGAGTATTAAAGCAGAATAAATTAGTAAAGAATAGAAGAGAAGGTAAATCGGTATTTTATTCCCTGACGGACGATCATGTAATGTCAATTCTCAGCCAGGGGATGGAACATATTTTGGAATAATTATAGAAGGGCACAGACCTTTCGGAAATGGAGAAAATGATGAAGAAAAAATTTAAAATAGTAAATCTTGACTGTGCGAATTGTGCGGCAAAGATGGAACATGCCATAAATAAGATCGAAGGGGTGGAGAGCGCCGTAGTCAGCTTTATGGCACAGAAACTGACATTAACCGCAGAGGACGAGAGCTTTGACAAGATCGTGGAGCTGGCAGAGGCAGCCTGTAAAAAAGTGGACTCGGATTGTTATCTTGAGAGATAAGAAGCTGGAGGAGGGAGATTTGTATGACAAAAAAGCAGAAAAATGTATTGTTCCGCATTCTTTTTTCCGCTGTGATCTTCGCCCTGTTTTTTCTGCTATTTCATACAGGGATCATTAATGCAGATGAGTTATTTGAAAATCATATTTATGCCGTATTGTTTGAGTTCTGCTTATATCTGATCCCCTATGTGGTCATCGGCGGCGATGTGGTGAAAAAAGCGGTGGTGAATATTGGTCACGGACAGGTGTTTGATGAGAATTTCCTTATGTGCATTGCAACTTTTGCCGCCTTTGGAACGGGAGAATACGATGAAGCCGTGGCGGTCATGCTCTTCTATCAGGTGGGAGAGCTGTTCCAGAGTTATGCGGTGAACCGCTCCCGAAGATCTATCACGGAGTTGATGGATATCTGCCCGGAGTATGCCAACCTTGAAACAGAAGGCGGAGTGGAGCAGACGGATCCGGAGGATGTGCTGCCGGACAGTATCATTGTGATCAAACCTGGGGAAAAAGTGCCGCTGGATGGAGTTGTTGTGGAGGGGAGTTCCTTTGTGGATACCAGTGCGCTGACCGGCGAATCCGTGCCCCGGAAGCTGAAACACGGCGATGAGATCATCAGTGGATGTGTAAATGGTTCTGGTGTACTGCGGGTCCGCGTAACAAAAGAATTTGAAAATTCTACGGTGGCAAAGATTCTGGAGCTGGTGGAAAATGCCAGCAGCCGGAAGGCGAAGGTGGAGAATTTTATCACGAAATTTGCCAGATATTACACGCCGATCGTGGTCATTGCTGCGCTTCTGATTGCAGTGCTTCCTCCTCTTGTACTGGGACAGGGATTTTCCGACTGGATTCAGCGGGGATGTATTTTCCTCGTGATATCCTGCCCCTGTGCCCTGGTGATCTCCGTTCCCCTCAGCTTTTTTGGCGGGATCGGTGCGGCGTCCTCCAGAGGTATTCTTGTGAAGGGCAGTAATTACCTGGAAATGGTTTCCCGGATGGATACCATCGTATTTGACAAGACGGGGACGCTGACCAAAGGAGAATTTGAAGTATCTGAGGTGGCTTCAGAAAAGGGAATGGATGCCCTCCGCATGGCAGCTTCCGTGGAGAGATATTCCGGGCACCCCATAGCCCGCTCCATTCTCAACGCCTGCCAGGAAGACTTTGTAGAAGTATCCGGAGTGGAGGAGATCCCAGGATATGGAATGAAAGGAATGGCAGAGGGAAAGCTGGTGTTGGCTGGAAAGAAAAAACTTCTGCTTGAACATGGAGTGGTGGTTCCTGAATCTGCAGAAAGCCTGAGTAAAAAACATCAGACCAGTACCAGCGTGTATGTGTCTGTAGATGGGGTGTATGCCGGCTGTATATTTATCTCAGACCAGATCAAGCCGGGAGTGAAAGAAGCTCTGTCTGATCTGAAAAGAGCAGGGGTAAGACGGTTTGTCATGCTGACAGGAGATAAGAAGGAGACCGGTGAGGCGATCGCCGGGCAGCTTGGCATCGACGAGGCGCATACGGAGCTGCTGCCGGAGGATAAGGTGACAGAGCTTGAGAAGATCATGGAAGGATGCAGCGAGGGCAGGTATGTGGCGTTTGCTGGAGATGGTATCAATGATGCTCCGGTTATCACCCGGGCAGATATCGGCATCGCCATGGGCAGTTTGGGTTCGGATGCAGCCATTGAGGCGGCAGATGTGGTGCTGATGGAGGATGACATATCAAGACTGGCATCCATTATACGGATCTCAGTGAAGACGATGAAGATCGTGCGCCAGAATATCATATTTGCCCTTGGAATCAAACTGCTGGTACTGGCTCTCGGAGCTCTGGGACAGGCAAATATGTGGGAAGCGGTATTTGCTGATGTGGGTGTGGCGGTGATCGCGATTTTGAATGCCATGCGTGCCAATTCTGCCCAGTGATAGAAAGATCGCAGATTTTGCCATTTTTCCGGTTGTGTCAGCAGTTGTAAAATGATATACTTGTTGTTAGCGATGTTGAGAAAGCTTATTGAATCAAGCTGATACAAAGTAAAGGAGAAATGTGTGATGAAAAGAGAGACAAAATGCATTCAGGCAGGATACGAGCCCAAAAACGGCGAATCTAGAATGATCCCTATTGTTCAGAGTACTACCTTTAAGTATGATTCCAGTGAGGATATGGGAAAATTATTTGACCTGGAGGCAAGTGGTTATTTTTATACAAGACTTCAGAATCCTACTAATGATTATGTAGCGGCGAAAATATGTGCTTTGGAGGGAGGAACAGCGGCGATGCTTACCTCCTCGGGACAGGCGGCCTCTTTTTATTCGGTGTTTAATATCTGCAGCGCAGGGGATCATGTGGTATCCTCATCCACGATCTATGGGGGAACCTATAATCTCTTTGCGGTGACGATGAAGCGCATGGGCATCGAGTTTACCTTTGTGGATCCAGACTGTTCTGAGGAAGAACTGGAGGCGGCATTCCAGCCCAATACCAAAGCAGTATTTGGTGAAACCATTGCCAATCCAGCGCTTATCGTATTTGATATCGAACGGTTTGCCAAGGCTGCGCACGCCCATGGGGTACCGCTGATCGTTGATAATACGTTTGCCACGCCGATTAACTGCCGTCCTTTTGAGTGGGGGGCTGACATCGTCATCCATTCCACTACGAAATACCTGGATGGCCATGACGCATCCGTAGGCGGCTGTATTGTGGACTCCGGGAAATTTGACTGGTTTGCTTATGCGGATAAGTTTCCGGGGCTGACCACACCGGATGAATCTTACCATGGCATCACTTATGCAGAAAAATTTGGGCGGGAGGGCGCTTATATCACAAAAGCCACTGCCCAGCTGATGAGGGACCTGGGCTCAATCCAGGCACCGATGAATGCCTATCTTCTGAACCTTGGTATAGAATCTCTTCATGTAAGGATGCCGAGGCATTGTGAAAATGCCCAGAAGGTGGCGGAATTTCTGGAAGCCCATGATCAGGTGGCATGGGTGAATTATCCGGGGCTTCCGGGTAATAAGTATTATGAGAGGGCAAGAAAATATATGCCGGAGGGGACATGTGGGGTCGTATCCTTTGGCGTAAAGGGAGGAAGAAGTGCGGCAGAAAAGTTTATGTCCAAGTTAAAAATAGCAATGATTGCGACTCATGTGGCAGATGCCCATACATGTATTCTCCACCCGGCATCAGCGACACACCGTCAGATGAATGATGAGGAACTGGTTGCAGCCGGTGTGGGACCGGATCTGGTGAGATTGTCTGTGGGAATTGAAAATGTCAATGATATCATAGAAGATCTGGCGCAGGCATTGGCATAATACATGTTTGTATATGATTGGAAAGAACAGGTGAAAATCTTCGTACCCTTCACATAAGGAAGTGAAGGGTACGAGAGCAATTCTTTGCCTGTTCTTTTTTTCGTGCCGTCGAGCTGGTTTGATGGCGCTTGGGGTGGATAACTTTTTAAATTAATAAAAATAATCCTTGCAATTTGTCAGAAAAGGAGATATAATGACAATCAATCTGAAATTCTTAATTCAGGATCAGACATTTCGTCTGGAAATCACTACGAAATGATGGAAAAACCATCAGAAACACAGCCTGTTCCTTTGGCAGGAACAGAAGGGCACTGCCGCGTCAGAGCTGCAGTATATTACTGCTGGGAATGCAGCGATAAAAAGAGAAGGGGGGAGTATGCCGTGAATGTAATTTGTTTTATATAAAAGAAGTTTGTAGTATATTACTGCTGGGAATGCAGCGATAAAAAGAGAAGGGGGGAGTATGCCGTG
>CAMXSH010000032.1 GCA_947246475.1 uncultured Roseburia sp.
CCCCGCCCATCCTGCTCTTCATTTCAAATAGGGAGCTGCAGTCCTCCATCGCCCTGCCTGTATGTCCCAGCCTGCGGTAAGAACAAAGCAGCTGTTCAAGGTAGGTCACTACCTGACCATACTCCTGTTCAAACTCCTTTTCCCGATGGATGTGGAAACGAATTCTTTTCAACGCCAGACAGCCGCCGACAGTGAAGCATAGGGTGAGTCCTGTACCAAGACCATACATCCATCCGATAGCCAGCTGAATTCCAGCTGCTGCCAGAAATATAAACAAACTCCGCCCCCACTTCATTCTCCCACCTCCGGCTGAAATACAGAGGATATTCCTTGTTCCCGGAACCTTCTCGCCAGGTTCAGAGGCAGTTTTTTTCCGGTCATCTCTCCGTGGTCTACGAGCAGGGTAATTTTATTTACACTTTTTAAGTAGTTCTCCCCTCTTCTGTCAAATGCGCAGATCTGTTCAATCCGTCTGGTGATCCTTCCCTCATCTTCTATGATGCTTTTCACCAGTACACCGATATTGATAAACCGGTAAACATCATTCAGTATCCGCTCTCTGTCCATATCCCCGCCCGCCATATTTTTAATCCGGTCTGGAATATTTCTTACGTCGTCGGTGTGAAGCGTAGTCATTCCATATGTTCCTGTACTTAAACTCTCCATCAGATAACGAACCTCCTCTGATCTTGCCTCCGATAGGATAATCCACCGGGGAAGCTGGCGAAGGCAGGCTTTGATCGCCGCCGTATAAGTAAAATTTTCCGCCACCTTCATCTCCACACAATCCTTTCTGGGATTGATCTTTCCGTAATGAATCTCCAAGGTATCCTCTATGGTTATTACCCGTTCTGAATCCGGAATAAACCGGGTTAGATATTTTAGAAGCTCTGTCTTTCCGGCTCCTGGCATTCCGCATATGGCGATATTACAATGTGCCTGTATGCATCCTTCCAGAAACTCCGCCACTGCTTTTTCACAATAACCCTCACGTATCATTTCTTCCTTTTTCATACGCCTTACCGCCGGAATCTTTCTCAGCGAGATCGTGATTCCGGAACTTGTAACACACTCGTGTACGATGCTGATCCTGAGTTCCTCTGTCTCCGCCTCCAGTACCGGATTCATCTTATTAAAAGGTATGCTTACCACACTGGAAATCAGGGAGGCAAAGCGCTCCACGAATTCCTTTGCCAGCACTTCTCCCGCCTGATACCTTCCTTTTTTCAGGTCGTCAATCCAGAGCTGTCTGCCATTCCAATTGATATCTGTCACATCCTCTGAGACAATATAGGGATACAACACTCCATAATCCTGGCGTCTCAGCAAAAATCTGGTTTCAAAATCCTCGATGTTCATTTTTTTCCTCCTGTCTGGAAGCCTGGCAGTGTAAAACCAGACTCTGTCTCAATCTCTTGAAAAAAGCTGGAAAACAATCCCTCAAACATGTTCTGAATCGGCTCACGAAACATCACCACCACCGATATCAGAGCAAGCACTACCAATACTGCCACGATGATCTTCCCATATTCCTGTAAAAATTCTGTCATAAAATCCCTCCTTATGTACTGCAGCTCTTATTATTTCTTCCTCAGCCCGGAAAATATATTTATAAAATTCTTATTACTCTCTTTGGTAAAAGGGTTCTTCTGGGATCTAATAAATGATTTGATCCGTTTCTTATCCTCTCCGGTGATAATCCAGATTTGCTCATACTGTCCCGATCCTTTACCAAGGGAATCTTCCAAAAGCCTGCGAAATTTTTCTACCTTCCACACAGAATCCGGTGAAAGAGTATCCAGATACTCCCGACTGATAAAACGCACATATCCCTCTGGCTCCTCATCTTTAATATCATTTTCCCGATCCACCACATGAACCACAAAATCCATTTCACTCAATTTTCCCCGTCCGTATCTTCTTTCTTCTTTTGGTTTCATATAAAAACGGTTCCCAAACTGGTCACGGATCCTCACATGAACCTGGTAACTCCCCGCTCTCTCAAAATCCAGCTGCTCCCAAAAGATCACTAGATCATGTTCCAGCTGCCTCTGTGTCTCTACATCATCCCGAAGCCGTATACTTCTTCTAAAATCCTGTAAAATCTCCTCTTTCCGAGAATTTTGAATCTCTGATACAAAATAATACCGGTCCGACACTTCCAGCTCCGGCGCCGCATTGGGAATCACCTCATATCTCTGGATCCACTGGCTGGAAACCCCAAAAGAATTAGCTGCTGATAGAACAATACTTCCCTTTCCGAGATGATCGGAATCCGTTGGGAGCCTGTCCGCTCCCTTTAATTCCCTGAAGTCTGGCAAAATAATCTTTTTTACCTGGATCTTTTCCGTTAAGTCCCCCTCTAACTCGTCCTCTGCCCGGATGCCATACCCCATGATCTCCTGATTCACCTGCTCATCCTCATAAAAGATCAGCTCGGTATCTTCCCCGGAAAATACTGGAGCTTTTACCCACAGAGCATACAACAGGATACTCTCTCCATCCTCTGCCAGATTTTTCACCGCTGCCTTGTCCTTCCACTTTATCATCCCCGGCTCTGTCACCTTCGGTATCAATTGTGCCGACCACCCCACAAATCCATAACCGGATCTTTTATATGCACAGGCATCCAATGGTACCCTCTCGTCCACATAAACCTTCTGCTCCCTCATTTCCCCCACGCCCCCGTTGGCGGCAAATTTAATCACATACTTTTCCCTTCCAATATAAAGCCCTCCTGATGCTGCTTCCAGGATAAACCGTTTACGCTTCCTTAGCGAAAAATTCTTCTGTACTTCCTTTTCCGTATCTCCCGACGTGATGCGTACCAGCAGTTTACCCTCCCGGTAGCTTTCAGGAAAAAGTTCACATCCTCCTTGTATTCGGAGCTTTTGATCCACCGTAACATACTGTTCCCCTGTCATCTGAATGCAGTTTACCTGAATCCTCCCAGACAGACACAGCCTTCCTCCATCGTGGAAAATCCCCTTTTCCCCTCCCGAGATCCTCCCACCCCGGATCTGGCTTACCCCCAGATTTCTCAAACCACATCCACTGCCATGGATCTCACCGCCTGTAACTATAACGCTAGCCCCATTATTCCAAACCGCAGTTCCCATCCCGGTGATTTTTCCGCCGGAGATGGACAGAACACCAGAAGAGGTACTGCTTAGAAAGATCTGGGATCCATGTCTTGCTGTGTTGTCCTGGATCCTTCCCCCTGACAAGTTAACCTGGGAGGAAGCGGACATATAAATCCCCCCGCCCCTCTGGCCTTCTGCCCGGTTTTCACAGATCTCACCGCCTTCTACCGACACCCGGCTCTCCTCATTCGTATAGACAGCGCCTCCGGCAAAGGATGCCTGATTATTCCGAATAATCCCGCCTGTGATTCGCAATCGGTTCTGGTTGTAAACAGCGCCGCCAAATCCCCCAGCATTCTCTCCACCTCTATATCCCCTGGCAATGTTTCCCATAATGGCTCCGCCTTGGATCCAGACCTCCCCCCGGTTATGTATGCCTCCACCCCGTCCGTCAAAATCAGAGCCTGTCTTCTGTCCGGTCACCGCATTGTCTCGGATGCTTCCACCCTCCATCACGAAACTTCCGCCCTTCTCGACCCGAACACCACTTCCTCCGGTTATGGACAGATTATCACAGATCACGCTTCCTTCTCTCATAACAACCTTTCCCCCAGAATGAATGGTGATTCCACCTCCACCATCCGTTAAGGATGTCAGGTTATAATTAGAACTTAACCGGGCCCCCTTCTCAAGCAGTACCATTCCCGACACGGTCTCCAGTAGTCTTCCATTGATATCACCACTGGCACTGCTGTTCCGGCCACTGCCATTCAGTGTCACCCCTTCCAGCCTAAGACATTCCCCCTGCATCCAGAGCAGCGTCCCTTTATAGATGGGTTTTGCCTTCCTCCTAAGCTGATATCTGAAATTGCCATCGATCGTCTTTTTTCCCTTTACCCGCAGCATCCGGCTGACCATGATATCTTTTTTCAAAAGGATAACTGCCTCACCACTCTGTGCCAGCGCCTGTTCCAGTTCCTTGAGAGTTTCTACCCGTCTGGTAACGGCCGCATCCGCCCTCTCCGGTATCAGAAACGCTGTTGCCGCCAGAGCAAACAGCATGAGAAGGATCCTCCTCCTTTTCATTTCCCCCACCCCTTACTTTCTCCTTACTTCCAATCTCCTTTGCCTGCTCAAACAGGCATGCCGTCTCTCTGGCAGCGGAAATAAACTCGTAATTAATGTTGTCCGCCCCGCAGGAGAAATTTTTTAATAAATATGACACGACATTTCCCTTTGTCAATGCATCCGCAAATCTCCGGTTATACGGAATCGTACCGACCATGCTGCCAGAAATCCCAAAGCGTCTTACGATATCGCTTTTCCTGATGATTGATTCTGGATCATAATTTCCTATTATATAAAATGCTTTTTTTCTTATTTCTGAGAAATTTCTGAAAAAATGAGATAGCAGCTGATCATTCTGACACAGATTGACTACGATCAGATCCGCTTCTTTTAAGATTTTTCTGGAACTTTCAAGAGATGATGAAGAGAGATCCACACATACGGTACCACAAACCTGTTCCAGCAGATCCATCACATTTTCTGCATGCCGGTTCAGGCGAAACTCCAGAAGATCCCGGTTCATGCCTCCCGGCGGGAGGTAAAACACTCTCTGGTCAAACACGGACAGACATGTGCGGAGAACGATACCTGAACTTATGGCATCTCCCATATCACAACAGTTTAAAATTCTGCCCAATCCATTTTCCACGAAATATGAATTTTCTTCTTTTAGTTTGTCATAGGAATTTTGATTTAGAAACATACTACCAAGATCATTGATATTAGAATGATTCTCAAACAGAACCATTTTAGACGGCTGAATCATAGCCGATAGGATACTGATACAGGACAGATTGCCTGTAACCCCGGATTTACCCGGCGAATTGCTCCAAAAAGCAATTTTCAATCCATCACTTCCTTCTTTCTTTTTTGGTGGAATGGCATTATCATATCACTATTTTTTTCTTTTGTAAATTGTCACAATCTAACAAAAGTCGATGGCATTTTTTATAACCTTTTACATAAATCATGAGTCTCTTCCTGTCACACAAACAAACAGCAGCACCGCATCCTACTTACGATGCGGTACTGCTATTTTCTTTAAACGCTGCAAAAGCGGAATGGCCTTTACATCTCATCTTTCGTTTTTGGCAGAAGTCGGTTCTCTTCTGATAATCTCAGGAAGGGAGCATAGGCAACTTCCCATGGATATCCATCCGGATCCAGAAAGTATCCGGAGTACCCATCACATCCTCCCCAGTCCTTCCACTGTGGTTCCTGCCAGCTTGTAGCGCCGGCATTTACTGCCGCTGCAAACAATTCGTCTACTTCTTCTGCACTGCTGCCGTTAATGGCGAGGGTGAATCCCCGATATTGCGCTTTGGGAGTCACTTCCATTTGTGCATCATGTCCAAGGAATTCGTAGGGGACAAGACCTAACACAATATTGTCGGCAAGCATATAGGTACAGATTTCAGGATCTGACTCCGGAGAACATTCCCATCCCAGGGCCTCATAAAAGCGAATTGACTGCTCCAGATCATCCACTCCAAGGGTGATGATCGAAATACTTTTTGCTCTTGCCATTATATTCTCCTCTCTCAAACGGACACTCTTTTTCTCTGCCTGGCGGCGCCAATTTGACCCCGCCGCCAGGCTTCCCAGGTTTTTAACACTCATCTTTTAACTCTTTAATCTTTGCTGTCAGCGCCGGAATATCATCATGTAGCTTCAATACGGTGCTTCCCACAAATACACCGTCTGCTCCTGCCTCTTTCGCCATAGAAACATCTTCTGGCTGGTAGATTCCTACACCGCAGTAGATTGGCCTTGTGATGCCGCGGCTTCTTAAGTACTGGATGCAGTCTTTCAGTTCTGGATAATCCGGGTTGACATATCCTTTCGTTGGTTTTGCCTGAAGATAAACAAACCCATTGGAGCGGATGGCAGATTCTACTTCTGTTTCATCCAAATAATACTGTACATAACAGCTCACACGAATGCCGGCTTCAATCAGCTTATTTTTAATTGTTTCGTCTTCCAGACCCACTAGAATCAAGTCCTTGAATTCATGTTCCAGACAAAATTTCTCGAACTTTTTGTATCCCATTTGTCTGATCGTATTTTCATAGGACAGAAGAATAAAAGATGTGTCTGGGTTGTTTTTCTTTGCCATCACCATTCCGTCCATGTATTTCTGGAAATCGCTGCAATTCTCCAGCGCTTTTGCCATCCTTCCGGAGATCATTTCGCTTTCCAGATACGGATCCGCGGAGGGAAAGTCGATTTCGATGATATCACAGCCAGCCTCCGAATAAATTTCCGCCATCTCAATGCTGCTTTCTATCGTTGGATATCCGTTGGATAAATAACATATAAGTTTCATTTTTCTCCCTTCCTTCTAAAAAATAGTTTTAAACAGTTCCTCCATCTCTGCCTTTGTAGGAATCGCGGGGTTGGTCTTTGTGCATCCATCGGCAAGCGCCATGTCAGCCATCTCCGGAATTTTCTCCTGATATTCTGCTTTTTGTCCGTCACTGAGCAGTGCAGAGATTTTATCTGCAATATGTAACTTATTATTTAGTTCAATGATACAAGCCTCAAAGCTATCCGCCTTTTGCTTTTCCGCCAAATCCCTGTAAATCTTCTGAGCCTCAGCACTTTTTGTCCCGTTGAAATGAATCACGTAGGGAAGAACAATCGCGTCCCCGAGTCCATGAGCGATATGGAAAAAACTTCCTAGTGTATGCGCGATGGAGTGTACAATCCCAAGTGACACATTGGTGAAGGCCAGACCTGCCGCCATGGATGCGTTCAACATTTTTTCTCTTGCTTCCACATTCTCTCCATCTTCGTATGCCAAAGGCAGATATGTGAAGATATCTTTGACTGCCTGTTTTGCAAGAATATCCGATATATAGTTTGCACGCTGGGAAACCAGGGCTTCCACCGCATGCGTCATGGCGTCCATTCCCGTCTCAGCCGTAATGTGCGCAGGCATGGACATGGTGACTGCCGGATCACAAATGGCAATGTCGGGCATCATTTCCATGTTTCCGATTCCATGTTTTATGCCACGTTCATTATCGGAAATTACGATGGAACGGGATACTTCGCTGGCTGTTCCGCTTGTAGAGGGGATACAGCACAGCCTTGCCTTTGTCCGCAATCTGGGAAATTCCTTCGGCGGCAGAATTTCTTCAATTGTCTTCAATTCCGGATGTTCATAATAAATCCACATGGCTTTTGCCGCATCCATTGCAGATCCGCCGCCTAAGCCGACGATCAGGTCTGGTTGGAATTCCCGCATCTCACCTGCTCCGCGAAGAACCGTTCCAAAGGACGGATCTGGCTCCACGCCGCGGATCACGCTTACCTGCGTCCCCGCATCACGGAACAGTTCCTGCACCTTTGCTAACATTCCGCTTTTCTCCATACTGCTTCCACCAACAACAATACTTGCTCTCTTGGCGTGGAGGCTTTTTATGTATTCCAGGCTGCCAGCTCCGAACATCAATTCAGAGCCAGCCAGTTTCATAGGTCTCATCATAATATTCTCTCTCCTTACTCCAATCCGTTTAATACTTTTTTCACCAGGTCATAGGCGATAGGATTCGTCAGTACTCCGCCTTCTTTTAAGCTGGAACCGATGATTGCACCATCTGCAACCTGCATCTGCTCCTTAATGTTTTCTGCATTTACGCCGCTTCCGGCAAATACAGGGAGCTTCACTACCTGTTTCACACGTTTGATCAGATCAATCGGTGTTTCTTCTCCAATCTGATTCCCGGTTACGATGATCCCGTCTGCGCCACTGCCTGCCGCTTCGCTGGCGGACTGCTCAATGGTGACATATGGAAGCATCATATGAGCATGTTTTACCTGGACGTCTGCCAGGATTTTAACATGTTCCAGTCCCATTTGTTTACGAAATTCCATACATTTCTTTGCACAGGGATTAATGATTCCGTCAGTGGTACACACGGTATCGACAAAGACCGGGACCCGGATAAAGGCTGCTGCTGATACCGCTGCGATTGCGATATCTGCTTCGCAGTCATTGAAAGCTGCGTCGATTCCCATAGGAATTTTCACCGCATTCCCTACAGCTGCTGCCACCGCTGTCAAAGCCGCCAGTTGTGCCTTATTGATATGTGCAGAGAATGGAACATCTCCCATGTTTTCAACAATGACTGCGTCCACCCCGGCCTTTTCCAGTGTCACTGCGTCCTGCACCGCCTGGTCTATTATCTTCGGATAGTCTCCAGAAAAACCAGCTGTCGTCGGCAGTGGAAGGCAGTGTACCATGCCGATAATTGTAGATGATTGTAATTGAAATATTTCTTTACTCATTTTCTAAGTACCTCCCTTATATGCTTTTTTACTCTTATATTAATCTGTCACTGTGTCTGCTCCTGCCTATGTTTTAAATGGTAATTGTAAATTCCCTCTAACGCCGTCCTGCACAACAGGTCTTCTGCCTCCGTACGCTCCTGACCTTGGAGTGTCTCCTTAAGGTTTTCCAGAACAGTCACCATTGTAAGTACACAGGTTTTTACATCCATCAATCTTCCCAGCGTCATCATGCAGGAAGACTCCATATCAATTCCGGTTACACCAAGTTTCTTTAATTCCTCAAAGGTTTTGGACATATCCCGGCCCCATTCTTTAGAGAATCTGGAATCGTGCATGCAGCTATAGAATCCGTCCATTGTGCAGTTCAGACCATTTGCGTATCGTCTGCCCATGGCTGTAACCGTTTCATTCATAACATTAACCAGTTCAAAATCAGCAACTGCCGGATAGCTTAAATCCACATAAGTCTGGCTGGTGCTTTCCCGTCTCATAGCAGCCAGTGGAATCATGAAATGCCCCAGCATATCGTCCTGCATAGACATAACCGTTCCCATGCGAAGGGCAACCTCCATGCCTGCCTCGTACATTTCCTCCATCGCGATCGCCGACGACGGGGCTCCGATCCCCGTGGACGTCACGGTGATATCCACTCCTTTATATGTTCCTGTATACGTATTGAACTCCCTCATAAATGCGACTTTTTTCGGTTCATTCAGATATTTTTTTATCACTTCCACCCTCCATGGATCCCCGGAAAAAAGAACATATTTTGACACAGATTCTCTGTCAGCGCCCATATATAAAGTACCCATGCTTGTCCATCGCCTCTCTTTCTATCTGAACTTTCTCTCCCACTTTATAACTTTTATTTCGTCCTGTTTTCTTCTGCTTTGGCAAGAAGCTCCTGCTCTGTTGGAATATTCGAACAGCATCCTTCTTTCTGCAGTACAAAATGAGACAGCGCGCTTCCCAGCTCACAGCAGTTCTTTGGATCACAGCCATTCAAATAGCCATAAATAAACCCTGCCATATAGCCATCGCCGGATCCGGTAGCATCCACTACATGCTCCACTTTACAGATTTCGATTTTTTCCTGGCGAACCGCCCCCCCTTCACGAATATAGCACAGACTTCCGTTTTTCCCCAAGGTAGTCACAATAATATTCGCTTTCCCCACCTGGAACAGTTCTTTGATGTCCTTCATCCCGAACAGCTCCTCGATGATCTTCCGCTCCACTTCATTTGAAAAAATGATTTCGCTTTCTGTCAATAATGTTTTTAAAAATTCCTCTGGAAAAGCATTAAAATCATCTTTCATTCCAAATACCACTGGAATATTATGTTCCTTACATTTTTTAAAAAATTCCCGGTTATCCTTCTGTGGAGCCACTGTAATAACACCAAGACGTACATGTTCAAACATTTCATCCTTCATTGGTCCCGCATATTTTTCATCCATTGCCCCAGGATAGAAAATGGTGATATGATCGTTATGGTTATCCTGCAGCAGATAACATACACTGGTTTTTTCATCTGGAATCTTTGTTATGCCGTCTAAGGGAACATTTCCGTCCACCAGGAACTGCTTGAACCCATTGGACTCAAAGTCCTCACCAACACGAAGGATTGGTAGTGCACGCATGCCGAGCCTGCACAGGGCATAAGCAATATTGACAGAGCAGCCTCCATAGTTGATATCTACATTGGATTTGTTCTGAACGAGAGAGGTGAACCCAATGCGCGCCGGCGAAGCGATTCTAATAATATGGTCCATACTGACATATCCACTTGTCAGCACATCTGTTTTTCTTATACTCATTCCTAAGCCAAACCTCCTAACACTAGTTATTGCCCAACCTTATATCATGTACTGGTCATTTTAAAGTTCTTCATTATCTAACATCTCCTGAAACTTCTTCATGTCGATTACATGCCCCAGATATTTATCAATATCTGTTAAATGTACTTCATTGACCACTTCATCATTGGTAGCAACGCACTCCCGGATAACATAAGGTGTGTAGTCCAGATAAAAGGCATCGGTTACGGTGGCGCGAATGCAGCAATTTGTTTTTGTTCCGACGATAATCGTATTTTCGATGCCGTTTTCCCGCAGTACCAGATCGAGGTCGGTACCGAAGAAACCGCTGTATCTTCTCTTTGGAATCACATAATCCTTCTCCGCATCCACGGTCAGAAGCGGATCGATTTCTACTCCAAATGTCCCCTCGATGCAGTTTGGTCTCATAGCAGCCGCTTTTCGGTCAATCTTTCCTCTGCGGTTCCGGTGCTGAAGGAAAATAATAAGGAGATTTCCTTTTCTTGCCGCCTCCAGCACATTCTGAATATTTTTGAGGATTTTCCTGTTTTCAGGATAGTAGACAAGCCCCAGGGGATCCGTAAAATCCCGAACCATATCTACTATTATTAACGCACTTTTTCCCATATCTTATACCCCACGCACTTTATGATTTCGATATTTCACAATAGATACAACAGTCAATACTACTGTCATTACCACATAGGGAATGACGTCAAATACAGCGGCAGCGGGTCCTGCGTGTAAGCTTAAATTTACGGCAAGCGCCCTTGCCAGACCGAAGATCACGGCATACACAGATGAGGAAAGCGGGTCTCCTCTTCCACAGTAGATTGCTGCAATCGCGATAAATCCACGTCCTGCTGTCATGTTGTTTGTAAAAATCGTCATACGCTCCAATGCCAGGTTGATCCCTGCCAGTGCACAGAAGAAAGAGCCCAGCAGCACAGCCAGATAACGATATTTATTCGTATTTAAACCAAGACTTTTTGCCGAATCTTCATTTTCCCCAACGACACGTACATAGATTCCAAACTTCGTACGGTACATCAAAAACCAGATGAGCACGATAAATACGAAAGAAATGTACGTAATGACCGTGTGTCCGCTGATAATCCTTCCAAGAACCGGGATATTTTGAATCACCGGAATGTGGAGTTTAAAGTCCGCTGCATTTGTAAAATCCAGTCTAATATTTGCGGAGTTCATAAGCTGTAAAACAAATCCCGCAATCGCGGTCACCGACATATTGATCGCAAGGCCAATGATGATCACATTTCCTTTGCAGGAAACTCCAAAGAATGCGAAAATCAATCCGATTACCAGGCACGCGCCGATAGCAGCCAGATATCCCAGTACAACATTGCCCGTCTGATAGCTGATCAGAACTGAGAAGAAGGCGCCAGCCAGCATCATACCTTCCAGCGCTATATTCAATACATTTGCCTTATAGGCGAAGATTCCACCAAGAACACAGAGCAGAATCGGCACTGCATGATAAATCGAATCATATATTATTCCGTTTAAAAATGCCATTATGCCGCCTCCTTTCCACCTATCCATTTACGGATACGCGCTCTCACCCCAAAGCGTTCATCCAGGAACTGCACGGCAAGGAAGAGGATGATCAGGCTCTGAAGGATACCTACGATTTCCTTTGGAACCGATGTGTACATGTTGATATTGTCAGCGCCGGTTTTCAATGCGCTGAAAAAAATAGCCGCCAGCAGGATACCGATTGGATTGTGTCTTCCTAAAAGTGCAATTAACATTCCATCCCACCCAAGTCCCGTTGTACCAGAGAATGTCAATGTATATTTGAATTTCTCACTCATCATCTGTCCGGAGCCGGCAAGGCCAGCCAGCGCACCGCTTATGCACATTAAGAGAATGATCTTTCTTCTGACGCGCATTCCTGTTGCTTCTGCAAAGTCCGGGTTATTCCCGATGGCGGTAATCTGCAGTCCGAGTTTCGTTTTCATAAATATGAAAGTCATGGCAAGCAACACTGCCAAAGCAAGAAAGAAAAACATGGTCAGTCTGGAATTATCAATGCCAAGCCGCTTAAACATTGCACTTCCGTTAATCGTCGGCGTACAGACATATCCAGAACCAGCTTCCCGGAATGGACCAGATGATAAGTATTCCAACACTTTGATCATGGCATAGTTCAGCATCAGGGTAACAACCATCTCATCCACATGGAAATACGCCCGTAGGATCGCCGGAACCAATGCGAATAAAACGCCGCATGCCATTCCAATCGCCATGCAGATCACTTTTTCCAGTACCGGGCTGGATAAATCCAGGGATGCACCGACTATCCCAGCGAAAAACCCCCCAAATAAAAGCTGTCCTTCTACTCCCATGTTAAAAATATTCGCCTTGAACGTAATCGCAATCGCAAGCCCTGTCAACAGTAACGGAGAGGCATAATGCAGAGTATTCAAAAATCCTCTCGTCGTAAAAAGGGATTTCCCAAGCATCATGCCATAGGCTTCAATTGGATTTTCTCCAATACAAAGGATGATAATGCCGCCAATGAAAAATGCCAATGCAACAGGAAGCAGTGTATTTAGAATTTGTGGACCGATGTAACTTGATTTACTCTTCCCCATATCCGCCCCCTCCTTTCTGACCGGCGCCTGCCATCAGTAATCCAATTTCCTCCGAAGTCGTCACCCGTGGATCCACCTCGCCGATGATGCTGCCCTTATACATAACGGCAACCCGGTCGGACAAACTCATAATTTCCGACAATTCGCTGGAAATGAGCAAGACTGCCTTTCCTGAATTGCGAAGGGCCAATAGCTGTCGATGGATAAATTCAATCGAGCCGATATCAACGCCCCGGGTAGGCTGACAGGCAATGATTAAGTCAGGATTGTTCTCAAACTCTCTTGCGATGATCACCTTCTGTGCATTTCCACCAGATAACTGAGATACAAGACCATATCGGTCGGAAACACGGATGTCATATTTCTGGATGAAATCATTACACAATTGTTTCATGTTTTTTCCTCTGAGAATGCCTTTATGGCAGACATTATGGGAGTCAAAGTATCCTGCGATACAGTTCTCCGGAATGGACATATCCCGGCATAAACCCTGTGCATAGCGGTCTTCTGGAATGATTCCGATTCCAAACTTACGCAGCTTATCCGGCCAGGCGTTGGTAATGTCCTTGTTATTCAATACCACTCTTCCCCTGGTCACGGTCATCACGCCCGTTAATACCTTGATCAACTCGCTCTGCCCGTTGCCTTCCACACCGGCAATTCCCAATACCTCACCTTTACGCACAGACAGAGAAACATTGTGCAGAATCTCCTGATTGGCATCATTTACCGTGTATATGTTTTCCACACGGTAAGCCTCTTCCTCTTTCGGAGCCGGACCATCTTCGTTCTTTACTGTGAGAACGACATCACGTCCAACCATCATCTGTGCCAGCTCAGTCTCACTGGTTTCCTGGGTCTTCACATTTCCAATCACCTGACCGCTCTTTATCACTGTCACGCTGTCGCTCAGATACATAACTTCCCGTAGCTTATGGGTGATAACAATGATGGTCTTGCCCTGGTCCCGCAGCACCTTCAGATTTTCCATCAGCTGGTCGACTTCCTGAGGCGTCAGAACCGCCGTGGGCTCATCCAGAATCAGGATATCGACGTTGCGGTATAACATTTTCAGAATTTCAACCTGCTGGCACAATCCCACCGAAATATCCTGAATTCTTGCCAATGGATCAATCTGAAAATGGTACTGCCCAATTAACTCATTTACCTTTTCGATCTCTTTTCGCCGGTCGATCAAACCCTTTTTCGTAATCTCACTTCCAAGCAGAATGTTCTCGTATACGGTAAAGCTTGGCACCAGTTTAAAATGCTGATGCACCATGCCGATTCCATGCCGGATTGCATCTGTTGGAGAATTCAAAACAATCTCTTCCCCATTCATGAGTATCTTTCCACTTGTCGGTCTGAATACACCATAGAGCATGTTCATTAATGTTGACTTGCCGGCACCGTTTTCCCCAACAATACATTTAATTTCCTGCTTTCCTACTTGAAGATTAATATTATTATTTGCTACAAAATCACCGAATTTTTTCGTTAAATTTTGTGTTTCAATAATCTTACTCATCGAAACTCCCCCTCATTTTGGATACAAAAAGGGCGCCTAAAGCCCTCACCAAATCCTTAGGCGCCCTTAGCTGGTTGAACGCTTATTCTGTTTTCACTATTACATTTGGACAGGTTGACGGATCAAAATCCTCGTTTAACTGTTTGTTCGTTACATCGATCTTCCCACTTGAAATCTGATCGCTGATCACCCGGAGCTTCCCTTTGATCTCTGTCCATACTGCCTGATCCTGTACATGTTTGCCCATCTCTTCCAGATCAGTAATTCCGGTAGCGCCGGAGGCAAGATTGTACGTCTGCAGCCTGTCCATCTCGTTAATCTTTCCATCTGCATAAGCCTGGGTAATTGTCTTCACAGGAACGCCTGTAATCTTCAATACACTAGTCAGAACAAAACCTGGCTGCTGCCCGTCTAAATTGGCATCTGTCTGAATTGCCAGTTTACCGACCTCTTTTGCCTTTGCCGTGATACCATCACCGACAACCCCCGCATCCGCGAATACTACATTTGCTCCCTCATCATAAAACGTTCCAGCAACAGTACTTCCAAGGGCGGAATCAGTAAATCCTGCATCGTATTTGGCATAGTAGTTGTATTTTGCTTTGTACTCTTCTGCCGCTTTGTTGATACCTTCGATAAACCCATAGGAATACACAAGAATGCCATTAGAATTTGTTCCTCCGATGAATCCGATTCCCCTTGACTTATCCAGAGGCGTCAGGTTATAAGACTTATCAAACAGTTTTTCCATATTTTCATTTACCTGGACAGATAAGTAACCGGCAAGGTAAGATGCTTCGTGAACATCAAACAACACGGAAATTACATTGCTGTAGATCTGTTTGCCCGAGTCATCCTTATTGGGATCGTCGTTAAACACGACAAATGTTGTATCTGGATATTGCGCTGCAATCGCCTCAGAACCACCAACGCCTTTGATCAGTGCATCAAAGTCATACTCCAGGGAGAAGATCAGATTGTAACCATCATCTGCTAACGTCTCCAACGCTTCCGGAACTCCGTTGGCAGGCTCGATAATCTTATATTCACATCCGATCTTTTTAGATATTTCCTTGATTCCGTCACAGGCAGACTGATTGTATCCATTATCATTCTGCCCGGAATTAGAACATACAACCGCGACCTTCAAGTCACTGGAGCTACCGGTCTTATCCCCTGAATCCCCTTTACTGCCGCAGCCTGTAAAGATCATAGAACATAATAATGCCATAACTAAAACTAAAATACCCGCTTTTCTTTTCATACCATTCTCCTTTCTTCTGCTATCGTAACTGATGAATATAAAACTTGAACTTATCAGTTCTATAACAACATTTGAAATACTCAATGGGAATCTCTTTCCCATTCACCTGGCCATATGTTGTGCAGCAAAATTGCAGCAATGGAACATTCTCTTCTACGTCAAGATTCTCCGCAAGTTCCCCATGGGCGCTGACCGCTTCGATGGTTCTTGTCGCTTTCGTAATTTTCACGCCATATTTTTCCTCTATGATTCTGTATAAAGAAACTTTTGAAAAATCATATAGATCAATATCTGGAAAAATCTTGTATGGAAGGTAGGTTGTTGTAAAGTTTAACGGCTCCTCATCTGCAAAATATATGCGGGACAGCCGATATACCTGATCTGCATCGCTCAGATTCAAGCTTGTCCGTCTCTTTGCATCTGCAGGGATGACTTCCTCATTTAATACTTTCCGACTTGGTGTGTAACCCATTTCCTCAATGTCCTGCGTACAGCTAGTGATGGATACCAGATTGTTCTGATCCCCTTCTCCTTTTACATACGTGCCTTTTCCGTGAATACGGTATAGATATCCTTCATTGACTAATTCGTCAATTGCCTTTCGGACCGTAATCCTGCTCACATCGAAAAGTGTAATTAATTCCCTCTCACTCGGAATCGCTTCCTTTTCCTTATATGAACCGTTATCAATATTATGTATTATTTTCTGTTTTACCTGGAGATATTTAGGCGCCTTAATTTCCTCCATTTTCAGTTCCTCCTTTCTTTTCTGGTTATATCCACAAACAACTGGTTATAACCACATCTGTTGATATTATATTATTATAATACCAGCCAAATGTCAATATCGTAAAAACATCTAGTTTTTTTAATACTTTTTTGTACAATATCAACAATTTATTTCGTGTTTTTTGTTAAAAAATAGTAATATAATACATTTAACTGGATATGACCAGTATTAGGTGGTATTATTAAAAACCCATTGGCGATGCCGTAGGTTACCTGACACAGACCGTGAAACAGGCTGCTGACAACAAACAGGCGCTATGCCCCCCAGCCGGGTGGCATAGCGCCTGTTTGTTGTGGGGGAGCGGGAAAGCCATTTTAGGGCTTTCCTATCTCCCTAACAGTAGAAAATTTAGAACAAATGCCATATCAAAACATTGTCTTCCCCCCACACTTTTAAGGTTATCGAACAAAATGCTGCAAGCAATTTGTTCTTTTTCGCAGATCACAATTATATTCAATTTCCGTAAACCTGCCTTTTTGCAGCAAATTCCTTAATTCATCAAACTTACCTTTTGAGCACACTCCAAAATCTCCAATCATTGACATTCTTCTGTTTTTCTTCTTCTATCAACCTTCTATACCGAAGTATTATTCTACAGCTTTTCCTTGTACTCCCTCTTTCTCCTCACCCGGATCTTCACGGCCTCACAGGTCCCCACATATTTTCTTGTGGTGATCAGATATACTACATAAAAAATAACAGCAAAAATGGATATCACCTGATATACACGGCTCACACCAGTGTGGCCCACAAAATTCAAAAAGGTAATAAAGACACGGCAGAACACAGTGACCCACCATCCAAACAATATCCTTGTATTGGTAGCACGGTTTACCAGCGCATCCGTGATGCCAGCGGTAGAATAAAGCACAAAATATTCCATGAAAAGTTCCGAGGCTGCCAGTCCATAATACAGCACCAGGATCCATACAACCAGTTCCGGCCCCTGTACGAGAAATCCTGATATTCGCAGCAGCACTGATAAAACTGCTGTCAGCAGGATCAAGGGAATGCTGTATAAGTACTGCCTGTTGTAGCGCAGCAGCATACAAACTCCCACCAGCAGAAGCACACAACCCAGTACGTCTGGCAGATAATCAATTCTAACCTGTTCTCCGAGCACATTTGTCACTGTATAGGTTCGGATCGACTCACTCAGCTCATAGGATCCCACCGCTCCTTCCAGATCAAATGCGGGATAACTCCATCCAGACATCCCATGAATATCGATTCCCGTCAACAAAAGTCCGATTGCGATCAATATTACAGCCACTTTACTTCCTCCTTTTTTCTTCTGTCCTTTCAATAATGCAGATGCTGAGCAGCGCCATTGCCGTTCCCATCACCGCTCCAGCAATGATGTCGGTAGGATAATGCACATAAAAATACATCCTCGAAGTTGCGATCAATACCGCCAGAACAAAGGCGATGCAGCCATAACGGCGCTTCCAGTAAAAAATCGACACAGCCCCCGCAAAAGAAGAGAAGGTATGCCCGGAAGGAAAAGAATAATCCCTGGGAATGCCGATCAGCATCTCCACTTCCGGATGCCGCCAACAAGGTCTTGGCCTTGCGATAAGATTTTTCAGCAGGCCATTTCCAAAAATCAGACACATCAAAAGGGATAAAAGCAGTATACAGCCATATTTTCTGTGTTCGCTTTTTACCAGAAGTAATAAGCCTGCTAAAATCCACACAATTCCCGCCTCACCTATGGAGGTAAAAAACTCAAAAACCTCCGTGAGAACTGAGTTGTGGATCTGTTGAAAAAATTCCAGTATACCGGCGTCAAATGCTTCGATCAATGTGTCACTGCCTTTCTTTATCTTTTAGGAGGGGCGCACCTATTTTACCTGAATCCTGATGCTGGCTTTCCGGCTGCCTTTTTTGGCATATATCTTTACTGTGCCCCTTTTCTTCGCTTTTACCAAACCACTTTTGGAAACTGTGGCAATTCTCTTAGAAGATGAGCGCCATGTCACACTCTGTCCCAGTCTCAGCGGCCACACAGACGCCTTTAACCTGAGACTCTGTCCTTTTTTCAAGGATTTACCGCCAGAAATCTTTACCGTAGAAATCCTTGCCAGCATATTTTTCACCTCATTCCGGCAGGACTTTTTATACAGGCTCTCATAACTGTACAGGGAGTAACCGGATACATCAGCATATTTTCTTGTTTTGCTGATCTCACTTGCCACAACCTTTGAGCTCCGTTTCCAGCCGATATCGGAACTGTCCCGCATACCGCCCCGGTAGAGCCCCAGACCGATATACATGGGCACTTTCGCCGTGTTCAGCCCTCTCCACTGTTTCAGTCTCTGGTCAAATAATTTGGTGAATTTTCCTCCCAGCATATAGGCATTGGACCAATAGATCTGCGGCACGATATAGTCCACATATCCGGGTACACTGAGCCATGTCTTCACATCGGCGCCAATCGCCTCACAATTGTCCACATTCCCTGCAGGGCTGATGCCAAAAAGAAGATTAGGGGATTTCTGCTTCACGGTATTGTATACCGACTGAACCATCTGATTCACATAACCTTTTTTCTTTTTCTGGGATAAAGATGAATATTTGGAATATTGTTTGTGTCCCCTGGAAGGATAAAAATAATCGTCAAAATGAATACCATCCACGGGATAACCATCAATCACTTCCCTGACTGCCAGCAGAATCCGGCTGTTTGTCGACTCTTCCGCTGGATTGTAAATCTTTTTCTGGGTGATCCGGTAAGGATTCATCCAGGCATGAAAGGAAAGTTTGTATTTATGCGCCGTCTCTACAAGGATCGCCAGCGGATCATAATCCGGTTCCGCATCACCCATGTATGTACTGAAGTCAAAATTATCCGACTTCCAGATGGCGTCGTCAAAAGCTCTCACATGAAAATAAACGGTATTACATCCATTGTCACGGATATTCCGAAACATTTTATCTGCATTCTGGCGGAAGGTACTCTCTGGTTTATTCTTTAAACCTGCCCCCTCGTACTCATAAAAGGATACCCAGACTGCCCGTGTCTCCTTTGCCTCCGCAGCTTCTGCATTAACCATCCACAACAGCACTGCCGCCAAAAACATCATGAAACTATAGAAATTTTTTCTTTTTATCATTCTGTCTTCCCTCATTTCTGTAAGTATCTTGTATTACTATTTTTCTATCATACCCGAAAAATATACAAACATATGGCAGGCTGGGGGATTGATGCCAGAACACTATCCCAGCAGTCCTGTGCTGAAATACCTCTCCATGCGGTCTGCCAGCACAGTGGCAATCACTTTGTCTTTACCATATTTTTCAGCCAGCTTCTTGCATGCCCACACATTTGCGCCAGAAGAAGTCCCGCATAACAGTCCCTGAACGCTGGCGAGCTCCCTGGCTGTGCGAATGGCATCTTCGTCTGTCACTTCTATAATATCATCGATCAATGATGTATCCAGAACATCGGGAATAAAACCATCCCCAATCCCCTGTATGCTGTGAAGTCCTGGTTCATGCCCCAGCAGGGCAGAAACATTTTTGGGTTCCACTGCTGCCACCTTCAGAGCAGGGTTTTTTTCTTTCAGATACCTGCCTATCCCCTGGAGCGTGCCACCGCTGCCCAGGCCAGAAACGAAAATATCTACTTTTCCCTCCAGCTGACCGTATAACTCTACGGCTGTAGTATTATAATGGATCGCCGGATTGTTAGGATTGACAAACTGCTGTGGAATAAAGCAGTTTCCCATCTGTGCTGCCAGTTCCTCTGCCTTTTTCACCGATCCATCGATACTTTCTTCTGGTGGAGTGAGCACCAGTTCCGCCCCCAGGGCACGGATGATTTTTTTTCGCTCCTCACTCATATTTTCCGGCATTACAATGATCACATGGTATCCTTTGCGCACTCCCACAAAAGCAAGGCCTATACCAGTATTGCCGCTGGTAGGCTCTACAATAGTCATTCCCGGTCTCAGCTCACCGGATTTTTCCGCCTGCTCAATCATATTTTTAGCAACCCGGTCTTTGATGCTGCCTCCCGGATTCAAAAATTCAGCCTTCGCATAGATCGGCAGTCCAGTCATTTGTCTCAGGCTCACCAATGGTGTATTTCCAATCAGGTCAATCACATTTTCTATCATTTTCTTTCCCGCCTTTTATTTCCTTTTTCTTGTTCCCTCAGAGAATGCCATATCCGTCAATATTTTTTCAGGTTCCGGATGTACCGGAAGGTCTCCTTCTCTCCCTTTTCTTTCAGCATGCGCAGAAGCTTCTCGATCAGATCAGAGGTCTCTGGATGAATCATACGACAGTATTTGCCCTTCTCAAAATATGCCAGAGGCATATCTTCCTTATAATTCTTTCCATAATAAATCTTACTCGCCGCCACCCGGTCACAGAACATTTCCTTAACATATTTTACTGGCATCTTCACCGGCTCTTTAAATCTTGTTTTTGGATCATAATCCTGCCAATATTCAAAATGGTGCTTATTCCTCCCCTGATGGTGAAGCCATGCGATAGAATAACCGTTGCGCTCCCGCTCCTCCGCATTAGGACTCCGGTCCCCTTGATAATACCTGGCTCCCTGCATAAATTCTACAGGAGAATATTTGGACAGGTCATGCCGCAGCCCCTGCCATAATATTCCGGCATGAAAGCAGTTCCGGATCACCTCGTGCCTGTGTCTTGTAATCGTACAAAAATGTTTCCAAGGCTGCATCTTTATCATCCTCACTTTTGGAAAAACCTACTAATATTAAGTTTGTCAAAACTTATTTTATCATAACAAATATTGAGAGTTTTTGCAACACAAAGAAGGATCCCGGCGGACTTTCCGCCAGGATCCTTCTGAATATTATGAATGATCCATTTACTCCAGGTAGATCATTTAATTTCCCTCTGTCTTTACAGCGGTTACAGAAACAGCACCTGTTCCTGCCACGGTAAAGCTGCCGGACAGCTGATAGTCCCCAAGATAAGAATCCTCATCAACATATTTTCCATAACCATCCGAATACGTAATAAGATTTCCATATGCCGAAATAAGATCACTATTCGTTCCTGCAGCAGGTGAGAACTCATAGGTTCCAGCCTTCAGATAGGTGTACAAAGTACAATCATCATAGTCACTGCGGATAGAAGCAGATACACCATTCACATCATATACATATGGACGGCTCGCAATCTCATATCCAGCAGCCCCCGGGATAGATGGTACAATATTTACTTTGTAAACAGGAAGTGTATAGTCTTTCACAACTGCTCCAGCAGTATACACATTACCTACAGTAAATTCATATCCACCGCCGAAGTATGCCATCTGGGAGTACACACCCGGAATGATCCTTGCCTTGTAGGTTCCATCTGCTCTTACTACGCCAGAGAAAACGTCGTAATTTCCATAGGCATCTTTCTTCGTATTTCCTGTTATCTCAATACCTTTTGCCGGAGCTCCGGAAGCATCCTTAACCGTACCAGTCAGCACTACACCATCTACGATCGTAAGAGTAAATGGGAAGGAAGCCTGACGTGCCGGATTCTCTGCATCCTTCACAATAACGTTTACATTGTATGTCGCAGCCGGTACTGCCACATAAATTCCGTTGGCATCCTTTGCATGGCCAAGATCTCCTTCGATGGAGCAGGTATCTACCTGGGCAGGAAGACCTGTTACAGAGAACTCATATTCACCAGATCCACCAGCGATCACACCATTTCCTAAATCTTTAATATTTTCATATTTGAAATTGAAGCCAGATGCCTCATTGATATCTTTCGTCATCGGATTGTCTGGCTGATAGGAAAGGATCGTATCACCAAGGAAGTTACCCACGATGGTATTTTCATCGCCAACATAGAATACATAACTTCTCTTAAAGCTCTTACCGTTCTCGTCCACTCCGGTAAGTACTGCTGTTGTTCCGTTTTCAACCTTTTTAAACTTGCCTTTTACATCAACAACTGTTCCCTCTCTGCTGATGTATGCCTTCAGACCTTCTGGAAGGCCTGTAATGGAATATTTCACAACACCAGCTGCTCCTACATTCTCAAGGCTGAATTCTTCATCAAAGCTTTCGCCTACCTTACCTGTCACACGTGTAACTGTATCTGTCACACCATAGGAAGTTGTTGCTGGAATATCTCCAACATAAACCTCTTTGGTTTTATCAACAGCCAGGGCTGATACCGAAACCATTACATAAGAGTAGCTCATAATGCTGCTTGTGTTGTCAAGAAGAACATCATAGGTTTTTCCACCATCTGTAGAAATCACTTTTTCGATTCCCTTAGAAGTTCCATAAGCGCCTTTTGGAGTCTTCTTATTATATACAGCAAAGTTTGCAGCAGTCAATGACTTTGCACTTGTCAATGACACACGAACCACACCATCGTTTGGAACAGTGATGTCTTTGATGCCAGCACCAACAGTAACTTTACATGTTGCTTTCTTGCCGCTTCCATCTGCTGCTTTCGCTGTAATTGTAGCAGTACCTTCTTTCACGCCTTTAACAATACCCTTAGCAGTTACAGAAGCAACTTTCTTATTAGAAGAAGACCATGCGATCTTGTTGCTCACATTCTTCGTCGGTGTAACCTTAGCAGTAAGTTTCTTCGTGGCACCAACTGCCAGAGTTGCCTTCTTAGCGCTGATGGTTACTTTCTTTACAGCTGCTTTCTTTACTACAACTTTGATCGTAGCTTTTTTCTTTTTATTCTTTTTGGATGTTACCGTGATCTTCGTGCTGCCAGCTTTTACCCCCTTTACCTGACCTTTGCTGTTTACGGTAGCAATTTTTTTGTTTGCTGATTTATACGTTACCTTTTTGTTAGCCTTTTTATTTGGCGTAACTTTTACAGTCGCGGTAAGTTTAATCTTCTTTCCTTTTGCAACATAGGCTGTCTTCCCTGATGGTGCAGTAACTGTAACTTTTTTAACCTTTACTTTCTTAGCCTCTGCAGTCTCTGGATTTACAACTGCGGTCATCCCCAAAACCAAGGCTAATGATAAAGCTCCGGCTAAACCCTTTTTTGCGAACCTTTTCATACTTTAGTTCCTCCTTATCCTTTTTTTGTGATACTTTATTAAAATACGCGTTTCATTATACCACTGTGATAGTCAGTTCGCAACCCCAAAAAACAAATTTAACATTTTGGAAATGTTTTTACATGAAAATCTTACCAATTTCCGCACTTTTTTAACAAATTAATTATTTTGATACAACATTATATTTAAATACAATCTGCTGGCGGATTTCTTCCGCTTTTTCCTTAGAAACCAGCTGCTGCAAAAGAGTAAAACCGAATTCCATCGATGTCCCCAGTCCCCGGCTTGTTACCACATTCCCATCTACCACTGCCATCTCGTCCACAAAGTCTGCTCCTGTCAGCTGATCCTCAAAGCCAGGGTAACAGGTGGCTTTTCTCCCCTCTAATATGCCGCAGGCGCCAAGCACTGACGGTGCCGCACAGATCGCCGCAACAATTTTTCCCTCCTCATTCATATGGTTCAATGCCTTTGTCACTCTTTCGCTGTCTCCCAGTTTTTTTGTTCCTGGCATCCCTCCAGGAAGGATGATGGCATCCTGTTCCTCCAGGGAAATCTGTTCCAGAGTACTGTCCATGGAAACGGTGATCCCATGGGAACCGGTAACCTGCATCGACTCCGTAATAGACACCAGTTTCAGCTCCACACCGCCCCTGATCAGAATATCAGCGGTCATCAATGCCTCTACCTCTTCATATCCTTCTGCAAATAACATCACTGCCTTTTTCATAATTTTTCTTCCTTTCTCGCTTTATTTATTAGTTGTTTTAACCTGCTCTCCTGATAAAAATCTTCCGGAAGCTCTGCCCGGAATACCTTTTCACTCAGATCTGAAAATTCTCCCTCTAACAACGGAAACTTCAGTTCATATGCATGAAGCAGCTGCCTTTTTATGCGGCTGCCGGCATTCCAGCCCCCATACTTGCGGTCACCCAGGATCGGATGGCCTAAACTGGCTAGATGGCTGCGGATCTGATGGGTTTTTCCAGTATAGAGACGGATCCGCACAAGGGTATTTGTCCCATCTGAGACAAGAGGTTCATATCCCGTCTTTATATAAGACGCTCCCGGGGTATCCTGATCCAATATCTCTACTTTATTGGTTTTTTGATCCTTTTTCAGCCATGCCTCCCAGATCCCTTTCTGCTCCATAACCCCCTGCACTACCGACAGATAGTATTTTTCGATCCTTCGCTCCCGGAGTAGTTCCGACATACACTGCAGTCCGGACAGGGTTTTCCCCCCGATCACGATGCCGCTGGTATTGCGGTCCAGGCGATTACATATCCCTGGACGAAATCCCACCTCGCCCCCGCCGGTGTATTCGAGAAAATATTCCACCAGGCTGACATCCCCTGCCTCCGCTTTTTGTGAAAGCATTCCCGCCGGTTTGCTGATCAGCACAATATGCTCATTTTCATAGAGAATATCCAGGGCGGCTGGTATTCTTTTCCGGGAAGTTTCCGTGCTCTCCTCTCTCTGGGAAGTTACGACGCCTCTGCTGCCCTTGCTTCCAGAGAACTTTTCCAGTGTCTCATCAGATAAAAAAAGGGTCAGCACATCCCCTTCACAGAGTATTTCACTGCCCTCCGCCCGTTTTCCATTTCGCTTGATATTTTTTTTACGGAGCATTTTATATAGGAAGCTTTTTGGCGCTTCTGTCAAATATTTCTGCAGAAACTTGTCCAATCTCTGCCCGCACTGGTTTTTCCCGATCCGGATCTCTTTCATACGTTCCTCCATTTGCCCGCGCCTTTGTTTAAAACGGCATTCAGACTGCCAGAATTTTCAGGTACTCGGACACCTTGTCTTGTCCAGCCAAAAAATCTCCATCTCTCTCCTGGCTGCCACTGCCCTCCGTCAACTTGAGGTAAAACTTGTAAAATTCTTCATCGGAAGAAAATAGTTTCACCTGGTAACCGGAAGCCTGACTTTCCACGCTTTTTTTCAGATAGTCGAGAATGTATGCCTCATCCTGTTTCTTTTCACTTAATATTCCCATAACATTCTGGTTCTGAATAATTAGAAAATCAAAACTCATGATTTTGTCCGGGGAAGTGAATACATAATCCGTATACAGGATCCCCTCTTCTGCCACCGTCTGCCGCATCTGGTCATATCTGACTTTGTCTACGGACTTACGTGGTACCATTACCACCAGGGCGATGATCCTTTTTGCCGCCGGAAGCACCATAAGTATTCCAAGAACCGTAAATATATTTGCCCTTGTTCCCGTGATCAGCAGTCCTGCCACAAACAAGCCCACACCCACTGCCACAAACAACAGAAGCATCAGACTCTGAAAGACTTTCTGTTTTTGTATATAGCCAAACTCACATTTTGTCCCTTTTATCTTCTCCATGTTTTCCTCCATTCGTTAAGCTTCCAGATACCGCAGTATCTCATAGGGATTTATGCTTACCTCCTGCCCCTGGATGTCGATATACATCCCAAAATGCAGGTGCACATCAAATTTGCCCTTTGTCCCCTCTTTTCCATAACCACTGTTTCCCACGTATCCCAAAGTCTCTCCAGCCTTTACTTTGTCTCCTGACGCAAGCCCCTGGCGGTATGAGTCCAGATGGGCATAATAGGCATACAGCCCATGCTCGCTGCGGATGCCTATGCGGTATCCGCCCAGCTCCAGCCAGCCGATTTTTTCAACCACCCCGTCGCAGATGCTCACGGCGGGAAAATATCCAGGAACGTTGTTAGAGGTCATGATATCAACCCCTTCATGCCTTCGGTCCCCGCCATAACTCCTGGCATTTCCCCAGGAATTTTCATAAGAAAAACCTGCCTCTCCGCTTCCGTCCAGCGCCACAGGAAAACAGCTGATATCACGGAGCACAGCCCCGTAGGCATCCAGGTAAGAGTTCACCACCTCATCCTCTGCCTGCCAGCGGAAAAAAAATGGCACCCGCTTCGCTTGCCCATACATGGATCGAAATGCCAGCTCCCGGAAATATGTGTCTCGGAAAGGGGCTTTCTGTGCCAGTTCCTCCGCTTTGATATCAAAACACCGGAATTCCTCAGATTCCGCTGACAAAGCCGGAATTTTTGCTGCCTTTGCCCCATTGAGGATCCAACCTGTCTCCAATGGCACACTGATACATAACAGCATAAGAAGGATCCAGCGGAATACACCATTGTTCCGGCGAAAAATTCCCTTGTTTCTTTTTTTTGCTTTATTCCCCACCCAAAAACCTCCTGTTAAAAGGATTCTATGTCAATGATCTCTGCCTTTTCCACATGGCAGGACAACACGTCATCGGCAAAGGAAATAAATTTTTCCACGCCATCACTGACAAAATAATCATATGAGGGTTCTTTCTCATCTATGCCTGTTGTATTCAGCAGATCCTTTTCCGTCAGCAGGGTTTTCAGAGATTTTGCCGTCTCATAGGCGGGATTCACCAATTTTACATTTTCCCCCATCTCCTGACCGATAATCCTCCGGAGCAGGGGATAATGAGTACACCCCAGGATCAAGGCATCGATATCATATTCTTTCAGCTCATGCAGATATCTGCCTACGATGTCCTCCGTGACCCGGTCCTCCCAGAGCCCTTCTTCCACCAGCGGCACAAACAGCGGACACGCCTTGCTCACCACTGTGATATCTGGATCGATGCGATGCAGAAATTTATTATAGATCCCACTCTTGATCGTACTCTCAGTCCCGATGATACCAATATTTTTTGTCCTGGTGGTCTCGGCTGCCATAACCGCCCCCGGTTCTACCACTCCCAGCACAGGGATATCAATCTCATCCCGGATTTCATCAAGAGCGAGGGCGCTGGCAGTATTGCATGCTGCCACCACGGCCTTGACATTCTTCGTCTGCAGAAAGCGCACGATCTGCCTGCTGTATTTGCATACTGTTATTTTTGATTTGCTTCCATAGGGAACTCTAGCGGTGTCTCCAAAATAAACCAGATTTTCTCCCGGCAGCTGCCGCATGATCTCTTTGACAACCGTCAGCCCTCCCACTCCTGAATCAAAAACTCCAATCGGTGCATCCATATTCCATATCCGCTCCTTTATGTTTCCTAACTATTATAAAAGGCCACCTGGGCAATGCCATGTGACCTTTTTATTATAGTATGTTTACATTTACTGTGCAACTACATTTTCCCTCTATTTTCCTAAATCTTCAAACTTCACATCTTTCTTTCGGTTGAGGATCGCATAAATGCAAGGTACCACAAACAGGGTGAGCAGAGTACCATAGATCAGTCCTCCGATGGTAACAATCGCCATCGGACGCACCATATCCGACCCACTTTCCCCACTGACCACCATCGGCACCAGACCGAGGATCGTCGTGATGGCTGTCATAAGGATCGGCCGAAGCCTTGTCTGGCCAGCCTCTACGATGGCATCCAATTTGCTCATCCCCTGCTCCCGCAGCTGATTGATATAGTCTACCAGCACGATTCCATTGTTTACGATAATACCAGAAAGCATGACAAATCCGATCATTGCAATCACACTGATCTCACTGCCGGATACCCAGAGTCCAAGAAATCCTCCGGTAAAGGCAAGGGGTATCGTAAACAGGATGATAAATGGTGAGAGCAGTGACTGGAACTGGGCGACCATGATCAGGTACATAAACAGTACGCCCACGATAAACATCAGCGCTACCTGACCCATGGATTCATTGATATTCTCATCTTCTCCGGTATATTCCAATTCATAACCTGCCGGGACCTCATAATCTTCCAGTGTCTCTCTGAGTTCATTGCTGACCAGCCCGATATTGTGGTCGTCATCCACCACTGCTGATACCGTCATATAACGAGTCTGCTTGTTGCGGTTGATGGACTTAGGTGAATCTGCGAGACTGAAATCTGCGATCTTGCTCAGTTTTACCTTTTTCGTCTTCTGGGTCTCCGTATCAGTATACTCGATCTTCATTTTCTGGATGTCCGTCCGTTTCATGGACTCATCCTGGTCGTCACTGACATACACATTCAGCTCTTCTGTATCAGTGGAAACGGTAGTTGCCGTAGCCGCATCCTTGATCTTTCCGTTGATCTGCTGGAATACCTGGGCTACTGTAAGGGAATATTTCATCGCCTTAGCTTTATTTACTGCGATACGGAACTCTTTATTGCCCTCTTCCATCCCGTTAGAAACCTCAGCGATCCCCTCTATCTTCTCTACCTTCGCCATGATTTCTTCTGATATTTTTTGAAGTTTATCCAGATCCTTACCCTTGATCTGGAGAGTGATGCCGGAACCAAACATGGATCCCATATCCATAGCCGAAGCACTGACTTCGATATTGCAGGCGATATCCTTTGTCCTGCGCTCAATCTCTTTCTTTAAGTCCTTATTGGAGTGGGGCGTATCTTCATCCAGAAGCACATACATGGATACAGCATTTCCTCCGCCGGACATCATAGACATGGTTCCTCCGCCGGACATGGCGCCCACAGTATGGATCCCGTCGATCCCAAGAATCCTGTTCATCGCCTCTGTGGACATCTCCTGAAGATCTTTCTCTGACAATGCCTTATTGTCATCCGGCGGTGACACAGTGATGGTCATCTGGGTACTCTCCATATCTGGCATAAAGGTCGTTCCCCTGGAAGCTGACAACACTGCAAAAAGTACGAGCAGAATAAAGGACCCCAAAAGAACCAGTATTTTTTTTCTCAATAGGATGGATAACAAAGTTCCATATGCATTTTGAACCTTGGGAAGAAATCTTCCCCTGTGCTCCTTTGTTCTGCGGAGCATTCCCTGGGACATCGCCGGCACCAGTGTCAGACCCACCACCAGACTGGCAAGCAGCGAATACGCCAGTGTCAGGGCAAGGTCTGTAAAGAGCTGTCTTGTGATTCCCTCGGTAAATATAATTGGCGCAAACACACACACCGTCGTCAGCGTAGAGGCAAGGATCGCACCTGCCACCTGTTTTGCTCCTTCGATGGATGCCTCCTTCACAGAATATCCTTCTTCATTTCTCAGGCGGAATATGTTCTCGATCACCACCACGGAGTTATCCACTAACATTCCAACTCCCAGCGCCAGCCCCGACAGGGAAATGACATTCAGGGATACCCCGCTGAAATACATCAGCACAATGGCTGTTACCACAC
>CAMXSH010000033.1 GCA_947246475.1 uncultured Roseburia sp.
GTAATATTATTGCACTCAAAGCCTGTATTTCATACATGAAATCAGTTCCTTGTGATGAATACTTGTTTCTTGGAGATTATATTTCAGATACTCCTTACACACGCGAAACTATGGATTATGTGTATGATTTTTGTTCAAAGCATAATTGCGTATTCCTTAGAGGAAACAGAGAAGATTATATGTTGGAACAAAGAAAGATAATTGCGCAAGGTGTTGAAAATGGAAAATGGAAATGGAATTCAGCTACAGGCAATCTTTTGTTTGCATATAAGCAATTGAATGAAAAAGATTTTTCCTTTTTTGAACATTTACCAATTTTCTATCAGTACCCAAAAACAGGCTATCCAGATGTAACTATTTGTCATGGTTCTCCTGCAAGTTCCCGCGAACGTTTGCTTATTGAGGGAGAAAATACCAAAGAATGGCTAAAAAAAATTAATACAGATTATTTGATTTGTGCACATACGCATTTGCCGGGTGAATTGGAATGTCAAGGGAAACATTATTATAATTGTGGTTCAGTAGGAATTGCTATTGGTATTTGTGGTTATGCGCAGTGTATGATTATTGAAGATGTTAGTATAAATGGTAAGATAGTATGGAACCCTACTTTTTTAAAGATTCCTTATGACAATGAGAAGGTCGTGCAGGATATAAGAATAAGCGGTTTGCTTAGTAAAGCACCATGGTTTGTGAATAGTAATATACAAATTCTCTTAACAGGAACTGACTATTCATCACAATTAGTTGAGTTGGCGAATAAATTGGCAAGAGAAGCGGGGGAACAAGATTCTGAAGATGAGAAGTATTGGAGAGAAGCAGCACAACGGTTGGGAATACCTGATTATAGGTAAAAAATAATCGAATATGTTCTTTTCATTTTAGAAATAGTATGCATAGTGGGAATTTCCTTAACTGTACAAAAGACATGGTACTAGCACTATGTAACAAGAACATTAAGGAGAAAATATGTTTCGGATATAGATGGGTCAATAGAGAAGATTTAATTACTATGAGTAAGAATGAATAGGTAACAGAGAGAATGCAAAAGTATATCGATGAATTGAAATAAACAACTTATTATTTGACGAAGAAATTAAAGAACGCTAAGGAGATAAATATGAAAAAGTTAATAGTGCTTAGAGGGAACTCTGGAAGCGGAAAAACAACTATTGCTAAAGAATTACAAAAGCGTTTTGGAAGAAATACAATGCTTATTTCACAAGATGTAGTTAGAAGAGATATGCTTTGTGTCAAAGATGGAGAAACTACGGAAGCTTTGCCGTTATTGAAAGAATTATTAAAATATGGGAGTGTTCATAGTGAGGTTGTAATTTTAGAGGGGATAATGAATGACAAATGGTATCACTCACTATTTGAATTGGCTAAAAAGCTATATAATGATAATGTATATGCTTATTATTTTGATTTACCATTTGAAGAAACCCTAAAACGACACAAGACAAAACCGAATTGTCAGGAATTTGGGGAAGAGGCAATGCGGAGGTGGTGGATTGAAAAAGATTATTCAGCGATACTTGATGAATGCAGTATAACGCAAGAGAAGGATTTTGAAAGCATAGTTGTAGAAATATATTCAAAAGTGATAAGTGGATAGTAAATTTAAGGTTGTCGATTAGAGTGGCAGGAAGTAATGAGGACATTTAATTTCAGCCTACTGCTTCTCTAGCTGTTGACAAACTTACTGGATGCGTCAGGAACAAAAAAAGAGACAGTTACCAACGCTAATTTGCAGGAGGTAGTGTATGGATACAAAAAGCCGGAGGGGCATCAGGGGAAGACTATTTTTGGGTACGAACCCTGGACAAATTCTAATGGAACATAGGTATGGACGTATTCCGTTTCAAGATATTAGATACTGTAGAACAATTTTTATAGAAATGTCAGTGGAGGTTGGAAAATGAAAAAAAAATTGAGTTGGCTATGTATTGTCATTGTTATTGTCTTTTGCATATCTTTTTTTGTATGGAGGAATAGAAATATACGTGTGGCGGACATTATTGATTTTGATACGATAACTAAAGTTGAAATATGGTTAAATGATGATAGCGTCACTTTGACGGAAAGTGAAGATATTAAAAAGTTTACTGACATACTTGATGCAATGAAATTAAAGAAAAAGCTTAGAACGGAATCAGATGGTTTCGTTTTTACAATCGTTATATATCATGAAAATAATGATAAAAATCATTTGACGCTGCTTGAAGATATTATAGTTGACGAACAGTATTATGGATGTGACAGAGACTATTGTGATGACATGCTTAAACTTTACAAAAGCGTTCAGAGTTCCCCATGAAACCAGTAATCCGTCAAAATAATCCGCGATAGGTGATAGGTATACTTTCCCCGCTGTAAATTGTGCCGGCCTGGCAGTTGTCATTTGACAGAATAAAACCACCATGTTATAATAAAGTTCTGGTAGCTTGACAGCGATGTCGAGTTATAACAATCTTCAGGGCGAGGTGCAATTCCTCACCGGCGGTTACAGCCCGCGACCGGTTCGGCATATATTGCCGCTGCCGCTGATTTGGTGAAATTCCAAAGCCGACAGTATAGTCTGGATGGAAGAAGATGGTTCGGGATTTTATAAAATATGATTTTTACGGGCCCTGAATATAACTATATTCAGGGCTCTTTTGAATATTCTGCGCTGCGGAAGGAGGAATCCCCTATGTCACATGAAGATTATATGAAACGTGCCCTGGAGCTGGCGAAGACTGCCATAGGACACACCTCCCCAAATCCTATGGTAGGATGTGTGGTAGTGAAGGAAGGAAGGATCGTGGCAGAGGGATGCCATGAGAAATACGGTGAATTTCATGCGGAGAGAAACGCACTGACAAAATGCAGGGAAGATGTGGAGGGGGCGGATCTGTATGTCACCCTGGAACCCTGCTGCCATCAGGGAAATACGCCGCCCTGTACGGATATCATCATAGAAAAAAAGATCGGCAGGGTTTTTGCAGGGGCTATGGATCCGAATCCAAAAGTGGCGGGAAATGGTGTCCGCCTGCTGAGAGAAAAGGGGATCCAGGTGGAGACCGGGATCCTGGAAAAAGAATGCCTGGAGCTCAACGAGATATTTTTTCACTTTATCCGCACCAGAATGCCTTTTGTGGCTATGAAATATGCCATGACGCTGGACGGAAAGATTGCCGCCTATACCGGAGATTCCAAATGGGTGACAGGGGAAGCAGCCAGGAAGCATGTGCATGAGCTGCGAAACCAGTATTCTGCCATAATGGCAGGTGTGGATACGGTTCTCGCTGATGATCCCATGCTGAACTGCCGCCTCCCCAAAGGGACAGATCCGGTCCGCATCATCTGCGATACCCATCTCAGGATTCCAGAGGAGAGCCAGATTGTGACATCCGCCTCGGAGATCCGCACGATTTTGGCCTATGCCGGGGATGAAAAAGAAGAAAAGAAAGAGAAACTTTTATCTACAGGAGTAGAATTAATTCGTTGCGGAGATGGAGAACAGGTTGACCTGGAACTGTTATTTCAAAAGCTGGGAGAAAGACAGATCGACAGTGTTCTGGTGGAGGGTGGCGGAACGTTACATGGTTCTCTTCTTCTGACCGGACTTGTAAACCGGGTGTATGCCTATGTTGCCCCAAAACTGATCGGGGGGAAAGAGGCAAGCTCCCCGGTGGAGGGGGCTGGTTTTGCCAGGATGAGGGAGGCGGAAGTTCTAAGTGAAATAGAAATTATCCCCTTTGGGGAAGATATCTGTATCACGGGAAAAATGCCGGAAAAGGAGGCGGATACATGTTTACCGGAATAATTGAAGAGATCGGAAGGATTGATTCCATCAAAAAAGGAACCCAGTCAGCAGTGCTGGGGATCCGCTGCCAGAAGGTGCTGGAGGGGACGAAGATCGGTGACAGCATCGCCGTCAACGGAGTGTGCCTTACAGTGACCAGCCTTCATGAACAGGGCTATACGGCAGATGTCATGGCGGAGACACTGGAACGAAGCTCCCTTGGCAGCCTGTCAAAGAACAGCCCGGTGAATTTAGAACGGGCGATGGCAGCAGACGGACGCTTTGGCGGACACATTGTGGCAGGGCATATCGACGGCACCGGAAAGATCCGGGATATCCACCGGGATGAGACCGCGGTATGGTACACAGTAGAGGCAGAGTCCCAGCTTCTGAGATATGTTGTGGAAAAGGGATCCATCGCGATAGATGGTATCAGCTTGACGGTGGCGGGGGTCACAGACAGAGATTTTTCTGTGTCCATCATTCCCCACACCCAGGGGGAGACAAGTCTGGGATTCCGTCAGAAGGGCGATATCGTAAACCTGGAGTGTGATGTCATCGGAAAATATGTAGAAAAGTTAATGAAACCGGCAAACGATACTACTGGAGTAGAATCAAACATTACAGATACGTTTCTTATGGAACATGGATTTATATGATGCCAGGGTCAAAAGGCCTTTTGGCTCTGTTATAAAATATTCCTAAGCAGGAGGTTGGTTATGGAAGAGAAAGAACAGTTTGGCAAACTGGAGCAGGCATTACAGGATCTGAGAGATGGAAAACTGATCCTTGTGATCGATGACCCGGAGCGGGAAAATGAAGGAGACCTGATCTGTGCGGCAGAGCATGCCACACCGGAAAATGTGAATGCCATGGCGAGTCTGGCAAAGGGCTTGATCTGTATGCCCATGAGCCGGAAGATGTGTGAAAAACTGGGACTTACCCAGATGGTGGAGGTAAATACAGATAATCATACCACCGCGTTTACGGTATCCATCGACCACGTGGACACCACGACAGGGATCTCAGCATTTGAGAGATCTTTGACAGCGGTAAAGACGGTGGAAGAAGGGGCAAAACCGGAAGACTTCCGGAGACCGGGACATATGTTTCCGCTGGAAGCCAGAGAGGGCGGCGTCCTCAAACGGGCGGGGCACACGGAAGCTACGGTGGATCTTATGAAACTGGCGGGACTGAAAGAATGCGGTCTCTGTTGTGAGATCATGAGAGAAGACGGTACCATGATGCGTACCACGGAGCTTCTTGAATTTGCCGGGGAGCATGGGTTTACTGTGATCACCATCGAAGAGATCATACGCCGCAGACTGGAAGAGGAGAGCCTTGTGGAAAAGGAAGCCGATGCGAAGCTTCCCACAAAGTTTGGGGATTTCCGCATCCATGGCTATGTAAATAAATTAAATGGAGAACATCATGTGGCGCTCACCATGGGAGATGTATCCGACGGAGAACCGGTGCTGTGCCGGGTGCATTCGGAGTGCCTCACAGGAGATGTATTTGGCTCCAAACGCTGTGACTGCGGAGAGCAGCTGGAGAGCGCCTTGAAGCAGATTGCGGCAGAAGGCAGAGGAATCCTTTTGTATATGCGCCAGGAGGGCAGGGGAATCGGCCTGATTAATAAATTAAAGGCATATGAGCTACAGGAGCAGGGATATGATACCGTAGAGGCAAATGTAAAACTGGGGTTTGCCCCGGATCTCAGGGAATATGGGATTGGAGCCCAGATCTTATATGATCTCGGTGTGAAGCAGCTGCGTCTGCTGACCAATAATCCCACCAAGATCACCGGTCTCAGCGGCTATGGGATAAAGATCCTGGAGCGGGTGCCCATACAGATCGAACCCAAGAGGGAAGATTTTAAATATCTTCTGACAAAACAGGAAAAGATGCAGCATATGACCAATTATAAAAAAGAAATGGAGGAAAAATAAATGAGAGTGTTAGAAGGAAATGCAGTTTTCAAATATCTTCTGACGATGCAGCATATGACCAATTATAAAAAAGAAATGGAGGAAAAATAAATGAGAGTGTTAGAAGGAAATGTAATAGGAAATGGGATGAAAGTAGGTATCGTGGCGGCGAGATTTAATGAATTTATCGTTTCCAGGCTGGTGGGAGGGGCAGAGGATGCCCTGAGACGGCATGATGTGGATACAGAAAACAACGTGGATCTGGCATGGGTGCCTGGTGCATTTGAGATTCCGATGACAGCTCAGAAAATGGCAGAATCTGGAAAATACGATGCCGTGATCTGTCTGGGCGCCGTGATCAAAGGATCCACCTCCCATTATGACTATGTATGTGCCGAGGTGAGCAAGGGAATTGCCACAGTGGGGTTGAAGACTGGCGTTCCGACGATCTTCGGAGTGATCACGACAGATAATATAGAGCAGGCCATCGAGCGCGCTGGTACAAAGGCTGGAAACAAGGGCTATGATGCGGCGACTACTGCCATTGAGATGGTAAATCTGATGAAAAAATTCTAAGAGGGAGGAAGTTTTCATGACGATCTTATATCCTCTGTATGGGAATCTATATGTGAATATGACCAATCGTTGTCCCTGTGCCTGTACCTTCTGCCTCCGCCAGAATGGAGAGGAGCTGAATGGCTCCGGCAGCCTCTGGCTGAAGCGGGAGCCTGCGGTAGAAGAGGTGAAAGCAGAGTTTGATAAATTTCCGCCGGACACCTATCAGGATCTGGTTTTCTGCGGTTACGGCGAGCCCACAGAACGGCTGGAAGATCTGTTGGAGGTGGCCGCCTTTGCCAAAGAAAAGTTCGGTAAAAAGATCCGGGTTAATACCAACGGTCTTGCCAATCTGATGTATGGAAAAGATGTGACGCCGATGTTTGAGGGAAAGGTAGATGCCATTTCCATCAGCCTGAATACACCGGATCCGGAAAAATATCTGGAACTTACCAGAAATAAATTTGGCATAGGTTCCTTTGACGCCATGTTAAAATTTGCAGGAGATGTAAAACGGTATGTGCCCAGTGTGACGATGACCACCGTGGCGACGACCATTACCGAAGAGGAAGAGGAGCGGTGCCGTAAGATCTGCGAAGACCTGGGCGTCAGCTACCGGATCCGTGCCTTTGAGAGTTAGGAGATCGGTCAGATGAATAAAATTGATCCAGTGTACTCTGTACCGGATGGCTTTGATCAGCCGGTGCAGGGAAGAAAATATGGTAAGGTGGAGACCATTTCTTATAAATCCACAACCACAGATGCCACACGGAAGGCGAGTGTTCTTCTGCCGGCAGAATACGATGAGAAAAAGCGCTATCCTGTGCTCTATCTTCTCCATGGCATCGGCGGCGACCACAAAGAATGGCTGGAGGGAACCCCACAGTATGTCATTGGAAATCTGGCAGCAGAGGGTAAGGCCCGGGATATGATCGTGGTCATGCCTAATGTGCGGGCGAGAAAAGACGACCGGGTGCCGGAAGAGGTATACAGTCTTGCGAACACAACTGCCTTTGATAATTTTATCCATGATCTGCGGGATGACCTTATGCCCTATATTGAGTCAGAATATCCGGTGGCGGAGGGCAGGGAACATACGTCGGTAGCCGGGTTGTCTATGGGAGGAAGAGAGGCTTTGTATATCGGCATCACGATGGCGGAGCGGTTTGGGAGTATCGGTGCATTCTGTCCGGCATTCGGGATTTTCGCCTACGAGGATATATTGTCAGAGCCGGGGCTTTTTACCAGGGAGACATTGAAACTGCCAGATTCCTATAATGGAAAAACCCTTCTGCTGATCTGCACCGGAGACCGGGATGAGGTGGTAAAAGAGAATCCCCAGATGTACCATGAGGCTCTGGAAGAAAATGGAACAGAGCATCTATACTATGTCACAGAGGGCGGTCACGATTTTCAGGTCTGGAAACATGGTCTGTATCAATTTGCGAAGCGGATATTTCAGCAGTAAAACCAGCAGTTAAGGAGATAGGTCGATGGAGATAGCAACAAGACATTTTGTCCGTCCAGAATATATGAATCATCACAACAGCCTGTATGCGGGGTACATATCAGAATGGATCACAGAGGCGGCATTTATTGGGATGGCAAAGGTGATGGGGCACACCAGCCATTTTGTATTAGCGGCAGTGCGGGGGATCAATGTGACAAGATCTGTCTATACCGGCAGCATTCTGGAACTGGGCTATGACGTGAAAAAAATAGGGACTACAAGTGTAGAATTATCTGTTGTAGGAAGGGATTTTCTCTCTGGCGACATGCACTGTGAGGGAAGCGTTGTTTTTGTCAATGTAGATGATGAGGGGAAAAAGACGCCTCATGGGCTGAAGCCTGTGGCAGTTTAGTAACGGAACAACAGAGTTTGGCGATAAAGAGAAAAGGAGATATGGGGATGCAAATAAAAGAAGTGCAGGAACGGTCACAGAGGATTTGTGACAATATGGAACAGGTTATTCTGGGGAAAAGAGAGATTATGGAATATGTACTGGCGGCATTTCTTGCCGGGGGCCATGTTCTTCTGGAAGATGTGCCAGGAACCGGCAAGACCATGCTTGCCAAAAGTCTGGCGGCGTCTTTTGGCATGAGTTTTAAGAGGGTGCAGTTTACGCCGGATCTTCTGCCCTCGGATGTCACGGGAATTCATTATTTTAATCCGAAGAGCAGTGAATTTGAATTTCGTCCCGGCGGTATTTTCAGTAATATTCTGCTGGCCGACGAGATCAACCGAGCCACCCCCAGGACCCAGTCCAGCCTTTTGGAATGTATGGAGGAGGGGCAAGCGACCATTGATGGCGACACCATGAAAGTAGGCGAGCCATTTTTTGTTATCGCTACCCAGAACCCGGTGGAGACCAGTGGGACATTTCCTTTGCCGGAAGCCCAGCTGGATCGTTTTATGATGAAGCTCACCATGGGGTATCCAGCGGAAAAGAGCGAACTTGAGCTGCTTCGCCGGGTGATGGATGAGGGGGACTTTCTGGCAAAGCTTTCACCAGTGTGCACTCATGAAGAGTTTACACAGATGCAGAAGGCGTGTGAACTGGTCAGTGTACACGATCTGATCCTTGGTTATGTGCTGGAGATAGTGAAAAAGAGCCGTGAGAATAAAAATCTTGCTGTAGGGATCAGTACCCGGGGGGCTATCGCTCTGGTGCGGGCGGCACGATGTTATGCGGCGGTGACGGGAAGTGAATTTGTTACTCCGGATATGATCAAAAAGCTGGCGCCAATGGTATTGTCACACCGGATCCTGCTGGCAGATTCTTACATGAGTGGAAAGGAGCCTGCGGATCATATCCGTGAAATTTTAGGCGCTGTGGCGGCGCCGACGGAGGAAGCATTCAGAGCATGAGTATAATGATATTGGCAGCAGTTCTGGTGGTGCTGGGATGCTGGATTGCTATCCTGAGGATGGGGTACCAGTATGAAAAGAACTGGACGAATGAGTTCGGACTGGAGATCTCTTTTTCCCAGCAGCAGGCGGCAGAAGGGGATACCCTCTGGCTTTATGAGGTCATAACCAACAACAAGGAAATGATCCTGCCAGCGGTCTCCGTGAGATTTAAAACCTCTAAATTCCTAAAATTTGAAGATATGGATAGTGGTTCTGTATCGGATTATTTTTACCGCAATGACGTGATCAGTGTCAGAGGATATGAGCAGGTGCGCCGAAAACTCCGGATCCGGTGTGCCAGACGGGGGATATACTCCATACAGGAGGCGGAGCTTGCTGGCAGGGATTATTTTCTCCAAAGAACCTATCTGGATAAAAAGGAAGTGGATGCAGGCCTGATCGTATATCCATCCTTTGTGGGAATTGAGAGGATCCTGCCTCTGTTTGAGAAAAGCTATGGGGATATGAGAACGAGCGTCCCCATGTTTGAAGATCCTTTTGAATATGTCGGTGTGAGAGAATACATGCCGGGGGACAGGATGAACCGGATCCATTGGAAAGCCTCAGCAAAGACAGGAAACTGGCAGGTGAAGACCAGCGCATATAAAGCGGGACAGCCAGCTATAATCCTGCTGAACCTCGGTTCTCCAGGGACTTTTATCAATCAGGCTGCCATGGAGGAAAATATAAGGATCGCCTACTCCCTTGTGCATTTTCTGGACAGGAGGGGGCTTGAAACCGTGTTGGTGGCAAATGGCGGTGCGGGATTCCGCCTCCAGGGCAGCGGCAAGGGATATATGGCGCAGGTCCGGCAGAAACTGGCGGCGGTGACCTACGAATCTCAGATTCAGAGCGGCGTGGGGATGCTGCAGAGGGAGCGGGACAACCTGGCTGAAAATGTACATCTCTTTTTCATTTCTTCTCAAGGGAAGCCTGAGATACAGCAGGAACTGGCGGATATCCTGCACCGGGGGATATCTGTGACCTGGGTGGCGGTGACAGCTGGCGGGGAGGACGATACCAGACAGCTGCTTCCGGCGCTGGAGCCCTGTATTTACCGATGGAAGGCTTAGCTGGCGAAAGGCGGAGGAAATATGGAAAAAAATCAAAAAATCAGAAGACGGTATAATAATATTGTCTCATTTTATTATTATCTGGTTGTATGTTATTTTATAATAGCCGGCTCTGTGATGGGCGGGGGTGCGGGAGAGACCGTGATCTTATGCATTATCCTGGGAGCGGCAGGCTATTTTATTTTTAGCTATCGAAGCAGTCATGAGAGCAGGCGGGAGAGAGAGCAGAATAAGGAAAGGAGATGCTATCTTCTTCCCTGGATTCTTGTACTTATCTTTACCTTTGCCATGCTCGCTGTCTCTGCAGAAGCTTTGCTGGAAGGCCAGAGCGTCAGCCGGATTCAGGGGGTGATCCTTTTTGCCCTGGTTCTGTTTATATTTTCGGTGTTTCTTTATGCGGAATATTTTTATGAAAAATATCTGACTGTATATGCCAATCCCTGCGTGAGTCCGGAAACGATAAAGCGGTTTGAGAAAAATACGCTGGCCAGCCTGAAACGAAAGCTGATGGCGGCGGGGATCGTTACGCTGGCAGTATGTTTGGTAGCGATAGCAGGAATGTCTACGAAAGTAGAATCAAATCCTGCTCCCAGGGAGCGCCAGGAACAGAAAAAAATAGAGAAGAAAGGGAAAACAAAATCCTATCCGATGGAAGAAAGGCGGCGGGAGATTGCGGAAGAAACGGAAGAGGAGAGGAGTTCTTTTGTTCAGGTTCTGCTTTTTTTGTTAGAGAAATTTATGCAGATCCTTATGATTCTCTTTTTGATCATTGCCGTTCTATGGATTCTTTATGTCATACTAAAACGCCTGTTAAATTTCCGGCTGCCGGAGTTTGCATGGAGTGAAGAAAAAGAAGAGGTGGAGATAGATGGTATGGATGAGTACATTCCACTGCGGCAGGCTGTCTCCAGGGAGGTATCCTTCCCAGAAGATGCCAATGGACGGATTCGCCGCTGTTTTTACCGTTATATATGGAAGAGAGCGGGAAAACAGGTGGATGTCAGCATGACGCCCTGGGAGCTGGCAGGAGAGTATCTGCCGGAAGAGCAGGAAGATGGTCTCACGGAGGAACAGAGACAGCTGGTGGGTATTTATGAGAAGGCGAGATACAGCGGAAAGGAATGTACGGAAGATGAGGTGGAGAGGGCGAGGGAAATCTGTCTTCCCAAAAGGAAATAGTTAATGAAAAGAGGGTGTCCAAGGGATACTTCCTTATGTGAAGTTCCCTTGGACACCCTCTTTTTATTAGTTTTCTTTATGGAATTCCTATTAATATTTCATATCTTTCAAAATATCGCAGAAATCAAAGGTGGAGAAATAATCCTGTGGTGTCTCGCCGCGGCGGATCATCTGGACACTGCCGTCTTCTTTCAAGAGTAGTTCCGGGGATTTGAGTTTTCCATTGTAGTTATATCCCATGGCATAGCCGTGGGCACCGGTATCATGGATCACAAGGTAATCTCCGATCTCAATCTCTGGAAGCAGGCGGTCTACTGCAAATTTATCATTGTTTTCACAGAGGGAACCAGTTATATCGTATTTGTGGCTGCAGGGCTCATTTTCTTTGCCAAGTACGGTGATGTGGTGGTACGCGCCGTAGATCGCCGGACGCATAAGGTCACAGGCACAGGTATTTACCCCGGCGTATTCTTTGTAGATATGTTTCTGGTGGATACATTTGGTAACCAGATTCCCATAGGGTCCCAGCATAAAACGTCCCAGTTCAGTGAAGATCGCTACATCCCCCAGACCAGCGGGGACGAGGATTTTTTCAAACTGTTCTCTGACACCCTCGCCGATCACCTTTATATCATTTGGCTTTTTGTCCGGTGTGTAGGGGATTCCGATGCCGCCAGAGAGATTGATAAACCGGATATCCGCTCCGGTTTTTTCTTTTAACTCTACAGCCAGCTCAAAAAGGATGCCAGCCAGTGTCGGATAGTAGTCGTTGCTCACGGTATTGCTGGCGATAAATGCATGGATCCCAAAATATCTGGCGCCAAGGCCCATCAGCTTTTTAAATCCTTCCACCAGCTGTTCTTTCGTAAATCCGTATTTGGCATCGCCGGGGTTGTCCATAATGTCTGTGCCCAGCTCAAAGACTCCGCCTGGATTGAAGCGGCAGCAGATGGTCTCAGGAATGCCAGGGCCTTCTGCCAGATAGTCGATATGTGTATAATCATCCAGATTAATGTAAGCGCCGAGGGCAGCTGCTTTCTGGTATTCCTCCATAGGTGTCACGTTAGATGAGAACATGATGTCATCATTTTTGAAACCAAGGGCTTCTGACAGCATAAGCTCCGTCAGGGAAGAACAGTCCACACCACAGCCCTCTTCCTGAAGGATCTTCAGGATAAATGGATTGGGTGTCGCTTTCACGGCAAAATATTCACGGTAACCTTTATTCCAGGAAAATGCCTCCTTCAAAGCGCGGGCATTTTCACGAATCGCTTTTTCGTCATAGATATGAAAGGGAGTAGGAAAAGTTTTTTCGATTTCCTTTACCTGCTCCAGATTGACGATGGGTTTCTTCATTAATAATTCCTCCTTGTCTGTGTGGCTTTAGCCTGACGGTGCCAAATCGAACCCGTTTCCTAATCAGCTATTTTGTAAATGCGTTCGTTAGTTTCAATCGGCGTAGCCACCGCTACGACTCATTCAACTGCCTTCGCATTTACAAAATAACTGGTTTGAAATCTTTGACCGTGTGTGGTGTATTTTGGCGAAGAACAAGGCTAGAGGACGAAGTAGTTCGCCAAAATACACCATTCACGGCGGGTTCGATTTGGTATCGTCAGGCTACTTTCATAGTATAGCCACAATTTTTCGTTCTGTCAATCACAGAGGATAGGAATTTCAACAGAAAAGATGTCTTGACTCAAGTACGAAATCGGACTATAATGACAAAAAAGAGTCCGATTTCGTACTTGATAAATATGGGAGGAGATTGTGATGGAAGACAAAGTATGTGATGAATTGAGGGAGTTTAACAAAATTTATAAAGAATTTGATGATCTGTGGCATGAGACTGCCCTGCATATCGGTCTGTCAGACAGTGCGTTTGATATTTTATATTCGGTGCATTGCCTTGGGGACGGTTGTCTGCAGAGAGATATTTGTGCGTTGTCATTCGGACGGAAGCAGACCATCAATTCGGCGATCCAGAAACTGGTGAAAGAAGGGATGCTCCTGATGAAACAGGGCAAAGGGCGGGAGATGCATATTTACCTGACAGAAGCGGGAAAAGATTTTGTAAAACAAAAGGTGGAACCCCTGGTGGAGGTTGAAAACAACGTCTGGAAGGAGATGCCTCCAGAAGAGAGAGAGGAACTGATCCGGCTGACAAAAGAGTATGTAGACAACTACCGCACAAAAATAAAAAAGCTGGCCGCAGATCATGTGGAGGAGGAGAATAAATAATGAAGATCCAGTTATCGGAACATTTTACTTATAAAAAGTTGCTGCGCTTTGTTCTGCCATCTATTGTAATGATGATTTTTACATCCATTTATGGAGTGGTGGACGGCCTTTTTGTATCAAATTATGTGGGAAAGACCGCCTTTGCGGCGGTGAACCTGGTCATGCCCCTGCTGATGATGCTCAGTGCCCTGGGGTTTATGATGGGAACCGGAGGAAGTGCCATCGTGGCAAAGACGCTGGGACAGGGGGATAAAGAAAGGGCAAACCGCTATTTCTCCATGATGGTGTATGTGACGATGGCGGGTGGCGTGGTCTTAACCGTACTGGGTTTGGTCTTTCTACGTCCCATCGTGACCGCTCTGGGAGCAGAGGGAGAGATGATCGGTGAGTGCCTGATCTATGGAAGGATCAGCCTGGCTTCCCTGACTTTCTTTATGGTTCAGAATGTGTTTCAGAGCTTTTTTGTGGCGGCGGAAAAACCTCATCTGGGGCTTGGAGTCATGGTGGCGGCAGGGGTGACCAATATGGTATTGGATTATCTTTTTATCGTGATTCTGGGCTGGGGCATCGCAGGCGCGGCGGTGGCGACAGCAGCCGGGGAGACTGTGGGAGGTATCGTACCGCTGATCTATTTTTCCAGGAAAAATACAAGTCTTCTCCAGCTGACAAAGACAAGGGTAAAAGGGAAGATCCTGTTAAAAGCCTGTACCAACGGTTCCTCTGAGCTGATGACAAATCTGTCTATGTCTCTTGTGAATATGCTCTATAATGTGCAGCTGATGAAGCTGGCAGGAGAGGACGGCGTGGCAGCGTATGGTGTGATCATGTATGTCAACTTTATTTTCCTGGCGACCTTTATCGGATATTCCATCGGCAGTGCACCCATCGTGGGATACCACTTTGGAGCCCGGAACCATAGTGAGTTGAAAAACCTGTTCCAGAAGAGCATGAGGCTCATCGGAGGATGGGGGGTGCTGCTTATGCTCCTGGCATTTGTACTTTCTGGTCCGCTGGCGCAGTTTTTTGTCGGTTATGACACAGAACTGTTAGCAATGACCAGACATGGTCTCAGGCTGTATGCCCTGGCATTTTTGGTGAGTGGCTTCAATATATATGGTTCTGCCTTCTTTACGGCGCTGAACAATGGGCTGGTCTCGGCTGTCATTTCTTTTCTTAGAACACTGGTGTTCCAGATGGCAGCAGTGCTGGTCCTGCCGAGGTTACTGGGACTCAATGGGATCTGGCTGGCGATCCTCGTGGCAGAGCTGCTGGCACTGGGGGTGACGCTCCAATTTTTCATGCGGAAGAAAAAGGTGTATCATTATCTGTAGTCTGCCTCAGCATTCAAATCGTTGAAATATATTTATTTTTTTGAAACATTTCTCTTGTTTTTTCCGTCTAATGTATGAATGAGAAGATGATACATGTTAAATCTAGGGATTCATTATGATCAGAACAGGAGAGGCTCATGGGAAAAATAAAGTTTATGGCGGAAGAGTTTTTTCGCAGTTTTAGAAAAAATCTATTCAAAAATGTGCTTTTGATGGCGATGTTTTCCACCAGTATGGTCATGACTGTGCTAATGGGTTCATACTATCTGGATCTGGAGGAACGACATCCAGAGAAGCCCAGCTATAAAGAAAATGGCACATGGTATCGCATCGGCGTGTTGGAAGACACCATGGAAATGGAGAGCGGTATAGATACGATACAGGGCTGCCAAAATATCATGGAATATTATGAGCGGCTGCATGATTCGGAGGAACATCCGATCTCTTCTGTGAGCACAGCAAATGACTGTTGTGTAAAAGAAGATGATCTGAGGGATCTGTTTGGAAAGGCAGGCTGTGACAACTTTATCAGTGAAGATAATCCAGGAGCCATGACGATTTGTTTTGGGTCAGCGGCGGAGGGAGATATGTGCAGTGTTTTGGCTATGAAATGTGCCATGCTTGATGATACGGCTTTTGAAATCTTTGGACTTCAGACAGAGGAAGGAGAGGGATTTACCAAAAGTAATCTGACGCTGCAGAATGCTTCTGACCCTGTACCGGTGCTGCTTGGACATGAGTATAAAGGGATTCTTTCTGTCGGTGACAGGATCGAGATCGCTTTTCCGGACTATGCTTATTCCTGCAGAGTCTCCGGTATATTGGAAAAGAACTCCATGATTCCCCGGAATGGGAGCGGCTTGGAAGACATGGTTATATTGGATTACCATATTATTTTTCCATATACCATACGGCTGTCAGAGGATACCGGTCATCTGGAGGATATTGCCAAATATGCAGCGCGGGATCTGCAGGCGCTGACATTTAATACATCTATGGTCTGGGCAGAAGATGAGAAAGATTTCAGGGATGTGGTATCCCTGTTCCGGGATATTGGGAATGAATATGATTTTCCGCCGATGGAGCTTTATGCGGCTTCCATGGGGCTTCGGCTCTTACATAAAGAATCGGCAGCAAGGGTCCGGATCATGCTCATCCTGGCGGTTACCCTGATCGGCTTTACCTTTTATGGACTGTTTGCAACCTTTTATGACAAGATACAATCCAATAAAAAGACTTATGGGATATACCAGATGAATGGCTGCCCGATGCGGATGATTCTTTTTCCCTATCTGTTTGAGATTGCAGTAGTTCTGTCTCCGGCAGTTTTCGTGTGCAGATATATATTTTCGGAGGAAAATATTGAATACGCCAATGGGGATATGATATTCAGGGTGACCTGGTGTTTTGTCGGACTGGCGTTTCTGATCGGCGCCGTGTTTGTCACCTGTCTTTTAAAAGGTGTAGATACAGAACAATTGCTGCGGCAGAAGGATTAGTAACAGGGATTAGGAACAGGAGGAGAAGAGTATGATCCAAATAGAAAATGTAGTGAAGACATTTGGTAAAGGCAAAAAAGAAGCTGTCGTGGAGGCGCTCCGGGGGATAAGTCTTTCCATACAGGAGGGCGAAATGGTAGCGGTTATGGGGAAAAGTGGTTCGGGGAAATCCACGCTTCTTAACATACTGGGAGGAATGATGTCAGCTGACAGCGGTACATATTTATATGATGGAAAAGAAGTTAATTTTAAAAGCCAGAAGGAACTGGTCAGGTTCCGCAGAAACGAGATTGGTTTTATCCTGCAGTATTTTGCCCTGGTGGACGACCTGAATGTTTTCCGAAATGTGGCGCTTCCCCTAAAATATCAGGGATATTCCCGGAAAAAGGTTAAAAAAATGGTGATGGAGGCGCTCACAGATCTTGGTATAGAGGATAAGGCGAAGGCATATCCTGCTGAATTGTCAGGTGGTCAGCAGCAGAGAGTGGCGATCGCAAGGGCCGTGGTAAAAAGTCCCAGGGTGATTTTGGCGGATGAGCCCACCGGGGCACTGGATGAGGCGACGGGTGAAGAGGTACAGAAAATCTTTAGGAGGCTGAATGAGAAAGGGAAAACGGTTATTATCGTCACCCATGATGCAAAAGTGGCACAAAAGTGCGATAGGATCATTCATGTGAAGGATGGTACTGTGGAAAGTGGCGGCGGGACCGGACAGAGTGACTGGGATAAAGGAGGAAGTGTATGAAATTATTTGGAAAAAAGGTTCCAAAGGGAAATTTACTTCTGTTTTTCAGTTTTACAGTCATTTCCTTATGTATTTTACTGATCGTATCTGCAGCCCGCGCGGAACGTATTGCAGAGCTCCTTGGAAAATCTCTTTATTCGGGGCATCATAAAGGATTTAGCATAATAGAGTCGGAAGAGGAGGATCAATGGGAAGAAGTACTTCCTGAAATGGAATCGGAATATAAGGATTTTGCCATCTATGTACCAGTGCGCGACCAGAATGTAATGATGCGGGGGATATATGTAAAAGGGGATATGGCAGAGCCGCCGATGCTTTCCGGGAAGTATTTTGACCACTCTGCTTCGTGGACGGATCAGGGGATGGTGGTACTCGGAAAAGACCATGGGAAGGATGTGTCTGCCCGTGATGGCAAGAACTATTTCCGGTTTAATGATATAGATTATGAAGTGATCGGAATCATGGGAACAGAAGAAGACAGCCGTATCAATCAGATGATCCTGCTGGATTTTAAATCGGCAGTGAAGATATCTGGGATCAATACCCAATATGTCCTGGATACAAAAAAGAAATCCAGTATACAGGAGATCGGGCAGAAAATTTATGACCTTTTTGAGTTTCCTGCCAATGTACACATCGGGCTGGAAGAACAGGATGACCCTTCTGCTGTTGTTTCGTATTTATCCAGTGACGTGATCATGGATACGATGTACATCATGATCCTCATCAGCTTTTCACTGAGTACCATTCTGATCACATTTATATGGTTCCGGTTCCGGAGACAGTTATTTTATGCATGGAGTCTTTTTGGATATGGGAGACCTCGGGTGTGTCTTGAGGTATCAAAGAAATTTTATGGGGCTGCCGGAGCAGGTTTTGCGACAGGGCTTATCCTGATGTGCATGATTTTAAAAATTGTGCCGGATGTTGACATGATATTTATGGATGTCTGCAGGGCCTTTGGGATGACATTAGGACTGGGTACGATCATACTATATTTTTGTTATTTCGCAAGTTCCAGATATAGAGAAGCAAAGAGGTGAGAGGAGGTGAAAGATTTGAAAAGTCTTGTAAAACGGGCGCAGGGTGGAGATGCCGATGCCTTTGTACAGCTGATTGAAGAGAATCGGCAGAGCCTGTATAAAGTGGCGGTCTGTTATGCGAAAAATCCAGAAGATGCAGCGGACATCATACAGGATACCATCCTTACCGCATTTGAGAAGATCGGGGACCTGAGACAGCCCAAATATTTCCGCACATGGCTGATCCGGATGCTGATTAATAAGGCAAAAGATTTTCTGGAAAAGCGCAGCTGGGAAGTGGCTTTTGGCGAGATCCCGGACCGGGAGCACAGCGATGGCGTGCTGGAACATATGATGTACGAGGAACTGATCCAGGCTGTGGATGAACAGTACCGGGACATTCTGGTGCTGCATTATGTGGAGGGATTCCCTACGAAGGAGATCGGGGAGCTTCTGGATATGAAGGATGCCACAGTACGGACAAGGCTGCGCCGGGGGCGCGAGGATCTGCGCCGGGCATATGAGAGAGAGCCAGGAAAAAGAGAAAGCAGAATGGATTGGAAGCAGAGAAACGATAGGATGCTTCCGGAAAGGACAGGGGAAAATTATGCGAGATAATGATGTAAAAAGGATATTGGAACAGGAAGTGGAACTGCCAGAGGTGGTTCAGGAGAAAATGAAGGCGGTATACCGGCAGATCGGGGCAGACACAGAAAAGACAGATAGGATCTGTGATGCCAGGAGACGTCGGGGCGTGTATCGCCTCAGGTATGTAAAGGCGGCGGGGATCGTATTTTGTTTTCTGCTGGCGGCGATAACTGCGAGAGCGGCCAGCAATGGAGGTTTTCAATCACTGACAAAGATTTTTGCAGGAGACACAGAGGTGATAAAAGAGTCGTCGGCACAGCCTGAGGTGTCAGCTGGGATAAACACCTTTAAAAACCTGAAAGTGTCGGTGGAACAGGTGACAGGGACGGAGAGACTGAGCTATATTATTCTTCGGCTGAAAAGAACGGATGGAAAGAAATTTGATAAAAATAAAAAGTACTTTTTTGGAAATGTGTCTTTCGCTGGGGAAAAGGATGATTCTGTTTTGACCAGCGCCGGATCAGAGGATGATTCTGTATTAACCAGTGCTGGATCAGGGGAGGCAGAGGAGGCAGAGGAGGCAGCGAATGCTGTTGTCTGCTATTCTATTTGGAAGGATGGCATGGGAAGTTCGGAAGAAGCCTTTATCGATAATGGGATGGTGATTGAAAACCAGGGAACGGATGAGATACGTATCGTCATAACCTGTGAATACGAAAGACAGGAAGGAAAGAACAACTATTACCATAAAGGGGAGAAATGCCGTCTTTCCCTGAGCGGACTTATGAGTGACGATGGACGTGTCATGAAAGGAGAGGCGCAGGAAGACTTTGTTTTAGATTATGGAGAATGTAAGGAAAAAGTTTTTACTCCAGATGCCAGGATCAGGCTTCCAGAGATTGGAACAGAGGATCAGTATCTTTCTGTGGGAACACTGAAACGTGTCGTTCTTACGCCATATACCCTGCAGTTTGAACAAGTGTTATCAGAGGGGCAAAAGGAAAAATACGACATGTGCTGGAACCAGGTGTATGTGGAGATGGATGACGGAAGTTTTATCGGCCAGAAGACTGAAGAGACAGAGAAGGATCAGGAACAGGTACGGAGTAGTTATGGCAGCGTGACCATGATAAAGGAAAACCAATGGGAGTCAAAAGACAGGCTGTTCTTCTCTTCCCTGGTGGATGTGGATCATGTCAAAGCTATATGGTTTGGAAAGCAGCGAATCGAGGTGTGACTAAAAATACGCCAGCAAGGCAAAAGTTCTCCTTGAAAAAAAACGCATGTTCCGTTACAATATTAATTTGGAAACCTTGACGGACACCCGCCAGTTGCCTGGCGGGTGTCCTCAGGTGTGGAGCATTGTTTTTTGAAAGGATGTAATGAATGGATAAATATGATGGAAGCCAGATCGTAATATTAGAGGGACTGGAAGCGGTGAGAAAACGCCCTGGAATGTATATTGGAAGTACGGGGACAAGGGGACTTCATCACCTGATCTGGGAGATTCTTGATAATGGGATTGATGAGCACCTTGCCGGGTTCTGCTCAGAGATACATATTACTCTGACAAAGGATGGCGGGGTGTCTGTAGAGGATAACGGCAGAGGGGTGCCGGTAGATCTCCACCCCACCAAGAAGATTCCGACGGTCCGGGTGGTGTATACGATCCTCCATGCTGGCGGGAAATTTAACAATAGTGTATACAAAGTGTCTGGAGGACTTCACGGTGTAGGGGCATCGGTGGTCAATGCGCTGTCTAAGAGCATGACAGTGGAAGTCAGGAAGGATGGACAGGTGTACCGGGATGAGTACCAGGATGGAGGTAAGCCTATTGTCAAATTAGAGAAGGGGCTGCTTCCGGTAGCGGGAAAATGTGCGAAAAATGATACAGGGACAAAAGTGACCTTTTATCCGGATGATACTATATTTGAAACCGTTGAATTTAAGCCGGAGACGATAAAAAAGAAGCTGAAAGAGATCGCCTATCTGAATAAAAATCTCAAGATCATTTTTACGGACGAACACACTGGAGAGAGTTCTGTGTTTCAGGAAGAATTTGGAATCCAGAGCTATGTCAGTTACATTAACCGCGACGTAACACCCCTGCATAAGGATGTCATTTATATCGAGGGAACCAGCGGGGAGATCGAGGTGGAAGTGGCACTTCAGTATGTAAATACCTTTACGGAGCAGATCAATTCCTATTGTAACCGCATCAATGTAACAGATGGCGGAACACTGGTGACTGGATTTAAGATGGCGCTGACCCGCGTGATGAATCAGTACGCCAGAGAACTTGGATTCCTGAAAAACAACGAAGAAAATTACGATGGCAAAGATATCCGGAATGGCCTGGTGGCAATCGTCTCCATCAAGCATCCGGATCCACAGTTTGAGAGCCAGACAAAAAACAAGCTGGGGAATACCGATGCGAAGACGGCGGTGGACGATGTGTTCAGCCAGGAGATACAGCGCTATTTTGATAAAAATGTAGAGGTACTTAAAACGATCCTGGAAAATGTCCGCAAATCCTTTAAGGCAAGGACCGCCAGCGATAAGGCGAGACGCTCTGTATTAAAGGAACTGATGAACGTAGATACGAAGAGCAAGCTGGCGGCATGTTCATCCAAAAAGCCGGAGGAGTGCGAAATCTATATCGTGGAGGGTGATTCTGCCGGCGGTACTGTCAAGACGGCGAGAAACCGGAGGACCCAGGCGGTGCTGCCACTGCGTGGAAAGATCCTGAACGTAGAAAAGGCGCCGCTGGAAAAAATCCTTTTAAACAACGAGATCAAGTCTATGATCGCTTCCTTTGGATGTGGGATCGGGGATGATTTTGATATAAATAAACTCCGGTATGACAAAATTATCATCCTGACGGATGCCGATGTGGACGGAGCCCATATCAGTACACTGCTGCTGACCTTCTTTTACCGGTTTATGCCAGAGCTGATCTATCAGGGCAAGGTGTACCGGGGACTGCCTCCACTCTATAAGGTAGACTATGAGGATGTGGAAAAGAAGAAAAAAGTAAAGAAGAGCGAATACCTTTATAATGATTTTGAGCTGGACAAGTTCCGGAAGAGGGGAAAGAAGATCCAGGGCCTGCAGCGCTATAAAGGTCTGGGAGAGATGGATGATGTACAGCTTTGGGAGACGACGCTGGATCCCGACAGCCGGGTTCTTGCCCAGGTAGCCATCAGCGATACCGTGGAGGCAGACGAGGTGACCGATGTGCTTATGGGAAGCAACGTCCCGCCCAGACGAAAGTTTATTATGGAAGAAGCGCGGTATGCGAATGTTGATATATAGCATTGATTGGAGGAGAATATGAGTCAGCTGAAAGAGAATATCATACAGTTGGATTTTGCGGAGGAAATGAAAACCTCTTACCGGGATTACGCCGTCAGTGTCATTGTATCACGGGCGCTGCCGGATGTCCGGGACGGATTAAAACCAGTACAGCGGAGGATCTTATATGCCATGAAGGAGCTGGGGCTTTCTCCAGATAAGCCTCACCGGAAAAGTGCCCGTATCGTCGGGGATACCATGGGTAAATACCATCCCCACGGAGATACTTCGATCTACGACGCACTGGTTCATATGACCGAGGAGTATTCATTGAATGCGCCTCTGGTGGACGGACACGGAAATTTTGGTTCCATAGACGGAGACGGGGCAGCAGCCATGCGTTATACTGAGGCGAGGCTTTCCAGGGCAGCCATGACGATGCTGGACAACCTGGAAAAAGGTCTTGTGGAGTTCAATCCGAACTTTGATGATAGTGAAAAAGAACCAGTAGTACTTCCAGCGATGATCCCCAATCTTCTGATCAATGGAACAACTGGGATCGCCGTCGGTATGGCGACGAATATTCCCCCCCATAATCCGGCAGAGGTGATTGATGCGGTTATTGCCTGTATGGACCGTCCAGGCATTTCCATCCAGAAACTGATGGATTACCTGCCGGCGCCGGATTTCCCCACAGGAGGCATCATTACCAATTCTTCGGAGCTGTCTTCCATCTATGAGACCGGAGAGGGCAGGATCCGGCTGCGTGCCAGAACGGAGATCGAGAAGGGCGACAATGGACGGACCAATATTGTGATCACTGAGATACCGTACACAATATCCGGGAACAAGACCAAGCTGGTAGAGACACTCTCTTCTCTTGTTAAGGACAAGGTATTCGATGAGATCTATGATGTCAGGGATGAGTCCTCCAAGGAAGGCATCCGCATCGTGATCGAGGTGAAAAAGGACCGTGATATAGAGAATTTATTAAATGGCCTGTATAAGAAGACCCAGATGGAGGATACCTACGGCGTCAATCTGCTGGCGATCAGCGGCGGACAGCCAAGATTATTCAATCTTAAGTCCATGATCGAGGAGTTTATCCTGTTTCAAGAGGACTTGTACACCAGAGAGTACCATTTCCTGTTAGAAAAAGCAAAGAAACGTCTGGAGATCGTCGAGGGCCTGATGAAGGCGACAGACGTTATTGACCTGATCATAGAGATCCTTCGGGGCAGTTCTTCTGTAAAGCAGGCAAAGTCGTGTCTGATCGAAGGTATAACCAAAGATATTAAATTTAAAAGTGCAGTTTCAGAAAAGCAGGCGGCGTCTCTATTATTTACCGAGGTGCAGGCGGATGCCATCCTTGCTATGCCGCTGAGCAGGCTGATCGGCCTGGAGATCCTGAAGCTTCACGAGGAAAATGATTCCCTGCTGGCAGACATTGATCAGTATGAGAAAGTGCTGGGTAACGCGAAAGAGCTTTATAAGGTTATCAAGGCAAGGCTGAGGGAATATAAGAAAGCCTTTGGAAGACCGCGCCGCACAGAACTTCTCGATGTGGCGGCAAAGGCCTATGTAGAGGAGATCAAGATCGAGGACATTTATGTGTGCATCGACCGCTTTGGATACACCAAATCCATGGATGAAGGGGCATTTTCCAGGGCGTCAGAGGAGGCAAAAGGGGAGTATCCTCATATTATAAAGATGAAAAATACAGACAAGCTCTGCCTGTTTACAGATCGGGGAAATATGCACCAGATCAAGGCGGAGAAGATCCCACGGTGCAAGATGAGGGACAAAGGCACTCTGGTCCACAGCCTGTGCAGGATGTCCAATGACGAGGAGGCTCTTTTGTATATTTCTTTTGAGGATCTGTTTGAATCCATGCTTTTCTTTGCCACGGGCAGCGGCTATGTGAAGCTGGTGTCCGGCGCCGAATTTGAGACCAGCCGCCTTCAGGTGGCGGCAACAAAGTTAGATCCGGAAGATCAGGTGACAGGAGTGATCTCCCTGTCTGGGTCAGATGTGTTAGAGGGGAACAAAAAAGTGATTCTGCTCACCAGGAACGGTTTGTCCCTGGGATTTTCCCTGGGTGAGGTAAGTGAATTCAAGAAAACCAGCCGGGGAGTAAAGGGAATTGCACTGGATAAAAACGACAGCCTTGTGTTTTCTACGATTGTAGATGTGAATGCGGAGACCTTTGAGTATGATGGCAAAACCCTGAATGCGAAGAAGGTGAGAAACCGGAAGAGGGCGGCAAAGGGACAGAAGGCGACATTGGAATAGGAAAGTTATCAAAAAACATCTCAAACAGCGGGACCGCTTATGCTGTTCAGCGCGGCTGTTTGAGATAAATTTTTTTTTAGGGTTAAGGTGTTTCCTTAATCGTCCGATACATATTGTAAGAAACATTGAAAGATTTATTTAGGTGGTGAAGATTATGAGAATTGACGCATATATGCAGGTGAATCAGCTTTATAAAGCAGGTAAGCCAAGAACTTCTTCCAAATCTTCCAGATCGGATTCGACAGACAGTCTGGAGATATCCAGTATCGGAAAAGATTATCAGATCGCCAGAAAAGCTGTATCTGATAGTTCTGATATAAGGGAAGAAAAGGTACAGGACATTATGGACCGGATGAAAGCCGGAACGTACAATGTATCCTTAGAGGATGTGGCAGACAAGCTTGCAGACCGTCTGCTTGGATAACTAACAGGAGGTTGTTCCTTTGGCGAGCTTAATTGAAGAATTGATTGGAACCCTTGACCGGGAAGAAAAGATTTATGCCAATCTGATACCGGTTCAGGAGGAGAAGATAAGGGCGATCGTAGCGAATGATCTGGAGGCTCTGGGACGTCTGTCTGGCGAGGAACAGAAGATGATGGACGAAGTCGGAAATCTCGAGGCCAAGCGGATACGGGTGACAGATGACATTGCTACTGTTCTCGGGAAGGTTTCCGGGGAAATGAATCTGGAGCAGATCATTCAGGCTCTTGGCAGACAGCCCGATGAACAAAAAAAGTTAGAGAACCTGCATGACAAGCTGAGACGGACCATGGCGCGGCTGCAGGAGCTGAATGCTCAGAATAAAGAGTTATTAACGCAGGCATTAGAAATGGTAGAATTTAATATGAATGTGATAAGAAGTACACGGATGTCTTCAGGAAGCAGTAATTATTCAAGTGACGCTGCACAGGTGGATATGCCCGCCTATGGAGCAGGAGTCTTTGATGCGAAGCAATGATTGACAGATCGCAGCATCAAAGAGCCTGTGCGGCAGATTTTTTGCTTGATAACCACATTTGTGTGCTTCTTTTGTTTTGTAGATTAATTATAGATGGAAAAGAGGAAAAATGGTATGGGAAATCTATTTGCAAGTTTTAATACGGGTGTTTCCGGGATTCATTCGGCTCAGGCATCCATGAATACAGCGGCTCACAACCTTGCCAATGCTACTACACCAGGACATACAAGACAACAGGCCGTTGTGACAGATGCGTTTTATACATCCAGGTATGGTGCGTACTCTAATAAGATACAGGTAGGTCTTGGCACAGATGTAGTGAAGATCCGCCAGATACGCAACACTTTTCTGGATGATCAGTACCGGGTTCAGGTCGGGCGCCAGAGTTTTTATGAGGCGCAGTATGAGGCGGTGCAGGAGATGGAGGAGCTGTTTGGAGAGATGGAAGGACAGGAGTTTCTCGTCTCTATGAAAGATATGTGGAGTGCGATGTCAGAGCTGGCAAAAGACTCAGGTAACATCACACTTCGATCTGAATTTGTCTCCCAGGCATCCCAGTTTGTGGAGCGTGCACAGGTTTTGCAGAAACAGTTAAATGATTATCAGGAAAACATGAACGCTGAGGTGCAGAATCAGGTAAATGAGATTAATAATATTGTATCCCAGATAAGGGATTATAATATGCTGATCCGCAAGTATGAATCGACAGGAGAAGGTGCCAATGACTATCGCGATGCCAGAAACCTTCTTCTGGATCAACTAGGATCTATTATAAAATTCAAGCCGATCGAGGAGAAAGATGGTACGATCTCCATTTATTCGGAGGGAGAATTCCTGCTGGAAGGCAATCATCAGTATCGGTTGACCACAGCATACGAGAGTGATACATCCAAACTGCTTAAACCGGTATGGGAGACAGGTGAGGATTACTTTTTCCGGGGAGAACTGGAGTACTCAGTCAAGAATATGACCGATGTAGGATCCCTTAGAGGGCTTTTGGTGGCGCGGGGGAACCACGCCGCAGACTTTACAAATATGCCTGTGAAACCGGTAAAGGAAGACTATATTGATGAATTTGGAACGCTGGATGAAAGAGCGTGGTTTAATGCCAATGAGAAATACAATAAAGATGTAGAAGAGTATAATGAGAATGTGGAACCTTCTATCGTGATGAAGGTTCAGGCGGAATTTGACCAGCTCATCCGGGGCATTGCCATGATGATTAATGACACTCTATGTCCGAACAAGGAACTGGAGCTGGCAGATGGGACGAAGATAAAGGTACTGGATACCGATAAGGCACCGATCGGTGACGACGCGGATGAGACCATAGGAACAGAGCTGTTTGTCCGCAAAAATAAGCCGCGGTATACGGAGACTTCGGTGACAATACTAAATGAAGACGGAACCACCCGCGACATCACGGTTTATCAGTATAATGAAGAAAATGTTGAGGACCGTGCCAGCCTGTATACCATTGATCAGCTGGAGGTGAATCCGGAACTGTTGAGGAATCCATCCAAACTGCCGCTGGTAGCAAACAAAAATTCCGGTTTTGTGGATGGATATACTAAGGATACCTGTGATGAGCTGTTGGAAAAATGGCAGAAGGATTTTTCTACGATGGATCCGAATTCCATGACTACTTATAATTTTTCAGGCTATTATACAGCTCTGGTGGATCAATTTTCTACCGACGGAAATGTGTGGAGTGGAATTATAGAAAATCAGATTATCACAGTGAATGGCATAGATGGCGAGAGGCAGAATGTGATGGGAGTTGCTACCGACGAGGAACTGGCAGATTTAATCAAATTTCAGAAATGCTTTGACGCGTCATCGAGATATATTACCGTTGTTGACGAGATGATCGAGCATCTGATAACCAGCTTGTAGGAATGGAGGAGAAGAAATGTCTACATTTCAGGGATTAGAAATCGCAAAATCAGGAATGTTTACTTATAGCGCAAGTATGCAGACAGCGGCGCACAACCTCGCTAATGTAGGAACGAGAGGATATTCCAGGCAGGTAGTGAAAACATGTGCCCAGATTAGGAATGTAAGTTCGATTAAAGTAATTGGAGCTGGAGCTTATGTGCAGGATGTGGTGCGGGTACATAACGATTACTACGATATTAAGTATAGAAAAGAAAATTCTACTTATAGCAAGTATGGTACACATTCTTATTATCTGGAACATGTCCAGATGTATCTGTACGCAAAAAATGAGGAAGATGGCGGGATAACGACTGCCTTTGATAAATTTTCTAAAACTCTCACAGGAGCCGTAGGAGATGGTGGTGATGCCACAAAGAGAAAAGAAATTACTACTGTGGCTGATACGCTGACCTCTTTTATACAAGATACTGCCTCGAAGCTTCAGGATCTGCAGGCGGAAGCGAATGAAGAGATAAAAAGCTGCGTCAATCAAATTAACGCGATTGCAGAAAAGATCGCATCGGTAACCCAGCAGATCAATACCCTGGAAGCATATGGTAATCCAGCAAATGATCTCCGGGATCAGAGAGACGTGCTCATCGATGAACTTTCTGAGTACTGTAATGTGAGAGCGGTAGAAGAAGAGCCGGCGAGCGGTGTCGGACTGCCCCAGTTTTATCTTTATGTCAATGGTGGCATTCTTCTGGATACCTACCGTGTCAATGAATTAAAGGTGACAGAAGTGGATACGACGAAAGCCATCAATGACATATCCGGTCTCTACAAAGTATCTTGGGCGGATGGTACTCCTTTTAATGAATACAGTTCTGAACTGGGTGGAAAACTGCAGGGACTTTTTCAGGTCCGGGATGGCAATAATGCGACAACATTATCGGGAACGATAGCAGGCATCGAAAATGATAAAGATGGCAATATTGTTATAACGATGAACGGAGCCAATATAAATGA
>CAMXSH010000034.1 GCA_947246475.1 uncultured Roseburia sp.
AGAATGTTCATACTTAACGGCTTCTTTTATCACATATGCTTTGGCAAGCCAAAAGCTTGATGTCCGAATATGTCTTGGCTGTTGTATCATTCTACCCAAAACCACGTTATTAAACCGACTTCCCAGCCGCCGGAAAAGACTTTGCCTCACCATCGGATACGCCCCATATACCAGATCATATCCTTCCTTCATCTTATCAAATAGCTTTGGGAACTGCGATGGATCAGTCTGCAGGTCATCATCCATCCCAATCACATAACTGCCGCTTACATAGCGAAATCCAGCCAAAATCGCATTGTGCTGTCCAAAATTCTTTGCCAGATTAATCCCTTTCACAAAAGAGTATTTCTGGGCGAGACGACCTATCTCCTGAAATGTTCCATCCTTGGAATAGTCATTTACAAGCACAATCTCATACGTGTATCCCATCTCTGAAAGCCTGGCAGACACCTTCTCCACTACCTCTCCAATAGACTTCTCTGAATTATAGCATGGTATTACTACTGAAACATCTGGCTGCTTCATCCTGCAACGCTCCTTCGCTTCCTGTTATTTATAAAACTGCTTTACACAATCTGTAATCATCTCTATCTCGTCTGAATTTAAACCATAATACATCGGCAGACGCAGCAGTCTCTCGCTCTCTTTCGTTGTATACCTGTCCTCTCCATGAAACCGTCCAAAGCGTTTTCCAGCCTCAGAACTATGCAGAGGAATATAGTGAAATACCGCGCCGATCTCATGTGCCTTCAGATGCTGAATCAGTTGCGTCCGCTCTTCTAAATCCCTTGTTTTGATATAAAACATATGGGCGTTATGAACACAATTCTCTGGAATAACAGGCAGCTCGATACATCCCCTTTCAGCCAGCGGGGATAACTGGTCCCAGTATGTATCCCAGCTGCGCATCCTATCCTCATATATGATTTCCGCCGCCTCTAACTGCCCCCAGAGATATGCCGCATTGAGTTCACTTGGAAGATAGGAAGACCCCTGTTCCACCCAGGAATACTTGTCAATCTCACCACGGAAAAACTTGCTGCGGTTTGTCCCCTTTTCACGGATAATCTCTGCTTTTTCTATATTTCCAACTTCGCGGATCAGAAGGGCGCCCCCTTCTCCCATACTGATGTTTTTCGTCTCATGGAAACTATAACATCCATAATCACCGATGGTCCCCAGAATTTTTCCATTGTATGTGCTCATAATTCCCTGGGCTGCATCCTCGATCACAGCCAGCTGATGCCTCTGGGCAATGTCCAGAATAGTGTCCATCTCACAACTGACTCCCGCATAATGAACCGGGACGATCGCCTTTGTTTTATCGGTAATGGCAGCTTCAATAAGATTTTCATCGATATTCATCGTATCCGGTCTGATATCGACAAATACAACCCTGGCGCCGCGGAGTACAAAAGCATTTGCCGTAGATACAAATGTATAGGAAGGCATGATTACCTCATCCCCTGGTCCTACATCCGCCAATATCGCCGCCATCTCTATAGCATGGGTACAGGAAGTCGTCAAAAGGACTTTTTTTGTATTGGTTATTTTTTCCAGAAAATCGTTACACTTTTTTGTGAACTGTCCATCCCCACATAATTTATGACAATTTACTGCTTCTTCTATATATTTAAGTTCTTTTCCCACAAAAGGTGGTTTATTAAATGGTATCAATGTCAAACCTCCATCTCTTTGTATAATAACCTATAAAGATACCAGGGTCAAAAGGTAATTTACCCCAATGATACATTAAGATATTATAGCATTTGAAGGCTTAAAGTGCAATAAATTTTTGGATTTTAAAATATTGTGTCTGTCACTTACTTTTGATATATTCAATTAATTTTATAAAGATAAAAATTTTGTGTCATTTCTCAAAATGATTTATGATACAAAAGTAAAATGTCAGACAATAATAATTATATAAAATTCTTAAATTGTGAGGTGCACAAAATGATATACAATAAAGAGATTCAAGGAAGATTTGTGAATTTAAAAAGTATTACATTAGACGATGCGGATATAGAGTTTTCCTATCAGATCAGAAGAGAAGCAAAAAATTGTAAAACAGTCGGGCAGCTGGCAGCCAGTCTGGAAGAACAGCGAAAATTTATTCAATGGCAGATCAGAGAACCAGGTGATTATTACTTTGTTGTAACAAATAAAAAAGGAGAGCGAATCGGACTGATTGGAGTCTATGACATTCATGACAAAACAGGAGAAGTAGGACGAGAAGTAAACGATGGCAGTTCTGTGGAAGCAATGGAAGCAAAAGTACTTTTAGATGAATTCTGCCGGAGCATTTTACACCTGGAAAAAATTACATATGTTATTTATTTACATAACAAAAAGAACATCAAAAGCCATTCACAAAGAGGGATTGAAATGAAAAAAACAGTAATACGAAATGGAATTGAATGTGCTTATTATGAAAGAGAGGCAGATGGAAAAGATTTTGCAACTCTCCGTCACTTATTAGACAGAATAGGTGACAAACAGGTTTAAGCATACAATTATCTTTAGTCATAGGATTTCAATTTGTATTTACTCAATACTAAAAAACATTAATTTACAGGAGGTCATAAAAATGACAGAAAAAGAAAAATTAAACTTATTAGAGGAAATATTGGAAGTTGATGAAGGATGTCTTGCTTTTGACATGAATTTGGAGGATATTGATGAATTTAATTCTATGACAATATTATCTTTGATCGTAATGTTTGAAGATGAATTTGGAAAAAAAATTTCTGGAAAAGAAATAAAAAAATATACAACTGTAGCAGATATTATTAATCAAATGGAGCATTAACCCCGTATCGAAGGAGGAAATTGGAATGGCATATTTCAATTTTAACAATATTAAGATTACAGGGGTTGCCTGCACCGTTCCCAAAACAAAAATAAAGTCAAATGATTATTATGAAAGATTTGGACAAGATTATGTGGACAAATTTGTAAAAATGACAGGGGTGGAGGAGACCAGAAAAGCAGGTGTGCACCAAACTGCATCCGATTTAGGCTGCGCAGCAGCCGAAGAATTATTAAGGAATAAGAAGGTTAAACGAGAAGATATAAAAGCCTTGATATTTTCTACGCATTCCATGGATTATCGAAGACCTGCTACCGCCTGTGTATTACATAAACGGTTACATCTGAAAAGGGATTGTGTAGCATTTGATGTCAATCTTGGATGCTCGGCATTTGTGTATTCTGCACAGATTATAAGCGGACTCATGGCCAATTCGAACATCGATAAAGGGCTTTTGATCGTCAGTGAGACAATGTCCAAGACAGTACATCCAGAGGATAAATCATCGACAATGCTCTTTGGTGATGCCGGGGCTGCCATCTTATTTGAGAAAGTTCCAGATAATAAATTAAGTGGAATACTATGCTCAGATGGAAATGGATATAAATCCATCATTATCCCAGCAGGCGGATTCCGGAATTTGAAAGCCCCGGAGGAATCACTGCTGTTTTCGGATGGTAACAAAAGAACTTTGTACAATGTATGGATGGACGGGGCAAAAGTTTTCGAATTTACGATTCGTGATGTACCAAAGACCATAAAATCTTATATGGAATACGAACATACTTCCCCTGACACTTACGATTATTTTATTATGCACCAGGCAAATAAGTATATCCATAAACAATTGCAGAAGCGTCTGAAGATATTACCTGAAAAAATGCCCTTATCTTTGGACAGGTATGGAAATACGTCCGCAGCAGCCATTCCTCTGACACTATGTGACACCTTTGGCACAATAGACAGCAAAACTGAATATCAGATGCTGATGTCCGGTTTTGGTGTGGGATTATCCTGGGGGGTCATGGGGACAGCCATTAAATGTACTGATATTTATCCTATAATCGAAACCGAGGAATGTTTCACGGAGGGTATTATTCATACACCAGAGGAATGGGAGGAAGCAGATGTATAACTTAGTGGACTTAAAAGGAAAACGGATATTAGTCACAGGTGCGTCTTCTGGAATCGGGAAAGAGATTGCTGTCTTATTGGATCGTCTGGAAGCAGAGACCATTCTCGTGGCAAGACGGGAAGAAAATTTACAAGAAATCGTTACAGGACTGCAGGTTGAGAAATCCTGTTATTATACTGCGGATCTAAATGAATTAAATAAAATCGAGGGACTGATAAAGCAGATTGTCGCTGAACATGGTCCCCTGGACGGATTTGTACACAGTGCAGGAATTACAAGTTCAAGACCACTTAAAACAATCAAACCAGATATTTTAGACAAGGTCATGAAAATCAATTTTTACTCATTTGTCGAATTGTGCCGTTGTATCACTGCCAGAAAAAGGGTTTCACAGACAGGATGTAGTATCGTAGGGATATCTTCTACCTCTTCCATACAGGGAAACAGCAGCAAAACAGCTTATAGCGCATCTAAAGCGGCCATGGATGCTGCCACTCGGTGTATAGCAAAAGAATTGGCAAATAAGCATATAAGAGTTAATACGGTAGCTCCAGCACTCATCGAAACAGATATTTATAATTATTTTTTAGAAAAAGGCGAAGGTTCAAAGGATGCGGAAATCACAATGGCAAGACAATATCTCGGATTGGGGCAGCCACTGGATGTTGCAAATCTAACAGCATTTTTATTAAGTGATGCTTCACGTTTTATAACTGGTTCTACGATCGGAATAGATGGTGGAAAGCTTTCATGGTAGCAGCATACTTAAATTATTTTTGCTGAAAAGGAAGTAATACATATGAAAAATAAGATATCTAATGAATTGTACCAGTGGTTTACCGACATCCCCAAAAACAAACACCGTTCCAGTGTGATCTGGAACGCAGCTGGCGGGATGTTTAACGCTGGACAAGCAGCTATCCTATTGGTATTTATAGCATATAAGATGGATTTGGTGACTGCTGGGATCGTAACGATCGCCTATGCAGTCGCCAACCTTTTTTTATCGGTTTGTAAATATGGCATTAGGAATTATCAGGTAACAGATGTTAGAGAAAGATTCTCTTTTAGTGACTATTTATACAGCAGATACATTACTCTGGCGGGCACATTTATACTTTTGACATTCTATCTTTCCTATAAATGCCTGTTTGGTGGATATTCCCTAGGAAAAGCAGCTATCTTTTTTGAGATTGCTGTCCTGAAACTGATCGACGCCTTTGAAGATGTGTATATCGGACGGTATCAGCAGGTTGGAAGATTTGATACTGGAGCAAAGATCATGGCTCTCCGGCTCATAGTCTCTACTGCACTTATTTGTATTCTGATTTCAGCTGGGACAGGAATCTATATATCCTTTCTTGGAGGAATCATCCTTTCACTTTTCTTTGATATCCATGTAATCAAAAATACATTTTCCGTCACACAGACAAAACTCGCCAAAAAACAAAGAAATAAAATACTAGATCTTTTAAAGCGCTGTCTGCCACTTTGTATCGGAATAACACTTTCAACTTACGTCGGCAATGTACCAAAGTATATGATCGATACTTATATGACCGAGGAAATACAAGCCGTATTTGGTTATATCATGATGCCCGTCTTCGTGATCACACTTTTGAACCAGTTTATCTACCAGCCAATGGTAAGGGGACTGGGAGAACTTTGGGAAGCAGGTGATGTAACAAATTTCAAAAAAAGAGTATTTAAGCAATGTCTGATCGTCTGCGGACTCACAACTGTCGTCATCGCAGGCGGAATGTCTGTGGGACTGCCAGTACTCTCTTTGCTGTATCATGTAGACCTTTCTGGTTATCTGGCTGAGTTTGCTGTCCTTCTCCTTGGCGGCGGTCTTTATGCTCTGGCATATTATTTGAATGTGCCGATTACCACGATCCGCAGGCAGAATTATATTGCATACGGTTATGCCGCTGTCTCCACTTTAGCTCTTTTGACCGGAGGGTATTTTGTGAAGACATGGGGGATTCTGGGAGCAGCTGTACTTTATCTGGTTTTAAATATTATACTGGTCATCGTGTATTCCATTGTTTTAGGCTTCGGGACAAAACGGGGCAATCCTTACTCCCGCAGGATCTGACCATTTGATATTTTTATGGCATCTATCACCATGTTCAGGTTTTTATCAAATACGGCTAGATAAAATCCCTCCTCCCCCTGAACAACATTTTCTCCCAGAAGACGAATCTTATAATTACTTTCCGCACTGATCTCGCAGCGTACATCCCCGATATCGTATCGCATTTTCCCATTGCCAGCATAGTGAACTCTTTCTTTCTTATCGTTGATATCCAGAACACCATACTGGGTCTTCGCCTGCTCCAGCGGCAGAAGTTCCAATTTATCCTTTACACTGCCATCGACATACGAAACATTTCCAGCATACAATAAAACATAGTCCTTATTTTCAAGCAATGGAAGATACTTTGACAATTCACTGCAGTCCTGCAGTTCCAGCGCGGCAAGTTCTGCCTGATACATGCTGTAATCCTGATCCCATCTATCATATTCTGCCTCCCCCCGATGATCCGGCATACCGAAATCATCTATCAGTGTTTTTCCCAGACACTTCGTTAATTTTTTTGCCCCATTAAGATTCAAATGAACGGTATCCAAAAAATCCACTTTGTAATCTAACCCTAATTCATCCCATTTCCGATTATAATCAATCAATTTCACGCCGCACTCATCTGCAAATTTCTGCATGGCATTTCCCTTTTCATGGGTATAATCCGAGACAGGAGTCTTGATAAAAAGCATTTGTGCTCCATTCTGCCTGCAAAGTTCTACCATATCCTGAATGTATCCAGCAGATTTTTCCACGATACCAGCAGTCTTATCTGTGGGCTGCTCTTTCAAAAAAGAAAATCTATCTTCAGTAAATCTAACCATACATTTGGTTCCATAACGCATATCATATCCCTTTGCACAGTCACGCTGCTTTTTAATACGAAAATCCACCTGGGATAATTCCTCCCAGCGGGAATGATATCTTAAAACCGGAAAAATATAAGATTCCATTGTCTCACCATTTTTCTTGTTCAGCGAATGATGTACTGTTGTTAAAAAATTAGGAGAAAACCTCATATAATTTAAAGCTGAGCGGTTGGATATCTCATCATTAGTCTCATCCATAAATAATGACAATAAATCTAATATCACAACTTTTGGCTTCTGACATTTAAAGATATCCAGCAGAAAACGGTACGACTTATACGCGCATTGTGAAGATGAGGTACAGTTATATCCTGCAATTCCATAAGTATTCCACATCTCTATCGGAGAAATTCCAGAATATATGTGCGATGATCCCAAAAAAATGACGTCCAGCGAATTACGCGGTTCTTCATAAAAAAGATCAAAATGCGTTAATTTTCCGTTGTATTTTGAAATACTCTTCTCTTGTTTTGGTATAAATACCGCTGAAAGCACATTTAATAGCAATACCACTATCATAAAAAATGCAATCATTTTGATGGCATTTCCAAACGTTATTCTCTCCATCTGGTCTCTCCTCCCGCAATCAGAATTTCATGTATATAAAATCAGAAGCATTATAATCTACGCCATAGATTCCTAAAACGACAACTGCTATAATACCAGACAGATATATGCACCATCTCACAACCAGCCACTGACGGCTGATCAGATCCCTCAGCTTAATTCCCCGGTAATTCATAATCTCGACAAAAAGCAGTAATATTACAAAAACCCCCAGCATATGCAGAGATTTCATCGATACTCCAAACTGTGCCAGAGACTCATCAAACAGAACGCCTGGCGTCGGATGTAACAGAATCGTTTTTATAATATAACATGCCTGCCGGATGTCTGTAACCCGGAAAAAGATCCACGCAATATTTACCAGCTGAAAGGTGATGAAGATCTTTAATACCTGTACCGCTCTGCCCCCATCGTCCATTTTCATAATTTGATAGCACTTTTGTCGAAAAGGCTCCAGAACGCTTCCAATCACCTGATATCCTCCATGCAGAGCTCCCCACAAGAAATAGTTCAAACCCGCTCCGTGCCAGATTCCGCTGACGCCAAAAACAAGCAGTACATTGATCCATCTTCTACACTGACCCTTCCGGTTCCCTCCCAAGGGAATATAGAGATAATCCCGGAACCAGGAACTTAGGGATATATGCCACCGCTTCCAGAAATCATTGATGGACACTGCCAGATACGGCTGCTGAAAATTTTCTGACAGCCGGATGCCAAATATAAGCGCCGTTCCTCTGGCTATATCCACACAACCGGAAAAATCTGCAAAAATTGTCAACGTATACAATATACTGGCAAAAAATAATTCCGTCCCGCCCACTGTATAGTAGGTATCATAAATATTATTGACAACAATGGCTGCCCTGTCTGCTATGACCATTTTCTTTATAAATCCCCACAGCATCAATTGCAGTCCGCTGCAGAACCTGTCATAATCAAAAGAATGTTTTTCCTTAAATTGTTCTGCAAGTGTACCATATCTGGCAATTGGCCCCTGAAGAATATGTGGGAAAAAGGTTTCAAAAAGATAAAAATCAAAAAAATTAGTTTCCGGCGCTATCTTCTGGCGGTAAACATCCATAAGATATCCAATCAGTGCCAGTGTATAAAAAGAGATCCCCAATGGTAAAATAACAGACCCCCTGGTGGTATACTTTAAAAAGAACAGAACCCCCACATTTAAGGTAATCGCCGCAGCCAGCAGTATTTTTCGTTTTCCTTTTGTCTGTATCTTCCTCATCCATAAGGCGGCGGCATAAACCACAATTCCGCTCAACGTCATAATTACAAATGCTCTCATGCTGTACATCAGATAAAAAGCAATACTGAACGCCAAAAGAACATATCTTTGAATACGTTTTGGTACAATAAAGTAACAAGGTATCAGTAATGCAAGAAAATATCCATATTTTAAAGAACAAAAGCTCATTGTCTCATCTCCAAATGAATTTTTAAAACCATGTCTAATTTGACACGAGTCTAACTTAGTATAGCATTAGTAGATATAAAAGGCAATAACCCGCATGTTTTTAACGACAAAAAGGTACACAGGCTGACAACCGCCAGCCTGTGTACCTTTACAGCGCTTTATTTCAATTATTGTACATAAGTGTAAAAATTCTGTTCAAAGATTAAAATAGTATACTGTTTAAATTCTTTTACTTCCGAAGCTAATTCATAATAACGATCTGCTACTGATTCGCCTTCTGCCAAAAGCAAAAAACTTCTACCTGGATAATTAGCAGGGTTGAAATAAAACTTAGAAGTTCCCCAAAAATATTTCTTTTCTGGATACAGTTCTTTTGTTGTTTCATTCCACAGACAGCTTACGATCGTAATCTCACCATTTGACCTGCACATATTATTATAAGCATTCCAATAACTGGCCACGCCATATTTCAAATCATGTTCTGCCAAAAAATCAATTAAAGTTCCAGTCTTCTGTTCTTCTTCATACTGTTTTACTTTTTTGATCGTATCGGAAAAATAACTGAGGTGGTTGACCACTGCCAGGCAGCACAAAAAAACAAAAATAACTTTCCTGATATCTCCTCTCACTTTATTATTTAAATGAGCAAGGAATAACGCAAGAAATATAATATTATGAAAATATACTGTGGTAAAATACCTGGGAGTATTTGCAGCAGAAAAAATCATCATATATACAACAACAAAATCACTTGCCCACGCATATATTGTATACATTTTAATAGCCTTATTCTCTAATTTTCTATAACTTATGAGAAAATAAATCGGCGCAACAAATGCTGACATTATCATAAAAATAAAATTAAAACAAATCCGTACTCCATTAATAGAAAGGATAGGTACTGTCCCAGAAGCACCATAAAAAGAAAATAATGACTTTATAAAATCATTTAATTTATCTGCGATCTGATCTGAAAAGGTAAATAGATCATTCACTGACGCAATCGGATAAATGGCACACAATTTTCGATAAATAATAAATGTAATTACACAGAATACACCAAAAATAAGTAAGGTAATATGCCCTCGGTCTTTTTTTAATGCAGCTGTAAAATCTTCTTTATATTCAATCCAATAATATAAAATAACCGATAACACTGCTGGAAGCATAATAACAGCATAATTTCTTAAGCTTCCATACCCTGAAAGAAGAATTATGACACCCAGCAGGACAAATAATCCTTTTTTCCCCGCCTTCCTGGCATCCATTAATTTTATGAGTGCAACATTTACTAGTATAGAATATGTTACCATTGCCGTATAAGAGGCATCATAAACACCTTCCTCATAATGACCAATAGGAAAACACATAAAAACCAAACATAAACCACTGGCAAGTTTCCAGCCTCCTGTACATTTAAAAAACCAAATGATGCAAAAAACCAGAAGTATCAATTGGATCAGCACAGCAATTTCCCTGCAGAGAATCCAGTTTTTTATCACAGCCAAAAGCGGAATGAGGATAAGTTCCCATACTCCCACTAAAACCCCCGTGGTATTACACCAGTCCGGAGGAAATAATTCACCCGTACGCATCTGCTCTGAAGCTAATAAAAGCCTTGTTGCCATATCAGAATGAAAAAAATAGGATGTGCAGTAAAATAAATAAAACGCCAACAGTCCCAAACTTCCTAATACGAGTAATACAAAAACAATTTTTGCTAAGCTGCCCTTTTTTAATTTATCTAACATAGCATATTCTCCTCATAACATTAAACCGCTTATTCATCTTCAAAACTTGTATCAGACAAACTTTTTTTGAATAGTAAAAAGCTATTCCCTTCCCAGCACTCTTTTATACAATGTATAGAACTTACGTCCTGTCTCATACCACGAATTCTCTTTGATATAACGCTTTGCGTTCACCACTAGTTTTTCCGTTTCCTGACTGGTAAGCACATGCTCTATGGCATCCGCTATCTTCCCTGGATTGGATTCATCAATCTGATAGGTGCAGCCAGAAAATTCTTTAAAAATAGACTGATCCGTAGTAATCGTAGGCCGCAGTGCTGCAAGACAGAAACGCACTGCACCACTGGCTGACTCCATAGAAGGGTGATATGCCATTACCATGACATTGCTCGCCTGTAAAAGCCGCATGGATTCATCATTTTCCAGAAAATCTGTAACCATCTCAACATTCTGGTCCAGTCCCAGCCGTTTCACTTCATCGAGGCATTCACTATAATATTCTTCCGACTCCCTGCTCTCATGCAGGGCACACACTGGCCGGTAAAGAATCGACGGATACTTTTCCTTCAGGATCGCAACTGCCTGTATCGTCTCCCTGACACCCTTATGCGGCAGAAGAAATCCATAACTGCTGACCACAAGATCGTGCGCTGTGTTTTGCCTTGTTTTTGCAAACTTTGAAGACATCTCCGGATATATGATCTGACCAAGGGGGAGCATTTGGATCAGGTGACCGTGAACCCCAAATTCCTGCAGCTGTTCCGCATCGCGCTGCTGGTGAACCACAAGAGCTGAACAACGGTTCAAATCCTCTGCAATCTCCCGTAGACTCACTGTTTTTCCACCAATCTCGGAGTCCGCCGTCTTATGGAAGGTGATAATCACCTTCTTTTTATCTGCCAGTTTTCGGATTGTCTCTGCCAGTTCATGAAGCTTAAAAAAGCCAAAATTAAATTGAAAATGTACGATCTGGCTGTCGGAGCCTATCAGCTGATGGCAAAGATTTTTCATATCCCCTTCAAACACGCTGTGCCACAGACGCTTTTCCACGAAATCTTCATCCCGCTTTATCAGATCCACGCCATAATTTGGATACACACGATAATCAATCAGATGGGCAGATGCCTCGATCTCCATTTTTGTATATTCTGCTATGCCACATTTATTGTTCCATGTAGTCACCATATCTACTCTCGGACGGTACTGCATCTTCTCCACTTCACCAATAAACTCCTGCCAGCGCCCGGCAACTGCCTGCCATGTAAATCTGGTTGAGATCAACTCAAAGGCACGCTCCACCATTGTATTCTTTTCCTCTGCACCAAATTCGTCCATAAAATACCGGAACTGCTGAACCAGACTTTCCAGCACCGGTTCCGCCCACATAGATATCTGCGTTGTAGTTTTCTCCGTGAGATGTGTTTTCGCTGGTTCCAGGATATAATCTACCAGCAATGCAGTTTCTTCAGTACAAAAATCTGCCATACCGCTATTGGGACACACAATGACCGGAATGCGGGCAAGCATTGCTTCTGCAACCGGCAGTCCAAACCCCTCTCCTCTTGCTGTCTGCACATAACAGTCGGCGCACTTGTACAATCCACACACTCTATCCTGGGACAGATCTTCATTAATCCACTCTACTTCAGGTGGATTTTCATATCTGGCATTCAATTCTTCCATCAGTTCGCCCACTGTATTGTGGGGATTTGGAAAAGTCTTTAAGATCAGGCAGACATCATCCGCTCCTGTAAAACTTTCAAAATATCCTCGAAGCAGGACATCCACACCCTTCCTTGGAAATGCGGAACTAATATGCAAAAACTTTATATTCTTTTTCGTCTTGATCGGATACGGCGGTAATTGTTCATAATTATCAACTAATTCTACACCATTTCCCATGGTTTTAACTGGAATCGTCAGCCCGCACTCGATCAGTTTCTCTGTGACATAGTCAGATGTTGTCCCAATACCGCTTAAGTGTGTATTAAAGGCCTCAATATAATTATGGGGAATCACGCTTTCCTCCCATCCAAAGGACTGAAAATTCAGTCCTCCATTCACATCATGCACCCGTGGTGGATACATGTTGCGTATGGTAATATCCGGATGCGTTACATCCACAGATTTCTGCCACAATTCTCTGGCCCGCGGCTTATCCCGCAATTCTTTTTCATCTGGCTCATAATCCCCAGGTCCCTCTGTGCAGTAGATAGAAGCATCATATTCTGATAATTCATCCAGCGCCTCGATCAGTTTGCGGTTTACGATTGCCAGGCTGTAAGAGGATTCAAAGGGACCCTGCATCTGGATCTGCCTCTGTCTTCCTCCTTGTTCCACATGCTTGATCACACGATTCAAAATCCGCTCTGTATCCGTATGTTCCAGCCGTCTGATCCTCTCATACTGATCCTGCACGACTGCCTCATAAATTTCTGTATCCTTCAGCAATTCATGAAATAAAGTACCAATATATGCGTAATTTTTTTCAGTCACAATGATACCTGCTCCGTCCATCGTCTCCGGTATCGCAGAAGAACGGTATGCAACCACAGGTACTCCCATTTTCATTGCCTCTAAAAGAGGTACGCCAAATCCCTCATGCTCACTCATACAGACAAAAAAATCTGCAATCTTATAATAAGCCTTTAATTCTTCTTCAGTTACTTTACCCGGAATGACTACCGCTTCTGCCACATCCAGCTGCTCTGCAAGCTGCCGGAGTTCATTTACATATCCCTGCATCCCGGTATCCCCAATGAGAAACAGCTTACTATTTTGATCGTAATACCGATGGTAAACCGTAAATGCCTTAATTACATCATGCTGGCATTTATTGGCCACCAACCGTCCGACAAAGATAAAATTCTTTGTCTGGCTGTTGGTGCGGACAATCTCTACATCTTCTTCCGTATTTTCAAACCGGCTCAGCGATACCTGTACCGGCATCACATCAATATCACAGGAATATCCCCTGCGGATCAGCTGCTGACGGTTATAATTGGAATCTGCCACCACATAATCCACATGTTCCCTGTATTTTTCCAGCTGCTCCAATCCCAGTCTGACATACTTAATAATTCCCGCATCATCAAAAAACCGTTCCGGTGTAATATTATGATAGATCAACACCTTTTTATCCGGCAGGGCAAGGATTTTATCAAAACAGTCAAATCCCATGGAATGATGTACCAGAAGCACATTGTCTTTATTACCATGATAGGAAACTATTGATTTTATCTCCCCATCTAACTCTCTGGGAATATGCTCCGCATAGATCTCAGAAAAATACCCCATCTTTTTTAATATTTTTTTTATATATAGCATTTGATTGGTGATCGCATCTCCGGCTGCCACACCGGAATGAAACTGATGAATGTTCATTTAGCCCTCCTTGCTGTCCCGTTCACTGAATGTAATAAGCATTTCCTGAACCTTTATCATATCGGATACTGTCTTTGTAACAGCACTGTTAAAATCCGTCTGCTGCTGGAAATATGGCTGATACAGCCATCTGGTCAGTTTACGGACAATTTTCTTACAAAAAACAATAGCGCCGCCGATCACCCTGTGATTTGAACGCAGAGGTTTCTCACAAATCGGCCATGTCGTATTCATCACTTGTAAATTATCATATACGTTCTGCATTATATCCCGTATCTCACAATAATTACTTATATACGAATTTTTCAATTCTCCGTCATAAAATTCATCGGCAATCTGCCTGCTCTTTGCTGTATTCACTACCTTTTGAAACAAACTATCGGCATCCGCGATCCTGGGATTAATCTCAAACATGTCTTTCTCTCCTGTTCTCTCAAGTCAAATCAATCTCTGTCACCCGCATATCCACCCCATTATTTTGTATCACAAATTCTATCTCACATTCTTTTTGTTCTACTGAAAAAGAAATCCGATTCTCTCCTTTATGCAGAGGTACCTGGACAAATACCTGCCGCCCCATTTGGTTATAAACAGTTACTGACGCATCCACTTCCTCTCCCTCTACTGCCACATACAGTGCATACTGCCTCGGCAGCAGCGTCAGATATGGCCCAAAAAGAATCCCGCCTTTATGGAAGGACACCCCATTCTCTTCCCGATGTGCCTCCTTGTTGCAATACATCTTATTTATAAGGTTGTTTTCTTTTTCTGTTGGACGGAATACATAACAGTAAAAATCATTTTCTTTCATGTCATCACATTGATCCAGTATCTGAAGCCCTGCCAGTTCACTCATACGCTGAACAGAATTTCCCAAAAAGAAACAGGTATGAAATCTTGTATACTCATATTTATACGTGTAACAGGACGTGCAGTGAGACATTTTACTTTTTTCATCAATGAGTATGTGGGTCATTTCCCGCAGCTCACTGACTGGATCCAGTAAATGTTCCAGCAGATCATTAGAAAAAATACCGTCAAACCGCATTTTTTTCAATTCTTCTTTATCTGTAATCATATACGGATTGCCAACATCAGGGGAATAGGGCTCATACCCATAGACCTGATACCCTGCATCCCGGAGTTCCTGTAAGGTCTTGGACCAATGTCCGCAGCCATAATTCAAATAAACTCCCTTTAGGTCTGGCTCCAGCATTTTAAATGCCCTTTCTTCTTTGTAGGAAGAATCTCCCTCTGAAAATCCCAAATAATGTACTCGGTAATCATCATCAATCTGCTGCTGGGTTCGTTGGGAAAACTTGGAAGGACCAAAAACAGCGCCGCATTCCGGGCACACATACCGAACCAGATGCCCACCGTTAAATATACAGTCCGACTCCATGGTCTGGAAAGTGTTCCTCTCTCCCTCATAGCCGCAAATGTTGCAGTGTAATAGATCATGACTGTGATCCTCTACTTCCTCCAGATGATCCACAATCTTCCATTTCGCCAGCATAATCTCCCTTGCCATTGCACCAATACTGTCATCTAAAAACTCTTTTTCTGTTTTTATGCGATCCCGAAAAGCCATTTTTTCTATTTTTAACTGTTCTTCTAACACTCCCTTTTCGGCATTCAGCTTATCTTCTAATGTTGCTTTTTCCATTTCCAGCCGATCCTCTAACGCTGCTTTTTCCGTTTCCAGCCGAATCAGATCCCCGCCCAGCTGTTCCAGCTTACGCATTAGGTTTTCTGATTTTTCACTGGCTTCCTGTCTGCTCTCATCCAATTCCTTTTTTAGCTTTTCATTAACCTGATTCTGGAAACATATATATGGCTTAAATAAAAATGCCACACATTTACGGATCACCCGTTTCAAAATACGTCTAAAAAAGTTTGATTCTGAAAAAGACAGAAACTCATCATATGAAAATTTTATGGTTTTCGACCTCCTTTCACGAAATCACATTTCCCATTTATGTTCCACTCTGCTCACCCCTACATCCTGCATGGAAGAAAACATGTCAAACCGGCATGCCTCCCTAAAATAATCCACTGGAGTTCCCACATCGCTCTCAATGGCCACATCCAGGCTGTAACTTCCCTGCAGAAGGTGCAGGCTGTCCACCGAAAAGTATACTGTACCATCTTCTTTTAGATCAAATTCTTCCAACTGGTCAATCCTCGTATTAGTTCCATAACAATGAACTCCATCCACCCGGAAGATCCCGATACCAAATATCGCATCCTTAACAAACTCTTTTACAGAATAGTCGATTCGGATCTTGATCTGGTCTCCGGTTTTAAAACTGATCCCAGGCTGGGCATCTGCCTTCAACAGCGTAATCTTCTCAATAGCGGCCTTACCATTCCCCCAGCGTTTTTTTATTCCTTCTGCCTGCTCCGCAGAATTTTTTTCTGCCACCTGCTTTTTCTCCTGTTTTTCTTTCCCTTTCTCCTCACGTTTTTGTGCTTTCTCTTCCTGCCTGCGAAGTTCCTTTTCTGCGATAGCCTGTCTCTGTTCTCCCATATAATCCAGATATTGCATGTCCACCACTTTGGGAATGCCTTCTGCCCGGATCTCTCCCTCGTGGATCCAGATGGAACGGTCACAGATCTGCTCGATCTGCCCCATGGAATGAGACACGATAACTATGGTCGTCCCCTTCGCCTTGATTTCTTTTAGACGGTTAAAACATTTTGCCTGAAACCCTGCATCTCCCACTGCCAGAATCTCATCGATCAGAAGAACATCCGCATCCACGTTGATCGCCACCGCAAAGGCCAGACGCATATACATTCCTGAAGAATAGGTCCTCACCGGATTATCAATAAATTCTTCCAGCTCCGAAAAAGCAATAATGTCCTCCAGCCTCTGGTCAATCTCTTTTCTGCTCAGTCCGAAGATCGAGGCATTGATATAAATATTTTCTTTTCCGCTCATATCTGGATGAAACCCTGCCCCCAGTTCAATCAGGCTTGAAACACGTCCTTTCATTCGGATCTCACCGGTGTCTGGATACATGATCCTGGATAGCAGCTTCAGGGTCGTACTTTTCCCACAGCCATTATGTCCGATCAAACCAATGGCCTCTCCTTTTTTTACCTGGAAACTGATACCGCGGAGGACTTTTCTGTCTTCGTAGTTACGCCGTCTTTTAAATAATATTTTTTCTTTCAGAGTATGTCCCTTATCCAGATAAACCCGAAACTTCTTCGTAATATTTTCAACCTCTATGACATTCCCATCCAACATTACAATTCCTCCACAAAATGTTTCTGTAAACGATGAAACAGCATCCAGCCAATACCTAAAATAATAATTCCCATCACTGCCCCTGACACAAGGGTGCTCAGCTGAGGCACTTCGCCTTCGTACAATATTTTCCGATATGCGATAATGATCGGCGTCATGGGATTCAGATAAAATAATTTCTGCAGCGTTTCAGGAACCATGTCTACACTGTACATAACTGGCGTCAGAAACTGCCACGCCATCGTGAGAATGCCGAGAATATACTCCACGTCCCTGAGGTAAACTGTGACCGCAGCAACCACCATCGTTATGCCCATGGCAAGAATATACTCCACCAGCATAATTACCGGCAGACATAAGAGTGCACGAAAGTGAATAGGATACCTCCCGATGATCAAGACAGCAAATATTACAATAAAGCTCAACAGCATATTGATAAACTGGCTCGTCACATGGGCAATCGGCAGCACTTCCCGCGGAAAATATATTTTTTTTACCATATCCTGCTGGGCGATGATACAATTGGAACCACCTGTCAGGGATGTACTGAAAAAGATCCAGGGCACCAGTGCCACAAACAAAAACATATAATAATCCTTTATGCCTGAACGCATAATTACTGAAAAAACCATGGTATAGACCAGTAACTGCAGAAGAGGATTGATAAAGGTCCACAAAAACCCGAGAACAGACCCTTTATATCTGCCTCTCAGATCTCTTTTTACCAGGGAGAAGATCATTTCCCGGTATTGAAAAATTTCTCGAAACATATCGATTCCTTTCGTACTTCTTCATTTTAAATTCACTGCCAGCGTTCTATATCATCCAGAAGCCTGCTTCCTGCTATCTCGCCATCAAAATCCTGAAGCCGCGTGTTCTGCTCACTGATCAGCCGTTTTCGTACCTCTTCATGCGTCATGACATAGTGCAGGATTCCCGCGGTTTCCAATGGATCTTTCCGACCGATAGGGAACCCGCTCCCGCCAAGGGTATCTGTCACTCCAGTACTCAGATACGCGGCGATCGGCACTTCAAAGAGCATTGCTTCCACCAGGGGGATACAAAATCCCTCGTGCTCGCTCATACACAAGAACAGATCTGCTGTACTGTAACAAGCCAGTATCTCCGCAAAAGAAATATGACCTGTAAATACCACATTCTGAACCCCAAGACGTCTTACATATTCCTGAAGGCTGTCATAATAGGTGACAGCACCGGCTGGAGAACCAGCCAGGATCAGGCGGGAATTTTTATTATAATACTTCTGATAACAGGTAAATGCCTCTATAATGTCTTCCTGTTTTTTATTCGGTACAATTCTTCCCGTAAATAAGATATTCGTCATTCCATCAGAATATCTTGCAACTGTCTCTGGATCCGGCTCCTTCCTGTAATCACCAAAAGGAATCAAAACGGGTATCACATCGATTTCACACTGATACCCGGCGCGGATCAAATCCTGCTTGTTAAATTCCGAATCCGCCAGACAATAATCCGCCGTTTCACGCAGCACCTGCATTCCCCGGAGTCCCTCTCTGCACCCGACGGCATTTCTGCTGTCATACAAAGAAAAAAACTTAGGCGGGGTAACATTGTGATAGCGAATGATCTTCTTCCCCGGATAATCCGCCAGCTGGTAATTTAGACGGCAGCCGGTAGAAAGATGATACAATATTATGTCATCTTCTGTCAATTCCCGCATTTTACGAACCGGTGAGGCAATCGTTTTATCGATCCGGTCTCCAATATAATCGGCATAAATATGCGTATCATACCCATTCTTCTTTAGTATCTGGTCTATGGCCAGCACATCATTACCCACACCATCTCCATAACTGAGATTCGGCAGCAGCTGCACAACCCGTTTTTTCTTATCCATGTATCCTGTCTACCTGCTTTCTGACTGCTCCAGCTTATCTTCTAACTGATCAACCCGCCGCTTCAATTCCGAGCATTCCCGCTCTTTTTCCTGTATATAGCTCCAAAGCTGAAAATTTGTATTAACAAGATTTGCATTAAATTCATTCTGCGAAGCAATCCACGGATTCAATGCAAGTTTTATTACTTTTTTAACACATCTTCCCACAAAATGAATCAGGGATTTCGGCGCCTGACCAGAAATCTCAATATGATTGTCCCAGATATGGCTCTGCACATACAAAAGGTTCTCATATTCTTCTGCACTATATGGGGAATCTGTCTCCAGCACACCTCCGGGTCTCTGGAGACAGGAGTAGAAATCAACCTCTGGCCGTACATAATCCTTCCCCTCTGCCTCCAGCCGGATCTTCTGTATGATCTCTGCCGCTTCTGCTTCTGTCACTTCATTTCCTCCAATCACTTCTGTATCAAATCATATACCTGCCAAAGCTTCTCCACGGCACTCTCCCAGGAATACTTTTCCGCCTGTTCCAGCCCGCGGCTTATCAACTGCTGCCGCAGCTCCTCCGACTGATACAGCCTAAGCAGCGCCTCCGCCATCGCTTCAATATCGCATGGATCCGTCTGAAAGGCAGCATCTCCTGTCACTTCCGCCAGAGAAGAGGAATCTGATGTAAGAACCGGAGTCCCACATGCCATCGCTTCGATCGGCGGCATCCCAAAACCTTCATAAAAAGAAGGAAAACAAAAGATTGAGGCTCCATTCATCAGGGGAGCTTTCTCATCTTCATCCACATAGCCGGTAAACAAAATTTCATTTCCGTCAAACATCTCTTCTGCTGTTCGGAAGATATCGTCATACATCCAGCCCCTGCCGCCGGCAAGCACAAGCTGTGGAACATTTTTTCCTTCTTCTCTCATTCTATCATAATAAATCCGATACGCCCGGATCAGACCACTGAGATTTTTCCTGGGCTCAATCGTTCCGAGATATAGGAAATATTCTTCCTCTATCCCATATTTCTTCTTTATCTGACCAATCCGTTCATCTCCATAACCAGTATGATACTGGGCGCTGTCAATCCCATTAGGAACGACATAGACCTTCTCTTCTGGAATATCATAATATTTTAATATTTCCTGTTTTGTAAATTCAGAAACAGCGATCACAGCATCTGCTCTGCGGATAGATTGTTTTAAATGCCGCTTAAGCATAAGCATAGTCCGCCCCCGGACAGTTTCAGGATATTCCCGGAACGCCAGGTCATGAACTGTCACCACTTTCTTTCCCTTCACACCAAAGGGAACCACATAATTAAAAAAATGTGTAATGTCCCGTTTTTCCTGGAAAAGCCAATGATACGGAATTTCTATGACCAGGGAAATCATTTTAAAAAGCCGCTCTGAGATCCATCTGCACTCATTTGTCCCGATGGAATTGCCGAGACTTTGGAGAGCAGCTTTTTTCTCATTCTGGCCAAAAGTAAAAATATCGGCATAATAGTGATCCTGCGGATATTTTTTCAGAAGCCCCTGAACCAGCCCCTGCTCACAATATGCAATTCCAGTCTTACTGTCACTCAATAAAGGCTGTCCATAAAATGCAATCTTCACCTTCCCTGCTTCCTTTCCACAGATTCCTTATAAAGCCGCAGTACCCGCTTTAACATCTTGTCCATCCGGTACTGCTCATCCATACGTGCCCTCGCCCGTTCTCCCATCTGGCACCGCTCTGCTGGATGCTCCGCCAGGTACTGTATCGCTTCTGCCAGTTCCGCTGTGTTTCCGGGTTCCACCGTCAAACCTGTCTCTCCGTGCAGGCTCACATAGGGTACACCGCTTGGCAGCTTCGTATTAATAACCGGTTTACCAAATGCCATCGCCTCGATCTGAACCAGTCCAAAAGCTTCACTTCTTTGAAGGGACGGGAGCACAAACACATCGCATTCCTTAAAAAATCCTATCAATTCATCATCGCTCACTTCATCATGGAAATGGATCCGATCTGTAAGTCCCAGTTCTTCTGTTAATTTTTTCAGTTCTGGTTCCAATGGGCCTGTTCCCACAATATCCAGCTGAATACAGCTGTTCTCCTTTGCCGCCTGTACAAATGCCTCGATCATGGTGCGGCATCCCTTATAATATACCAGCCGTCCCACAAAGAGATATCTCACGACAGCTGATTTTTCTCCCAGTCTTTTAAACGGCATATCCTCTTCATACCAGCGGTCTGCCTCTTTTTCTATTTTAGGATCCACGCCAAAAGGAATGATCCGGCATTTATCCTGATAGGGTTTCAAATACCTGGAACCGTCAATATGTCCCTGAGTCGCCACAATGATACAGTCTGCCCGCCGCAAAAGCCATTCCATCAGAGGACGATATAGCTTCATCAGCTTTTTCTGCCGGACAATATCGCTGTGCCACCAAAGGATCACCGTCCCTTTATAGCCAGAAAGAAAACAGGCTAAGTCCCCCAGCGGAAAAGGCATATGGATATGAATGATATCCCTGTCCTTAGCCATCCTGCGGAACTTCCATAAAAATGAAAAAGACAAGGGAAGGGATGAAAGCATTCCCATGCTGGAGGCTCTCGTAACCTCTATTCCGGCGATCTGTTCCACAGTGGTCCTGCCTTTTTTACAGCACACCAGCACTTTGGTATCTGTATCATCGCTAAGTCCCTCCGCCAGCTGCTGAACCACCCGTTCGATGCCGCCCGTAACCGGATAGTATAATTTATTCACCTGCAATACCCGGATTTTATTATCTCTCTCCTGCATTTCCACAATCCCCAGCAATCATGTTTAAAATCACCTTTCGAGTATATCACACTTCCTTCTGCTTTGCAAATCTTACACCCCACAGATGATCTTCCTGATCTGCCGGTATCCCTTCTCATAAAATTCTTTTTCATAGTGAACCATAAAGGCCCCCGAAACACACAGGTCATCTGCATGATACTTTCTGGCGTTGTCAATCACATGGCAGTCCATGTGTTCCAGAAAATAATCCTGCCACTTATTCAGAAATTTTTTCTTTTTCAGCAGTGTTTCTTTTTTATAGCCCCGTATCGGTTTCATGGAACGGGTAAAATCAAGAAATCTGGTCTTTACGTCCGCCCTCACAAAAATGATATTCTTTCCATAACGCTCTTTGATAAACTGGATAAATACCCCGAACCGTTCTTTGATCTCCTCTTCACTCAACACCGCGTCGATGGAGGTGATCCGGCATTCTTCTTTAATCTGCTTGTAAAATTTAAGTCCCCGGACCTCACTGTCTGCTGTCAGGATACCACCCTGATATTCTACCACATCACAGATGAGATCATAAAAATCCAGAAGAAGCCACTGGGACTCTGTCTGTTTTAGCTGCTGGGGCAGATCCTTATGAAAGGCACTTTTGATATATCCCACCCGCCAGCTGCTGTTTTCAAACAGAGAAAGATCATCAAAATTGCTGTCGTCATAGGGGATCGGCTCATCAAAGGCAAATAGAAAACTATTCCTATAGGCATATTTTCCGATCTTAAATCTGCCATCGTCCTCATTCAGTATCTCCCTCGTGATACAGGAGCCCCAGAGATCCACCAGCACCGGCTCATAATAATAGTTCATCGCCCTCATAGATGCCTGGAGGGAATTTCCCGTCTCTTTCCCCGCCTTCCGGAGCAGCTCCTTACATTTTGCTTTTTCTGTGACGCTTCCACCCAGATTCAGAACGAATTTTTTAAGAGCTCCCTGCTTTCCGCTGCGGTATAAAAGGAGCGCACGATAATAATTCCTGCAGTGGAACCGGTTGATCCACAATTCTCCTTCGATCACCCCGGTCTTTTCTATTTCCTTTTTCACCAGCTCCATAAATGGATCGATCAGCTTTAAATGATATTGAAAGATTAGTTCATAATCCACACTGGAATCATAAATATCCCCTGCCTCCACAGCCCGCACTGCCCTCAGACATTCCCGGAACAGGGCGGAAAATTTGAAATTATAGTTCTCCAGGATCTCATCGATGCTTCTGTATCCGGCAGCCTGTACCGCCACCAGGTCGCTCTCATATTCCGCCAGGATCTCCCTGCTCAGCTGCAGCACCAGATGATCCAGGAAAACACCATCATCCATAAAAAGTGCCACGTTATTTTTGGCATACAGATTGTCATAGTATTTGATAAACCGTCCCAGACGGATAAAATATTCCTGGTCCCGGAATACTCTCTGCTCCGGCTGCGTCCGAATGATCATGGAGATCAGCCTTTTGGCATGATGATAAAAGGGCTTCTCGTAAGAAGACATAGTAAATCCTTTTTTATGGTTGAAATCCACATAATAGTGGGAATAAATGTCGATCACATACGGATTCATCTTCTCCACAAAATAATCTTCCAGCTGCTTAATGCGCTTATTATAGGCACGACGGCTCTTTTTAGAAAGTTTCCTCACATGGGTATGGGTCACATACCAGAGAGGACAGCGGGATTTCACAAGGATAATGTGATCGGCATCAAAATATCTGCCCACCAGTTCCAGATACCGGTCCATATACGGTTTCCAGTCAAATTGCTGATCCCGCATCACATCAATCTCTTCGATCTCCGCCTCGTGCTCCGCATAAAACGTGCTTTGTTTGAATTTTGGGTTTTTTGTAAACACCTGATCTTTCCATCTGCAGAGTGCATGTCCCGCCGTATAACACATATCTATCACAAGAAATTCAGCCGGATTCTCTTCCAGCTCTACAGCCAGACGTTTTTCCAGATCCATCGTCAGAAGCGGGGATACCGGCTCTTCCGGAGTCACCCTGACTCCTTCCGGATTTCCCACCAGGGAGAGCAGGGAGATCCACAAACTATCCCCAAATACCTGAAAGCGGTCGTTTAACTCCATCTCGTTAATATAAGATGAGCCATTTAATCGTATCGTAACCTTATCCATTGTTTTCCTCATTTCTACGCATACTTTCCGCGCAAAGCATAATAACTGACACAATTATACCATACATTATTCCCCTACCGCAAGTTTTCTATTAGCTGTCTGTATAAATCGCACCGCTTGGGACACCATATGAAGTACAAAAACAAACAGAAAAGAGGGGTTAGCGTGAAAAATAACGCTGAAGCGCTGATTTTTCACACAGCTATTTGTGCCGAGGACGTCACAAATAGCCTTTATCCGACAAGAGAAACTGCCTACGCAGATTTCTCTTGCGGCTCCTCGAACGTAAACGTTCTCGGAATGGAGGTTTATTATGAATGAAAAAGAACGGTTCCGAAGTGCACTTCCTATGGCTGCGCTGGATGAGATTCCGGAGCCATCCTCTGACGCCAAAGAAATCGTCGGACTTGTAAAGGAACATGGCAGGATCGCCGGCTACCAGCTCTCTGACGGAAAAACCGTCAGCAAAAGTGAAGGAGTGGCTATGGCAAAAGCGGGAGAGATCCAGGGCGTTGGCATCGCCCACCGGGGAGAAACAGAGTATCTTAAATCTCTTCCTGATGGAAAAGAGGGAAACAACCTTAACAGTCTTCCAGCTGTTGGCAAAGACTCCGATACCCGCATATCATAATATTGATTCTATTATGGCACGGGGTAAGGAACATGAACCATGTCAGAGAAATTGTAAGAGCAGATGCTGTCCACCAGAAGGGAATTCTTGGAAAAGGCAGTTGTATCGCCATTCTGGACAGCGGCATCTGCAGCCACCCGGACTTTGAAAACCGTGTCATCGGCTGGTATGACACTGTAAATGGCAGAACCAGACCCTATGACGATAATGGCCACGGAACCCATGTAGCGGGCATCGCCGCTGGCAGCGGATATTCCAGCCGGGGAAACTTCTGCGGTATTGCGCCGGAAGCAAAGATCGTCTCCGTGAAAATCCTGAACCGGTACGGGGAGGGGATGATCCCCCATATTATCGCTGGCATCCGCTGGGTTATGAGAAATCGTTATCAATATAATATCAACATCATTAACATCTCTGTGGGCACCACCGACGGCAAACAGTTTGACGAAAATTCTGACTTTGTACAGACAGTAAATGAACTCTGGGACGCGGGGCTGGTCGTAGTGGCATCCGCTGGAAACAAGGGGCCGGAACCCTATACCATCAGCGCTCCGGGAAACAGCCGTAAGATCATCACAGTGGGATATTACAGCAAGCACTCCAATTCCAGTGTGGGACCTACCTCCCTCTGTATCAAAAAACCAGACGTCGTGACACCGGGACACCAGGTCCAGAGCTGCAGCAATAAGTATCTCAACGGACAATCTTATGAAAAAAAGAGCGGCACTTCCATGGCGACTCCGATCGTCAGTGGAAGCATCGCTCTGCTTCTTTCAAAATATCCTGAACTTACTCCGAAGGAAGTAAAACTGCGCCTGAAAAACAGCTGTACTGACCTTCATCTCCCCCACAGCAGCCAGGGCTGGGGGCTGTTAAATACCAAACGGTTTCTGGAAATATAACGGATCCTGCCAGTACAACAGATCTATTGATCCAGTTTCCAGATATCTTTGTTGTACTGGGCGATGGTACGGTCGGAGGAGAAAAAGCCTGCCTTGGCAATGTTAACCAGCATTTTACGTGCCCAGCTCTTCCGATCGTCATAATCGTGGTATGCCAGTTCTTTCGTCTGGACATACTCCTGAAAATCCGGAAAAGTCATAAACCAGTCCTTATTCAGAAGTTCATTATACAGCCTGGTGAGGCATTTTTTCCTGCCTGTCTTCAACATTTTCTTGCTGACAATGAAATCCACCGCTTCTTTAAGATCGGCATCCTTCTTATAGTAATCCCTGGAGCAATAATCCCCCCGTTCATAGCGGGCGATCACAGTATCGCTGTCCTCACCAAATACATAGATGTTATCATCCCCCACCAGCTGGTGGATTTCTACATTGGCGCCGTCCTCCGTACCGAGGGTTACCGCACCATTGAGCATGAATTTCATATTTCCTGTTCCACTGGCCTCTTTGGAAGCCAGGGAGATCTGCTCCGAGATATCACAGGCCGGGATCAGCTTTTCCGCCAGAGTGACATTGTAGTTCTCAACCATTACAATATTCAGATAAGGTTTCACCTTCTTATCCTTGTTTACAATTTTCTGCAGGCACAGGATAAGATGAATAATGTCCTTGGCAATGGTATAAGCTGGCGCCGCCTTCGCACCAAAGATCAGGGTGATCGGTGTCTTTGGCGTCTTCCCTCTTTTGATCTCTAAATACTTGTGGACCGCATACAGGGCATTAAGCTGCTGCCGTTTGTATTCATGCAGGCGTTTGATCTGAATATCAAAGATGGAATCTTCATTGATCTTCAGCCCCTGGGTCTCCTTCAGATATTTGACCAGCTTATGTTTATTCTTTTTCTTGATGTCCAGGAGCTTTTGGAGCACCTTTTCATCTTCCGAATAATGAAGCAGCTTTTCTAACTCTTCAGCATCTTTTTTAAAGCCGTTCCCGATGGTCTTTTCAAGGAAAGCAGCCAGCGGCTTATTGCAGTGAAGCAGCCAGCGGCGGAAAGTGATGCCATTGGTCTTATTATTAAATTTCTCCGGATATATTTTATAAAAATGATTCAGTTCATTGTTTTTCAAAATTTCGGTATGAAGATATGCCACTCCGTTCACACTGTGTCCATAATGAATATCCATATGTGCCATATGGACCCGTTCCTCATCATCTATAATGTAGACGGATTCATCATCATACTGATCTTTCACACACAGATCCAGCTCACGGATGATGGGAACCAGCTGGGGCGCCACCCTCTCGATAAAAGTCAGGGGCCATTTTTCCAACGCTTCGGATAAAATCGTATGATTGGTATAGGCACAGGTCTGTTTCGTGATCTCAATCGCCTCATCCATGTCGATGCCCCTGGCAGTCAGAAGCCGGATCAGCTCCGGGATCACCATGGATGGATGGGTATCATTGATCTGGATCGCCACATAGTCCGCCAGGTCATGCAGGTCACTGCCCCGCTCCACTGCCTCATCCAGGATCAGCTGGGCGCCGCAGCTCACCATAAAATACTGTTGGTAAACCCTCAGCAGACGCCCGGCGTCATCGCTGTCGTCGGGATATAGAAACAGTGTCAGGTTCTTACGGATATCTTCCTTATCAAAATCGATACCTTTCTTTACAATATCTTCTTTCAACGTATCGATGTCAAAAAGATGAAGAGTATTTGTCCGGTTGTTGTATCCTGTCACAAGAATTTCATACAAAGTGGAATCCACACTGAATTTTCCAAAGGAGACCTTATATTTTTTCTCACTCCGAAGCAGCCAGCCCGGTTCCTCCAGCCACGGATTGGGCTGCTCCTTCTGCAGATTTTTGTGAAACACCTGCTTGAACAGTCCAAAGTGATAATTCAGCCCAATACCGTCTCCCGGCAGTCCCAGCGTCGCAATGGAATCCAAAAAACAGGCAGCCAGTCTTCCCAGCCCCCCATTTCCTAAAGAGGGCTCCGGCTCCAGCTCCTCCAGACGGCTTAGTTTTTTTCCTGCTTTTTTTAGTTCTTCCTTGATCTCATCGTAAATCCCCAGATTGATGAGGTTATTGCTCAAAAGCTTTCCGATCAGAAACTCTGCCGATATATAATATAGTTTCTTTTTTCCAGTATTTTTTTTCTTCGCAGCTGCCATTTCATTCGTCATCTGCAACAGCGCTGCATATAACTCCCGGTCCCCGCAGCCATCGATCTCTTTTCCTACTATTTTCTTCACATACTCATTCAGCATCTCTGCCCGCCTCCTCATTCTTTTCCTCAGAACCATATTCGTTGTACTGGGTGCTGGCACACCCTATTCAGAATATCATACTATACTTCTGGTGTCAAAAGGTTTTGGAAGGCGGGAAGATACAGGATAAAAATAGAGCTGCCCATTTAAGCGGCGGCTCATAAGGAAGCAAATGAAATTTCTGGTAAGACCCCATGCAGCGCCGTAAATGAAGATACCCGCGCTCCTAATTAGTCAATAAAAAAAGGGGGTA
>CAMXSH010000035.1 GCA_947246475.1 uncultured Roseburia sp.
TCATCCGCACTAAATTTTAGATATTTGTCCTGTCTACTTGACAAGGGGCATATCAGAATAGTTGGCGGCTACTTTCTTTTGTCCTTAAAAATCTGATAAAGCAGACTGATAAGGGCAACAATGAACGTACAGAATAAAAAGAAATCCTGATATGTAATCATTGTATCGCCCTCCTTTTTTTCGGCTGGAGGGCTTTCATACCCTCCGAGTAAAAAAGAGGGGTTGCCGCCTTTGGCTCTCTGGTTTCCCATGTCACAAAGTATATCATAAGTCCGTTTATTCATCAATCACATTTTGATACTAAGTATTAAAAGTAATGTATATAAAAATAGAGCAACGGAACACATAAGGCCTGCTTTTGAACAGTCAGAAAAAGAAGTACAGGACTTGCATCAGAGAACGAAAGAGGGAATAGAAACAGCAAGATTGAACGGTAAGCAGATCGGGCAGAAGCAGGGGCAAAGCTGACAACAAAGAAATCTATTGAAGCGAAGAAGCAGATACAGAAGCACAGCCGGGATTTTAACGGTACTTTGTCAGATGCGGATTGCATGAAGCTGATATATAATAGTGAATAATGGATATGTTGGATATTGTGGTATAAAGAATACTACACATGAACAATGGGAGATAGCTATAGAAATTTTAAATGGGTGTAAACATAAAGAGATGAGAAACTTGGAGCAGAACCGAATGGTATTTCAGAATTTATTTTACATGGAGAAGTAGATATTCTAAGATTCGAGGAAGAAAATATTCATTTGATAGATGATAGGATGCAGGAATTGGAAAAAAATTTAATGTTGAACCAAGAAGATTGTTGAGCCATGTGTAGGAATACAAATTAGTATGGAATTAAAGAAAGTGTCTGTAAGTGTTCAAAAATAGGTTAAAATGGATTTTCGTAACACACTTGTAGCACACAAATAGACTGTATAGCCTTATTTTATGCGGTTTGAAGCTCTGTAAGAGATAATTTTATAACAATTAAAGAAATTAGAGAAACCCTAGAAAGTCAGTATTTTCAAGGGGTTTTTTATGTCTGCATTTTGGGCAATGGTGGTAAAAAGTGCAGAAGGGGTTGCCGTCCTTGGCTCTCTGGTTTCCCATGCCACAAAGTATATCGTAAGTTCCTTCTCCCGTCAGGCGGCGTTGTCCTGTTTGCTCTCTGAAAGAGAGGTCATCGCAAAATCAAATCCATTCAGACGGTCATTCAGTTGTCAACCGGCGTTTGGGCAACAAAAAAAGCCGGTACATCAAAATCCCGATTAGATACCACAGACGATAAAATGGATGAGAAATATGAGGAGTACAAAGAAGCAATCAAAACAGGGGAATTCTCTGACGAGTATAATCTTACAAATAAAGATCTTGAGAAATTAAAGTCAGATAGTGTTACTACGGTAGTCCCTACATTGTTGGATATGATGTTTACTGATGCAGGCTTTGTGTTGCCTAATGCAGTAGCAAAAGAGGTGTATGAGGACTTCCAGTGCTTATACAAGCAGTACTTAGGCCGGGAACTAACCGCAGCAGAAAAATTCGTTTTTGAATCCTCTATTAAAATAATGATCTGGAAAGTGCACGGCAAAAATTTAGTAAGATTTGTCAAGAGAGATATGCTTATGTTTCCAATGTTGCCCAACGGCGATTATTATCACGAGCGGGTCAAAAGGATCGTGCTGATAGCCTTACAGTTCGATACATTGCAGGTTATAGTGATATTCCGGATAAAGAATTGCGTACTTTCCCCTTATTCCCTGCTGAAACAAAGGGTAAAGATGTCGATTACGACCGTATTGTCTATGATACATATGATTTTCTCGATAAACTTATAGGATTTAAGCTGAGTGATTTGTTCTATGCGATTTTTCATCAGTATTATCTTGCGTATCAAGACGATCGTGCTGAGAGGTTAGCAAAGTACATCAAATATGGAACGGAAGACTCAACTGAGATATGGATGTTACGTTATGGATTTTCTTTCGAAGAAATTGAAAATCTCAGCGATGCTCAGAAAAGTAATATTTCAAAATTTATTTTTTAAAATTGTATGTGTTTTGAGAACTTCTCACAACGGCGGCAAGGATTTCTTCCTGCCGCCGTTCTAAGTTAGTTATAAATTTTTGGCATAAAGAAAGACAGCGTAAAAAACATTTCTGCCTTCTACGCTGTCTTTTCGCCTTTGCAATGCCCATAAAACTTGTATCTCAATGTTATTTTCAAATTACTTCCTTATGTGGCGTTAGTTTTTTACAGACACCTTTTGATACGGTTCATGTAACGGTTATTTCAATAGTGTAACAACTGTGCCAGTGTAAATCAGATCATAAAAGAAGGGAAATGTGCTTTTTGCGGTTTTCCGATTAGATAATAGTTTTTTATAGTTGTCCCATCGGAGGAAAAATGATATAATATGGAAAAACTTTAAAGGGGACAGAGAGATGAAAAAGACAGCAAAGAGAAATTCCTTTTCGGGATCACTTGGTTTTGTGCTGGCGGCAGCGGGAAGTGCTGTGGGCTTAGGAAACATATGGAGGTTTCCGTATCTGGCGGCGAAGGATGGCGGAGGATTGTTTCTGGTGATTTATCTGATCCTGGCACTGACTTTCGGGTTTACACTGCTGACGACGGAGATCGCCATTGGCAGAAAGACCAAACAGAGTCCGCTTACCGCCTACGGGAAGCTGAGTAAGAGATGGAAGCCATTGGGAGTTGCGGCAAGCCTCGTTCCGGTTATCATTTTACCTTATTACTGTGTGATTGGTGGCTGGGTGCTCAAGTATTTTCTTGCTTTTATGACTGGCGACGGGATGGCAGCGGCTGAGGATGGATATTTTACCGGATATATTACCAGTACGGCACAGCCGGTCATTCTTATGGTTTTGTTTTTGCTGTTGGTAGCAGTGGTAGTATTCCGGGGGGTGAATAAGGGAATTGAATCCTTTTCCAAAGTGATCATGCCCCTTTTGCTTCTGCTTGTAGTATTTATCGCGGTGTTTTCCCTGACGATCCAGAGTACCGGGGAGGATGGAACCACCCGTACCGGAATGCAGGGATTTCTTGTATATATTATTCCGAATTTTGAAAATCTCACTGTCAAAGGATTTTTTACTGTACTGGTGGATGCCATGGGACAGCTGTTTTTCAGCCTCAGCGTGGCGATGGGGATTATGGTGGCCTATGGTTCTTATGTGAAGGATGATTCCAACCTGGTTAAGTCCATTAATCAGATCGAGATTTTTGATACAGTGGTAGCTTTTCTGGCTGGTGTCATGATCATACCGGCAGTGTTTACTTTTATGGGAACAGAGGGAATGGAAGCGTCGGGACCAAGTTTGATGTTTGTCTCTCTTCCGAAAGTATTTGCAGCGATGGGTAAGATGGGGCATGTGATCGGCGCCCTGTTTTTTGCCATGGTTTTGTTTGCTGCACTGACCAGCGCAGTTTCCGTCATGGAGGCTGTGGTTGCGAGTATTATGGACCAGTTCCATATGAGCCGGAAAAAGGCCGTGATACTTGAGACAGCCATTGCCCTTGCAGCGGGAGTTATCGTATGCCTGGGATACAATAAATTATATTTTGATATTGGACTTCCCAATGGAGCAAGAGCGCAGATCCTGGATGTGATGGATTACATCAGCAATAACTGTCTGATGCCTGTGGTGGCCATCGGGACATGTATTTTGGTGGGCTGGATCATTAAGCCTAAGGCGATCATCGAAGAGGTGGAAAAGGGTGGAGCTAAATTTGGAAGAAAGAAGCTGTACATCGTTATGGTAAAGGTGATCGCGCCACTGCTGCTTATCATATTATTGCTGAAATCCCTGGGCATTTTGACACCCCTTTTAAGCGGGATCAAGGCACTTGTTTTGACACCCCTTTTAAGCGGGATCAAGGCACTTGTGCGGAACATCATAACTTTGTTGAAATCTCTAGGTGTATAATGAGTAGTTTTGTGGCATGAATTTGATTGATTCGTTTATTAAACAAAAAGGAGAAGGGAAATGAAAAGATTCATATGTACTGTGTGCGGTTATGTGCACGAAGGGGAAAATCCGCCGGAGGAGTGTCCGGTATGCCATCAGCCATCTACTAAATTCCGCGAGGAAACAAAATCTTTAGAGAAGAATAAACAACAGGAGAAAAAATTTGTTCAATCAGCCGAACAGGAAAAACAAGAAGATATTTCTAAGGCGAATCTGGATTATGATCCACAATTTTACCGTGTGGACGAATCCAATCGATATATGGAAGAGATCCATCAGATGGCGGTGAGCGGCAGATCAGTGAGCAGCGCTATGGCGACTAAAATGAAGATGCCTGGCTGGGATGATATTCTGATTCTCGGCGCCCAGCTGAATCCGCCGCCATTGGATGAGGATGCTCCGGTGACTACCATGACGATCATTGGAAAGCATGCCAAACGCCCGATGATCCTTGAGAATCCTGTATATATTTCCCACATGTCCTTTGGGGCGATGTCCAGGGAGATTAAGGTGGCTCTGTCAAAAGGATCCGCTCTTGCCAGGACGGCGATGTGCAGTGGAGAGGGAGGGATCCTTCCAGAAGAAAAGAAAGCTGCATATAAATACATATTTGAATATGTTCCAAACAAATATAGTGTGACAGATGAAAATCTCAGGAGTTCCGATGCCATCGAGATCAAGATCGGCCAGGGAACCAAACCGGGGATGGGGGGACATCTCCCTGGAGAAAAAGTGACAGCTGAGATAGCTGAACTCCGGGGGAAAAAGCAGGGAGAAGATGTTCAGAGCCCAAGTAAGTTTCCGGAGCTGAATACAAAGGAAGATCTGAAAGAGATGGTGGACATGCTCAGAAACCGTTCCGATGGCCGGCCCATTGGCATAAAGATTTCGGCAGGACGCATTGAGCGGGATCTGGAGTATTGTGTATATGCAGAACCGGATTTTATAACGATTGACGGAAGAGGAGGAGCTACTGGGTCCAGTCCCTTTTTTCTCCGGGAGGCAACGAGTGTTCCGACGGTCTATGCGCTGCACCGTGCCAGAAAATATCTGGATTCGGTGCGGTCGGATATTTCTCTGGTGATCACCGGGGGACTGAGGGTGTCTGCAGATTTTGCCAAGGCGCTTGCCATGGGGGCGGATGCTGTGGCGGTAGCCAGTGCGGGGCTGATCGCCGCAGCCTGCCAGCAGTACCGGATCTGTGGATCTGGAAGCTGTCCAGTGGGTATTGCGACCCAGGATTCCAAGCTCAGGGAACGGATGAAGGTGGAAGCGTCTGCACAGAGAGTGGCGAATTATCTTAACGTATCACTGGCGGAATTAAAAACATTTGCCAGGATCACGGGGCATGCATCGGTGCACGACCTGAGCGTGGAAGATTTGGTGACAGTGAGCCGGGAAATTTCTGAATATACAGATATCCGGCATGCATAGCCTGACGGATTTGAATGAAAGGAAATAGAATGATGTTGGAGTTAAAAAAACCGCCTATGGGCTGGAACAGTTACGATTATTATGATACGACGGTGACGGAAGATCAGGTAAAGGCAAATGCGGATTACATGGCAGAACATCTCAGATCCCATGGCTGGGAATATGTGGTGGTGGACATCGAATGGTATTCCTACGATGCCGGAAGCCAGCGGGACAAACACCAGTATATCCCATTCTGGGAGGTGGAGATGGATGAGTATTCCAGACTTCTTCCCTGCCCCCAGCGTTTTCCGTCCTCAGCTGGAGGACAAGGGTTTGCTCCCCTGGCAGAATATGTTCATGGTCTGGGACTTAAATTTGGCATTCATATCATGAGGGGAATTCCCCGTATTGCAGCCCACAACCATTCTAAGATTCTTGGGACAGAGCGCACAGCAAATGAGATCGCCAGCCCCTATTCCATCTGCCCGTGGAATCCCGATATGTATGGAGTGATCCCAGGAGAAGAAGGGGCACAGGAGTATTATGATTCCCTGATGGCTCTGTATGCCCAGTGGGGAGTGGATTTTATAAAATGTGATGACATTTGCCGTGGCGATGCGGAGTCTGCCAAAGAAGAGATCGCGATGCTTCACAGAGCCATTGAAAAATGTGGCAGGGATATCGTTCTCAGCCTGTCGCCAGGACCGGCACTGTTAGAATGGGCGGAGCATTATCATAAAAATGCCAATATGTGGCGGATTACCGATGATTTCTGGGATCACTGGGATTCTCTCCGGGATATGTTTGACCGTTGTAGAAACTGGCAGGAACAAGTCCAGGACGGGGGATATCCGGACTGTGATATGCTGCCCCTGGGCTGGCTGGGAAAAGGTTTTGGGAATGAGAGACAGACCAATTTTTCCAGGACGGAGCAGAGGACAATGATGACGCTCTGGTGTATGTTCCGTTCACCGCTTATGCTGGGCGCGGAACTTCCCAGGCTGGATGACTGGACCTTATCCCTGCTGTGCAATGACAAGGTGCTGGGACTGCTGGGCAGATCGAAAGGGGCAAGGGAGATATTCCGGAATGAGCAGGTGATTCTATGGCAGTCAGAGAGTACAGTAGATTCTTCCCATTATCTTGCCATCTTTAATATCAGTGAGGATGAGGTGGCTGTGGCACCAGAGGAATATTTCAGTCATGCATCCGGGAAGGCAGAGGATCTCTGGGAGGGAGAGGCGCTTTCTATTAAAGAGAAAAAAGAGATTCCACCTCATGGCTGTCTCTTATTAAAGCTGTGACCAAAATAGTGGAACTGAGGCCAGCCTGATGTTTTAGTCATGAGATTGTTTGCGCTGGCTTTGGCGGGGAGGATATATGGAACAGAGATTCAATGAGATGATTGAGTATTATGAAAACAAGATAGAGAGAACAAATCAGAAAAGTAATATACTGGGAATCATAAAATTAGTATTATTTGCAGCACTGGTGTTTACCGGCGTCATGTTATGCTTCACTTCTAACTATTTGGGATGGGGCATTGTGGCGGCGGCACAGCTGGTGCTGTTTGTCTTTGCCCTGATATGGCACAACCGTGTTCTGGATGAGCTTCAGCAGATGCGGGGCTTTAGGAACATTGTATATAGGGATAAAAAACGGTTCCTGGGAGAGTGGCAGGAGGGAGAAGACGATGGAGGAGACCTGGCAGGGGAAGAGCATCCATATGCCTGGGATCTGGATATCATCGGAAAACGTTCTCTGTTTCAGTATATAAACTGTACCCACACCTTTCATGGGCGCAGGAAACTGGCAGAAGATCTTCTCTCACCAGAGTATTCCATACAGGAAATCTCTAAAAGGCAGCAGATGATCCATGAGGTCAGTGAGGATTATGAAAGGGCTGTTCGTATGGAATATATTTTTTCGCGGATTGATACTGGTGAAGAAATATCTGCGCTTTTAGAGCAGCTGAAAGCCCGTGAACCCTTTTCCGGCAGCAGATGGTTATCTGTACTGGTGAAGGTGATGCAGGGGCTGACGGTAGCTGCCTGCGTTTATCTATTCGGTTTCCGTACAAATACAGGATTTGCCCTGCTTGGGACTCTTCTCCTGATCCAATTCTGCCTGTGGAGACTGGGAAAATATAGTTATCTGGAACAGCTGCGCATAGCTTCCCGGAAGATCATGCCCTATAACCTGGCAGTCAGGGAAGTGCTTTCTAGGGAATTTGCCGGAGAGCGGGGAAAGGAACTGCAGGAGATTCTGGCAGAGGCCCGGAAGGGAATGGAAGAACTGGCCCACATTTCCCGCAATGTGGGCTGGTGTCAAAATCTGCTTTCGGATTTTCTGCTGAATACCACTTTTCTATGGAGTTATAAAAATGCCTATGATCTGCAGGGATGGAAAGAAGCTTATGGGGAAAAGGTGGACTCATGGTTTGAGGCGCTGGGAGAGATGGAGTGCTATTTAAGTTTTGCCAATCTGCTGCGTAGCTGCGACTGGATGTGCGCGCCGGAATTGAAGGAGGGAAACAAAGGATTTTGCGGGGAAAAGATGGGCCATCCGCTGCTGCCCAACAAAGAACGGGTATGCAATGATCTTGAGATGGAGGATGGCATTGTCATCCTTTCCGGATCTAATATGTCTGGAAAGAGCACGTTTATGCGCACCGTGGGAATCAATATGGTTCTTGCCAGGGCAGGGAGCTGGGTGTGTGGGGAAGCTATGAGCTGCGGCTGTCTCCGGATTATGACTTCTATGCGGATCGTGGACCGCACCACGGAGGGAATCTCTACATTTTATTCTGAACTGCTCCGGATCCGCCGGATCATCGATGCGGCAGGGGAAGCAGAACCGGTATTTTTTCTGATTGATGAGATCTTTCGGGGGACGAATTCTGTGGACCGCAGAAAAGGAGCTGAGGGCGTTATACAGAAACTTTTCCAGCAGGGCTGCTGCGGCATTATTACGACTCATGATCTTGGAATCTGCGATCAGCAAAAGGAAGCTGAGGGGATAAAAAATTATAGTTTCAGTGAAGAATATTGTGACGGTGATATGTATTTTACCTATACGCTTCAGGAAGGAGTGGCAAAGACAACAAATGGGGAATTTTTACTGAAAAAGGTAGGAATTTTGTAGGAAAATAATGGCATTTTACTTTTTTTATTTTTACTCTTTACATCTATCTTGGGGAGTGATATGATAGAACACAACATCTTGTGTTTTGAGATGAATAAAATACTATATTCAGTTGTTAAGACGGATTGGAGAAATTGTAATCATGAGTAGGACAAGGGTCATCAAACGAAACGGGGAAGAGGTAGAGTTTAATCCAGAGAAGATCAGTAATGCGATCCAGAAAGCGAATAAAGAGGTGGAAGAACATAAAAGCCTGACGCTGCTTCAGATCGCAGATGTGACAAACCGGGTATCCGACAGGATTGAAAGCGCTTCCCATGCTGTCAATGTGGAGAGCATACAGGATATGGTAGAGGTTGGGATCATGCAGGAAGGCGGTTATGAGATTGCCCAGAAGTATGTGCGTTACCGTTACCAGCGTGAGATCGCCAGAAAAGCCAATACGACGGACAGTGAGATCCTGTCACTCATTGAGTGCAATAACGAAGAAATCAATCAGGAAAATTCCAATAAAGATGCCAGCATTAATTCTACACAGCGGGATTATATGGCGGGGCAGGTCAGTAAGGATCTGACGATGCGCCTTTTGCTGCCAAAGGAGATTGTGGATGCCCACAAGGAAGGCATCATTCATTTTCATGATTCAGATTATTATGCCCAGAAGGAACATAACTGTGATCTGATCAATCTGGAGGACATGCTTCAGAATGGTACGGTGATCAGCGATACCTTGATCGAAAAACCACATTCCTTCTATACGGCATGTAATGTGACCACCCAGATCGTGGCGCAGGTGGCGAGCAACCAGTACGGAGGACAATCCTTTTCCCTGGCACATCTGGCGCCTTTTGTGGACATCAGCCGTAATAAGCTGAGAAAGGAAGTGCAGGAGGAATTTAAGTCCCTGGGGCTTTCTTCGGATAACACAAAACTAGAGGAAATTGTAAAAAAGAGGCTTGCCGATGAGATCAAGAGGGGGATCCAGACGATCCAGTACCAGCTGATCACGTTGATGACCTGTAATGGACAGGCGCCTTTTGTCACGATGTTTATGTATTTGGACGAGGTGGAGGGGCAGGCGCGCCACGATCTGGCACTGTTGATCGAGGAGGTACTGGGCCAGCGGATCCAGGGAGTAAAAAATGAAAAAGGGGTGTGGATTACACCGGCATTTCCAAAGCTGATCTATGTACTGGATGAGGATAATATCAAAGAAGAATCTGAGTTCTGGTATCTGACAGAGCTGGCGGCGAAGTGTACAGCAAAACGAATGGTGCCGGATTATATATCTGCTAAAGTGATGCGTCAGTTAAAGCAGGGGGATGTGTATACCTGCATGGGCTGCCGTTCTTTCCTGACAGTGGAGGACGGGCAGAGGAATCCGGATGGAAGCCATAAATATTATGGCCGGTTTAATCAGGGAGTCGTGACGATAAATCTTGTGGATGTGGCATGTTCTTCCTATGGTGATATGGATAAGTTCTGGAAAATATTAGATGAAAGGCTGGAGCTGTGCCACCGGGCGCTACGGTGCCGTCATGAAAGACTCAAAGGAACAGTATCGGATGTGGCGCCGATCTTGTGGCAGCATGGGGCACTGGCAAGGCTGGATAAGGGAGAAAAAATAGATAAACTGCTGTATGATGGATATTCCACCATCTCGCTCGGTTATGCGGGACTGTATGAGATGTGTGTGCGGATGACGGGAAAATCCCACACGGATCCGGAATCGAGGGATTTTGCCCTGGCGGTGATGAAACGGCTGAATGACAAGTGCGGGGAATGGAAAGTACAGGAGCATATAAGCTATTCTGTATACGGAACACCGATGGAGTCTACCACTTATAAGTTTGCCAAATGCCTGCAGAAACGTTTTGGGGTGATCCAGGGTGTAACTGATAAAAACTATATCACCAACAGCTATCATATCCATGTAACAGAAAAAATCGATGCTTTCAGTAAACTCAGTTTTGAATCTGAGTTTCAAAAGCTGTCGCCAGGAGGGGCGATCAGCTATGTAGAGGTGCCGAATATGCAGGATAATATTCCGGCAGTCCTTTCTGTAATGCGCCATATTTATGATAATATCATGTATGCGGAGCTGAATACAAAGAGTGATTTCTGTGAGGAATGCGGTTATTCTGGTGAAGTGGTGGTGGGAGAGGATAATTCTGGAAAGCTTATGTGGCAGTGTCCGAACTGCGGCTGTCACGACCAGACGAAACTTTTTGTGGCGAGACGTACCTGTGGATATATTGGAACCCAGTTCTGGAACCAGGGGCGCACCCAGGAGATCAGAGACCGTGTACTCCACCTGTAAACTGTTTGCTGATCTCATCGATGAGATACATTCGGAAGGACATTGTTCCCCCATCGGCAGCCTGGGTTTTCCGGGCTGCTTTTTCTGAGGCAAGATTCATCTGATGAACGGCAGTACAGGCAGCGTTCCAGTGATCCTCAGGATTCGCTGCCATACACAGACAGATCAGTTCGGTGAGCATACAGCCACTGCCGGTGATACGGGCGGAGAAAGGAGAGCCTCCCCGGATCATTTCACATTGGTCCCTGTAAACCACCAGATCCTCTTTTCCAGAGACCACCACAAGGGCATCTGTATGCCAGGATAGACAGCGGGCATTCTCATGGCAATTTTTCAGATTTTTCTCCTGCATGATTAACGATTCCGGGGCATCTACAAATGACTCTGCGGTGTCTTCTGAATTCGTGAGCAGATCAGAAAGAGCACGGATCTCAGAGGCATTTCCCCGGATGGCGGAAAAGTGCAGCTCTGACAAAAGATGCTGACAGGCGTTTTTACGGAGGGAAGTGGCACCAGCAGCCACCGGATCCAGGACGACAGGATGTCCCAGACAGTTTGCTTCTTTTCCCGCTGCCAGCATCGCTTCCAGAGAGGACACTGCCCCCAGGTTCAGTACAAGACCATCACAATGGGAAGTCATCTCAGCGGCTTCCGCCGGATCGGATGCCATCGTGGCATGTCCTCCGGCTGCCAGTAGGATATTGGCACAGTCGTTGATGGTGATGGTATTGGTAATAGAGTGGATTTTTGGTTTCATTTTGTTTATGTTTTTGATGATTAAATTTTTCACACTAACATCTCCCGTATTTTCGATAATGAGCCGGATTTTTTTAAAAGGGCTAATACGGCATACCCCAGAAATGCCCCGGTGATGCAGGCGGGCATAAACAGCGGAATATAGTAGAGGGGGGTGGAGAGATTTACACCAAAGCCATATTGCATAACATAATAACTTAAAAGGGCACTGATCAGTCCGGTGCCGATGATCTCCCCAGCCACTGCCAGTATCATTTTCTTAGATATGGTGTAAAAAAATCCAGATAAAAGAGCTCCTATGACAGCTCCAATGATGGCAGTAACAGGTCTGCCAGTCAGAAGCATCCTCATACATCCGGTGATCAGTGCAGAGATAAAACCATAAACCGGACCGAGCAGTACTGCACAGATCACATTGCAGCAGTGCTGAAAGGGTACGACAAAGGGAAAGGATACAAAGGTTGATAGAATAAAGCTTATACAGGACATAAATGCGGTAAAGCATGATTTTTTCAGATTCATTGGTTATTCTCCGTTCTGACCGGTTTGTATTTTGCGCCGCCTGTCCAGTTCAAATTGGCGCTATTGAGCTAAGTATAGCAGAAAAACCTTCGGGAATCAAATCTGAAAAGATGTGGCAGGAAACAACAATTGAGAACAGGGGGCATATGTGATATACTTTATTATAAAAGTAAAGCTGGCGCAGGACGAAACAGGGTTCAAATTGGCGCCGTCGAGCTAGGACATGGGGCTTAAAAGAACATAGTAAGAGGTAATACAAATGGCTAAAACCACTAAAATCAACAATAGACGGTATCTGGGAAATAAATACCGCCTGCTTTCGTTTATCCAGAAAGTGGTGGAAGATGAGTGTGAAAATGTAAATACTGTTGTGGATATTTTTGCAGGAACGGGAGTGGTTGCATCTGGATTTCAGGAAAAACAGCTGATCACAAACGACATTTTGTACAGCAATTATATCTCTAATTATGCCTGGTTTTCTGCCGAGTCATATAATAAAGATCTGTTGGAAAATATGATCGATGCATACAATGACAGGAAGGAAAAGGAAGAAAATTATATGACCCAAAATTTTGCCAATACCTACTTTAGTTTGGAGGATTGTGCAAAAATAGGTTTTATAAGAGAAGATATAGAGAAAAAATATGGGCAGGGAAGAATTAACTTTAGGGAACGGGCGATTTTGATTACTTCCTTACTTTATGCCATGGATAAAATAGCCAAAACCTGCGGACATTATGACGCCTTTCGGCAAGGTGTTGAATTTGATGTTCATCTTGAACTGCATTTGCCGGATGTAAGCGAAGTGAATCATCCGAACAACCAATGCTTTAATGTGGATTCCAATGATCTGGCCAGGGACATAGCGGCAGATCTGGTTTATATAGATCCGCCTTATAATTCCAGACAGTACTGCGATGCCTATCATTTGCTGGAAAATGTGGCGCGGTGGGAAAAACCGGAAGTATTTGGTGTGGCCAGGAAGATGGACCGGAGTCATTTAAAGAGCCGATATTGTACCAAAAGTGCGGCGGAAGCATTTGAAGATCTGATTATAAATCTTAACTGTCGTTATATTTTGCTTTCTTATAATAATATGGCGGCAAAGGGGAATGATCGTTCCAATGCAAAGATTTCGGATGATGATATTCTTAGAATATTAAACAACAAAGGGGAAGTAAAAGTTTTTTCAGAAAATTATAAAGCTTTTACCACAGGTAAGTCAGACATTGCCGACAATCAGGAGCGGTTATTTCTTTGTACTTGTGATCAAAGGAAATAAGTGTGACTAAAGTCGCGAGAGCGGCAGTGGCAAGCTTGCTTGTCCACTGACATTTGAGCGACGGACATCATGAGTACGAGCGAAGCGAGGTACGAATGTGCCTGTGCGAAGCACAGGGTCACACGCTTTTCACGAATTGTTTGTGCCGCCTGTGGCGGCATGTTTGGAAGTGTGAGGGAAACTATGATACAGTCACCATTAAATTACACCGGGGGAAAGTACAGGCTTTTACCTCAGATATTACCATTGTTTCCAGAGCAGATAGGAACTTTTGTGGATCTGTTTTGTGGAGGATGTAATGTAGGGATCAACGTTGCGGCAAAGACACACATTTACAATGACAGCTGCACGCCGTTGATAAATCTGTACTCTGTCATGCAGAGGCTTGAAAGCCAGGAATTTATAAATCGTCTGGAAAATGTTATAGGGGGTTATGGTCTGTCCGACGTAAAAACAAAAGGATATAGATATTATGGCTGCAATAGCAGCGACGGATTAAGCGCCTATAACAGGGAACCTTTTATGAATCTGCGGAGAGATGTCAACCAGGCAGAGGTTCAGGATGATGACTATTACATAAAATTATATACACTGATCATATATGCTTTTAATAATCAGATTCGCTTTAACAGGAAGGGCGATTTCAATCTGCCGCCGGGTAAGAGGGATTTTAATCAGAACATGCATGATAAGTTATCTGCCTTTCTCAATCTGCTTCATACACAAAAAGCGGAATTTACTAATTTGAATTTTAAAGATATGGATCTGGATCATCTTGTGCCCGGGGATTTTGTTTATGCAGATCCTCCCTATCTTATTACCTGTGCTGCCTATAATGAGAATAGGGGCTGGACGGAACAGGACGAAAGGGATCTGCTGGATCTGCTGGATTTCCTATCCCGGCGGAACATTCGGTTTGCATTGTCAAACGTCATCGAATCCAAAGGGAGAAGAAATGATATATTGGATAGATGGGTAAAAGACAGGCCGGATTACAGACAGATGGATCTTGAGTATACATACCATAATGCAAACTATCAGAGGAAAAATAGAAAATCAGCAACACGAGAGGTTTTAATTGTAAACTATTAGGAGGGGTCTGGTGAAGATCAAAGAGGGACAAATATTCAATCTGATGGACACAAATGGCAGAAGGAATGACGTCATACATGCACTTCAGGGATATTTAACAATCCTTGACGACATTCAGAACAATAAAAAAATGCGATGGGCTTCCATGCCGGATAGTTTCGCACAGTATGAATTTTATCGTCAGGCGGTCGAAGGTTCTCCAGAAGTTTTTGTTAAGCATGATCCTTACGATAAACTTATAGAAGAAATAAAGAGGATTCCAGAATTTGATCAGGCTGTCGAGACTATGGACCTGGGGTGGGTTCAGCGCAATTATATGTCATATCCGGAGTTGATTCATCAGTTTGATCTGGGCGTTGAGGACCGGGCAAGACATTATACCAATAATCTCGTTAAATTAGGTTTTGCAGATGAATGCAGGGATATTTCTCCTGTGGGAAAGCTGCTGCTTGATCCCCGAAGAATAAGGAAAGACGGACTAGAAAGGCTGCTTCCTGTCGATGGCGTTAATATCGTCTATTTACGCCAGCTGTTAAAGCTCAGGCTGTTTGACACTGACGGTGAGAGATTTTATTCTCCCTTCAATCTAGCTATATTTGCATTATTAAAAAGAACACGATTGTCTGAAAATGAATTTTTGGAACTGGTTCAGGGATTAAATCCCTATTCTGATTTTGCAGACATTGAAAACTATGTGGTGAATTATAAAGAGGGGGATATTGTATCGGATATTCAAATTGATATACCAGAGGAATTAAAAACACAGGAGAAAATATCGGAGAAAATGTTCCGCAAGTTCTATAAAAACAGGAAAAGTAAAATGGCTGTGGATGTCTACTGGGAATTTTACAGCCGATTGTGGAGTTATGTACATGAAGAAAAAAACGTTCAAAAGTTGGAAGAAGTATGGATTTTTTATGAAGATAACAGAGCTATGCTAAATAAAGCTTTTGGCAGGGGGCAGAACCTTTTTTCACTGAAAGAAGGGGACAGGCCAACTTTTACGTTGTTCGATGAACAGAATCCGGAAATCCTTACTTTACATACCAATGAATATTTGTTCGTCCAGTTTTCATTATCTAAGATTCTGGATCAGATCAGAGAATATTCGGATACGACCAAGAGAATATTTAAGGCTTCTGGTATTATCAGCTTTCATCATGGTTATGTTGAATTGGCATATCGAGAATTATGTTCCCATATTTTTGATGCAGAGTTTATCCGAAGCCGAATCGCAGGAAATTTATCGGAAGATACTCATTCCTGCTATAGTAATTGTAGTGAGTACGAAGGGGGGGCATACAGTTATTATTGTGAAGTGGTCTCTTTAGCTGAAATCTTAAAGTATACGGATAAGGAAATAGTTCAGATAGAAGACCATATACGGGAGGAGTTTCCGGATACATCCAGGGAGGAAATACCTTCCATTCTTGCAGATAAACGAAAGAAAGAATTTGAACGATTTCTGGAGAAATCCTATCCGGCAGAGAAGGTCAAAGAGATCCTTCGGTTGTTTGCGGACAGGTCCCATGACAGGCAGATTAAAGAGATGGTGAGCCAGGATGCTTCCGTACCTACGATCTATGAGTATATCGTGGGAATTGCCTGGTACTATTTCTCTGGAAAAAGGATTGATTTACTTGAGAGCTACAATCTGACCTTGTCGGCGGATTTTGAGCCCTTAGTTCATGCTGGCGGTGGGAAGGGGGACATCGTTATCTATGAAAAAGATAAGGTTGTTATGCTTGAGGCAACTCTTATGAAAGCAAATAGTCAGAAACGAGGAGAGTGGGAACCTGTTCTAAGGCATTCCATTAATTTGAAGGTAGAGGAAGAGACGTCTAAATCAGGCAGGGTAGTCACATCATTTTTCATCGCAGACCGTTTTGATTTTAATACCATCAATATCTGGAAGGCCGTAGCAGCAGTTCCATTGCAGTCAACAGTGGAGAAGGATAAATTTACAGATAACGTTGTCATTATGCCGGTTTGCAGTGAAGAATTGTGTTCTTTAATGGATCAGCACAGGGAATATGATGCCATGATTGCCAGGGTTCACCAGCTATTTGAGGTGGATAAAATTAGTTTTGATATCAACTGGAGAGACAAGTTTATAAAAAAGGTAATAGATGACAGAGCAGGGGAATTGTGCTAAAATAAAACCATAGCATGTCAGCCTGGCGGAAGCCGGAGGAATCCGGGACCAGAGGCAGGAAAAAAGGAATGGAGGTATTATTATTATGTCAGAAAAGAGTAAAAAGTATGTATATGAGTGGGAAGATTATGAAGATGGTAAAAAGAATGCAAAGACTATGGCAGAAGAGATCCTGGCAGATCCGCAGCTGCCGGAACTGGAAGAGATCATCATAGGGTGCTGGGGAGAATCCTGGGAAAACAGCGCGCAGTCCATCATCGACAGCATTGTGGCAAATAAGGATAAATTCGCGGGGATCAAAAGTCTGTTTGTGGGGGATATGGATTATGAAGAGTGTGAGGTGTCCTGGATCGAGCAGGCAAACTATTCCGCACTTTGGGAGGCTCTTCCAGGACTGGAAAACCTGACGGTCAAGGGAGGAACAAATCTGAGCCTTGGAAAGATCCATCATCCGAAACTAAAGCGTCTGGAGATTATCTGTGGAGGTCTCCCCAAGGAAGTGCTGGCCAGCATCGCAGAAGCAGAGCTGCCGGAACTGGAAGAGCTGGCGTTGTATCTTGGTGTGGATAGTTATGGTTTTGACGGCGGTGTGGAGGACGTAAAAAACATGCTGGAGAAGTCAGATTTTCCAAAACTTCGTTCTCTTGGTATCATGGACAGTGAGATTCAGGATGAGGTGGCAGAGGTGGTCTGTGACAGTAAATATATGAAACAGATAAATAAGCTGGATCTTTCTAAGGGTACATTGACAGATCAGGGTGGTGAGGTTCTGTTAAAGAAACTGCCTGACTATGATAATATCAAAGAGGTGAATCTGGAATATCATTATATGTCGGATGCTATGATGGAAAAGCTGGAAGGACTGTCTGCTGAGGTGGATGTAAGTGACCCACAGGAGGACGATGAGTACGACGGAGAGATTTACCGCTATCCGATGCTCACCGAATAATTCTGGTGAAATCTATGGGAATCGTATTGGTCGGAGAACCAGGCACAAGACGGACGGAATATTTTCTCCGGGCCGCTAGGGAATTACATAAACCGGTCCGGTTAGAGGAATGGCAGACAGCAGGGGGGATGGAGCTTCATGGAGATGTGGTGAAGCTGGATCCTCCCTCCTATAAGAGCAGCAATCTCTTTCAGATGAAGGAGCATCTGTCAGCCTTTCATCGGCGGATGAAACAGTTGGAGAAGGCAGGAGCCATTTTTCTAAACCCTCCCTGTGAGATCCTTCGTCTGCTGGACAAAAGGCAGTGTAAGGAAATACTGATGGAAAACCAGGTTCCAGTCACGGAGATGCTGGAGGAGAAAATTGAAAACACAGAACAGCTTATGGATGCCATGAAGCTTCATAGAATTTATTCCGTATTTATCAAACCTGTTTATAGTTCCGGCGCCGCGGGAGTTACCGCGTTTCGTCTGGCGCCGGGGCGAGACAGGATGATGGCGTATACGTCCTGTATTCTTCAAAAAGAAGAGCTGGTAAATACGAAGAAGCTTCGGCGAATGGAGAATGCTCAGGAGATCTGCCGGCTGCTGGATGCAGTGTTGTCTCTGGGAGCGGTGGTGGAGCGCTGGCACCCCAAAGCTTCCTTTGGCGGGAAAAGTTATGACCTCCGGGTGGTCTGGCAGTTCGGAAAATGTGAATTTGTGGTGGCAAGGTGTTCCTCCGGTCCGGTGACGAATCTTCATCTGAATAATTCTCCACTGGCATTTTCTGATCTGGGGCTTTCAGAAAAAGTGGTCTTTGAGATCAAAGCCTTATGCGAAAAAGCTATGTCGTGTTTTCCGGAACTGAGGATGGCTGGGATCGATGTACTTCTGGAACAGGGATCCCTGAAACCAAAGATCATCGAGATGAACGGCCAGGGGGATCTGATGTATCAGGATATTTTTCATGAGAACCGGATCTACCGGAGGCAGGTGGAATGGATGGCACAAAGGACAGCCGGTGGAGACAGGTGGGAAGAATTATGAATATGAATAACATCGTGGGAGCATACAATATTTTATTTGTCTGTATTGACTCCCTTCGCTATGATGTGGCGGAGGAAGAACAGAACCGGGGAGGGACGCCGGTTCTAAACCGGTATGGCAAATGGCGCCGATGCGAGGCGCCAGGAAATTTTACCTATCCTTCCCATCAGGCTATGTTTGCCGGATTTCTTCCGATTGATGCCGGCATTAAAAATATGAAACAGCGGGAAAAACTGTTTTTTTCCGAGGATATCGGGATGGGGAGAAAGGCGCCCGAAGGGGCGTTTTGTTTTCGTGGTGCTACCTTTGTGGAGGGACTGGAAAAGGAAGGTTATGAGACCTTCTGCATCGGGGGCCTGAGTTTTTTTGACCAGCGAACGGATATCGGAAAGGTGATGCCCTCCTATTTCATGCACAGCTTCTGGAATCCTTCCTTTGGACCGAAGGTCAGGGAATCTGCAAAAAACCAGATCGATCTCGCAGCAAAAAAGATAAGCGGGGTGCCTGAGGAACAGCTGCTGATGATGTATATCAATATTTCTGCCATCCATTATCCTAATTATTTTTATGTCGAGGGCGCGAAAAAAGACAGCGTGGAAAGCCATGGAGCGGCGCTGCGCTATGTGGATGCACAGCTGGAACGGCTGTTTCATGCTTTTCATGAAAAAGGAGATACCTTCGTCATCTGCTGTTCGGATCATGGAACCTGCTATGGTGAGGACGGGTATCTGTATCATGGGTTTAACCACCCTATCGTCAACACCGTTCCCTATAAACATTTTATTTTGTGATACCAGGGTGAAAATGTTGCTCATGCTTGCATGGAAAGGCATTTGAACTTGGAAACTGCCAAATATGAGAAAGCTAGGAGAAAATACATGGATAATCCATATGTTCAATACATGTACAGCTATCCCCACAAGACAGCCTATGGCCCGCTGTCGGAGATCTGTCTGGAAGATTACATACAAAGGCTGGCAGGAGGAGAGAACAGCCTTTATTTTCATATTCCTTTCTGCCAGAGTAAGTGTGGCTACTGTAACCTGTTCTCTGTGACAGGACAGTCCGATGAATTTATGTCTGCCTATGTGGACGCTATGGAGAGGCAGGCGGAGCAGATGAGGGTCATTCTTCCAGAGAGGGCGGATTTTTCGGATCTGACTCTGGGCGGCGGGACGCCGCTGCTGTTATCAGAAAAACAGCTTCAGCGGGTTTTTTCTATAGCCAGGGACCGGATGGGATTTGAGGGCGAGACGATTATTGTGGAGACCTCCCCAGCTCAGACGACGGAGGAGAAGGTGGCGCTTTTGAAGGAAAATGGCGTTACCCGGGTAAGTATGGGAGTGCAGAGTTTTCATGATGAGGAATTGCGGTCATTGAACCGGAGACACCGGGTAGAGCAGGTGCACCGGGCGGCCCGTATCCTAAAAAAGAATAAATTTCCCTGTATCAATCTGGATCTCATCTATGGGATCCCAGGACAGACGGTGGAAAGCCTGCTGGACTCTGCAGGTCAGGCGGCGGCATACGAGCCGGAGGAAATGTTTGTCTATCCGCTGTATATAAAAAACGGTACATTTCTGGCAGGAAGGGTGACACTTGATCCTGAGATCGTTTATGAGATGTATCAGGAGCTGAGGGATTTTTTGAAAGAGAGAGGATATAAGCAGCTTTCCATGCGCCGGTTTGTGAAGAATTCCGATCCCCTGAATCAAAGAAGCTGCGGATTTGGGAACACCATATCCATCGGCTGCGGCGGACGCAGTTATATTGAGGATCTGCATTTTTCCACTCCCTTTGCCGTGGGACAGAGGAGGTGTGTGGACATTTTACAGCATTATATGGAGAAGAAAGATTTTCTGGAGGTCACTCATGGATACATTCTCTCAGAAGAAGAGATGCGAAGGCGTTATGTCATAAAGAATATTTTGTTCTGCTGCGGCATCGATAAAGAAGAGTACCGAAGCCGGTTTGGCAGCGAGCTGGAAGGAGATTATCCGCTGATGACAGAGTGGATCCGGAGCGGTATGGCGGTGGCAGATTCTGAGAAAATTTGTCTTACGGAGATAGGGATCTCTCTGTCCGATTTCCTTGGACCGGCATTGATGTCAGAAGAGGTCAGGGGAAAAATGGAAAATAGTGCCAGGACAAAGGAATGGGGGAGAGCGTGAATGGTCCGTCAGATCTATTACCGGGGAAGTCTGAGATTTTGTAATTACTCCTGTGGCTATTGTCCATTTTCCAAAGAAAAAAAGAGCCGTCGGCAGCTGGAAGAGGATGAGAGGGCGCTGTTCCGGTTTGTGGAGCGGATTGGGGAAAAGAGATTCCAGGGTGCTGTTCAGATTGTTCCTTATGGAGAAGCACTGGTCCATCGGTATTACTGGAGGGCGCTGGCGAAACTCAGCAGTCTGCCACAGATCGAGGCAGTGGGCGCCCAGAGTAATTTCAGTTTTTCCCCAGAGCAGATGCTGGGAGAATTTGAAAAAGCCGGGGGAGAGAAAGAAAAGCTTAGGCTTTGGGGAACCTTCCATCCAGAAATGGTATCGGAGCAGGATTTTTTGAAGGTATGCCGCCAGTTAAAAGAAGCCGGAATCTTGTTCTGTGTCGGCGCCGTTGGGGTGCCAGAGAACTTATCCCTGCTGATTAGGATCAGAGAAAAATTAGATCCGGCTGTATATTTCTGGATTAACAAAATGGATGGGCTGGGCAGGAAATACAGCCAGGAGGAGATCCAGGCGTTCTCTGGGCTGGATCCCTATTTTCCACTGGAGCTGCGCCATTACAGGGCGGATGCAGCCCACTGTGGGAGCGCTTTGTTTTGTGATTCAAAGGGAGATGTGTACGCCTGTAACCGCTGCCACCGTAAATTAGGAAATCTATATACAGAGCATTCGGGAGGAACATTATTCCAAATCCAAGAAAATGACCGCATATGTGACAGAAGGGAATGTGACTGTTACATCTCATACTGTAACCGGGATGACCTGGAGGAACTGGCTTCTTTCGGTTCTTATCCGGCATTTCGGATCCCTGATACAGCAACGGATTAATTATTCAGTATTGTATGATGGATCTCCGAAGTGCTGGCTGTGATGGGAAGAAAGGTATAACCTTGTTTTTTCCCATATTTTATGATCTTTTCAAGGGCATTTATGGTTTTGTCGTTTCCACCGAAATCATGCATTAGGACAACATTGCTTTGTCCTTTTTTTAACCCCTTCGCCACATTTTTGTAGACAGCAGCGGAGGTATGGACATCTCCCGCATCACCGGAGGATACGTTCCAGTCAAAATAGTGGTAGCCCCAGTTATGGAGTATGGCTGTCAATTTTGTCATGATCCCGCGGTTGTAGCGGCTCACCTGATTGGAACTGCCCCCGGGGAACCGGGTGACAGTGCACCAGACGCCAAATTTCTGGAAGAACAGATCCCGGAGTTTATCCAGGTTGTCTTTGTATATTTTTTCAGAACGGTAAATTACATCATATTTATGCTGATAGCCGTGAAGGGCGAGAGAATGCCCTTCTTTTAAAACCCTCTGGGTAAGGTCAAAATCAGCCGCTGCAGGCTTCAGTTCAAAAAAAGTAGCCTGTACTTTTTGTTTTTTCAGGATATTCAGGATTTTAGGAGTGGAATAGCGGTTCGGGCCATCATCAAAAGTAAGGTAAATAATGCTCTTTTTTGCAGGTTTTACCTGGAGACAGCAGCGGAAGGTGCGGTCGTCACAGCTGCCGAGGATCCATGCGGATCCTGTTTTTTTGGCGCGGATAATGCCCTCCTTACTGACCTGCGCGACAGAAGGACGGGTGGAGTTCCATTTGATTTTGCTGTCCGGTTTTTGGCTGAACTGCAGATCTAGATGTTCTCCTGCCATCATGGAAAATTCAGGGTATACCATTCCCTGTTTTTTAACAACGATTCTATAGTTTCGGCTTCCATCTATGGTTTTTGCAACGATTTTTGCTGTTCCTGCTTTTAAAGCGTGTATGATACCTTCTTTGGATACGGTGGCGATAGAGGGATTCATGCTTTTGTAGGAGACGACATTTTTTCTGGAGATCTGCTTTGTCTCGCTGAGAAGAAGCGTGATTTGTTTGCTTTTTGCCTGAGATTCTGCCGGAAGCAGTGTCAGGCCAAAAATGGATAAAAACAAAATGGTGGTAAAAAAAGTTACAAGGCAGCGGCATGATGATTTCATAGCGGGTTTTCCTTTCCTGTCTCCCAGATCTTACTGGCTTTTATTTTCACATATCTGTAGTTCGTTTTGATCTTTTGGAATTTTGTGGAAGCAATCAGCTTATAGGTTCCATTTTTTGTTTTCTTTCCATAAACATTATAGATCGTGGGCAATGTTTTCTTATGAGCAGTCCACTTTTTTGTTTTTTTATTGTAACGATATGAGGTGGCTTTGGTTTTTGACTTTTTCCATTGGTGCTGATAAGTCTTTGCCTTCTTTTTACTGGAAACTTTTTTGACCTTCCCAGCCTGTTTGACATGATAATTAATTTTGTTTTTTCTGGCGAAAGAGATGGCTTTGGCTTGATCTACGGTATAAATATCTCCGAAAGTGACGTCTCCATAACGTTCTATATGTTTGGCGTCAATAGCTGTATCTGCCCCATTCACATAAAGTTTTTCGACATGGCTGTTTTCCTCAGCATAATTAAATACTAGTTTTTTTGCATTTTCTGGGGAAAAAAGCTGTTTGATCTTAACCGTTACCCAGGAATTCCCAAGATGCCAGATATCGTCTCCTTTTTCCGATAAGATCAATTTTTGGATCGTTCCATTAAGGACATCATATGCCGGGAGCGAACTGCTGATCTCCAAAGTATCCAAATTATATGGAAGAGAACCATCTTCGCAGGTAGTATTTGGTGGCAGCAGGATATCCTTCCAGCTGCTGCATTCAGAAAAACTTCCTCTGCAAAGATAAATTCCTCCTGGAAGAGAGACCTTTTTCAGCTTTTCATAGTGGCTGAATGCAAAGGCATATACATATTTTACAGAGGAGGGTATCTCTAATTCCTCCAGTGTTTCTTTTGCCCCTCCGCCAATTTCTTTTATGACGGAATAGTCATTTTGAAAATGGCTCTCATAGCCCAGGGCGTAGACCTGATAACCGTCCAGTTCGGAGGGAATGGTTATTTTTTTGTCCTGGGAGGCGATCTCACAGATGGAAATCTGCTTTTCCTGTTCGTTCAGGATCATATAGGTGTAGATGCCGGATCTATAATATTTCGTTTCTTGGGCGCTGGCTGGAAAACATGGAACAAGTATCACAAGACATAAAATAAGTGCTGGTATTTTGTACAGTATATTATTTTTCATAAGAAATCCCCCTTAGTATACAGACGTAATTATATTCAGCCAATTTTTTTCTATAAAAAGTATAACATGTATATTGTACATGAGCAACCAGCATTATATAATGCTTTTGAGTTAGTGTGCCGTAAAGGGGGATAAAATAAAAGATCAGGAAATATTATTTATGACGGAAACCAGATATACCTTCGATGAGTATGTTAGATACAGCGGCAGGGTCTGCCGGTTTGCCAAGGGCCTCTCTTAGGGACCATTGTATAATGAGGACGCGAAAGCGGATTGACAGATATGACATAGGTGGAAGCTTTTGCAACAAAAAAACGCCGTTTCACATCATTTCCTTGTGTTTGACGGTTATATTTATTATAATCAGTATAAAAAAGGAGTTTTCATGGAAAATGACAATCGCGATATGTGATGATGAGAAAGACGTCAGGGAGCTGCTGAAACATAATGTAAGGACCATCTGCCCGGATGCAGAGCTTGTTTTATATTCAACGGGGAAGGAGCTGCTGGCTGCCAGAGACCAGATCGACATTTTGTTTTTGGATATTCAGATGCCAGGGAAAAACGGGATGGAGACGGCGAGGGAATTCAGGGAAAGATATCGCACGACCATCCTTATTTTTGTGACAGCACTGGAGGAATATGTTTTTGAAGCATTTGATGTAGAGGCTTTTCATTATCTTGTAAAGCCTTTTTCAGATAAAAAATTTTATACTGTGCTGCAAAAGGCGGTGACACAGTACAGGGAACAGGACTGCTTATCCCAAAGGGAATGTACCAAAGAGGCAGAACGTTTTATGATCATAAAGGTTGGAGGGGTGAGTTCAAAAGTATATATAAAAGATATTATATATGCCGAGGTGTTTAACCGAAAGGTTGTACTGCACACAACAAAGGGGGAAATCGAATATTATGGAAAATTGTCTTCGCTGGAGGAACAGTTGGGACAAGATTTTTTCCGGCCCCACCGTTCGTATCTGGTTCATTTCAAATATGTTGTAAAATATGACGCCTCCAGGATCATTTTGGAGGAAGGGGCGGTACTAATGGCGAAACCCAGATATTCTGATTTTGTAAAACAGTATTTACGGTATAATCAGAGAAAGAGAGAATTGTAATAGGATGGAATTATATTGGAATATAGCAGCAGGAACGGTATCCTGTGTGGCGATCGCCACGACCAGTTATTTGTTACACTGGCTGGTGAAGCCCTTTTTGCAGAATAAAAAGGCCGCTGTTTTCGCGGGAGCAGTTCATTTTGCAGCCATGATGATTATGTATTTTATTCCACCAGAAATCAACGGTATGGTGGCCTATGCCGTGGGAGTGCTGGCGGCCTTTATCGTGATGTACGCCCTGGACCGGAGAAACTGGGAGCAAAAAATATTTTTATGTTTCACCATCTATCTCCTGGACTGGATCTCACACGGAATAGCCATTCTATTGAGAGATGCGGGATATGGTATTTTTGACTTTTTTCAGGCTGAACAGCAGAAGGAGTGGGTGCAATTTGCCGTGTTTGTGTTTTTGTCGGTCTTCTATATTCTTGTCCGTTTTCTTTGTCTAAAATTGTTTGTGTATATGGTGAATCGCGCATATGGGCATAAGCAGGAGAATATGACGGGAAAGGAGCTTGCCCTTATGCTATCGACACCATTGTCTGTTCTGGCGGGGTATTGTGCCTTTCAGTTTTTTTCCGAAATTTATCTGTTGGATTCGGATCAGTATATATGGCAGGTCCATATGGAATTCTGGTGGATCAAGGTGATCTATCAGATGGTTTCCTTCGTGGCGATCGTTTTGTCTGTTTTCACATATCAGAAAATTAAGAGCGCATATAAAAAAGAGAGAGAAGATGCTGTTTTGATCGAACAGATGGATCATATGAAAGAGCACATCGCGGAGGTTGAAACAAGATATGCGGAGATACGCAGATTGAAACATGATATGGGGAATCATGTGGTGACACTGGAGAATCTAGTTTTAAGAGAGAAGCCCCAGGAAGCAGAAAAGTATCTGGCGCGGTTAAAAAAAGAGTTATGGGAAGTAACTGGGGAGGAGAGCAGTGGTAATCCGGTTGTGGATGTGATCCTAAATGAGAGCAGTAGAAGGGCAGAGGAGAGAGGAATCCGCTTTACGGCGGATTTCCATTTTCCTGGTGAGGCTGTTATGGATGCTTTTGATCTGAGTATTATTTTAAATAATACGATAAATAATGCCATTGAGGGGTGTGAGGGAAGTGATCACCCACAGATCCGACTCGTTTCCTATCGTAAGAAAAATGCTTATATGATCGAATGTGCCAACAGTTTTGTCGGGGAGATCCGTCTGGACGAAGAGAGTGGAATGCCAGTTACCTCAAAAAAAGATGCACAGGAACATGGTTATGGACTCATAAGTATCCGGAACGTGGCCCAGAAGTACTATGGCGATATAGATATCCGGCTGAAGAACGGGAAATTTATTCTCATCATCATGCTGATGCTGAGGTGACAAAATCCGGCGTTGAAAGACAGGAAGAGCCGGTTTACAACAGAAAAAACCTGTCTCACAACAAATCCCTTTATTCTGGTGATGATTCATCCGAAATATCCAGTATCCAATAGATAGTAGGAGGAAAGACAAAATGAATATTAACAGCAATTATACCAATCACCAGGAAAGAAACTATAATTCCATAGCAGGAGGCAAAATGGATTCTTTTAGCAAAGGGATCCAGAATCAGATCGCCAGTGCACAGAAGAAACTTCAGGATCTTTCTTCCAGAGAGGATATGAGTCCTGAGGAAAAGATGAAGAAGCGCCAGGAGATCCAGAAGCAGATCAATGATCTGAATAACCAGCTTCGCCAGCATCAGATAGAACAGAGGAAGGAAAAGCAGAAAAAGAAAGAGACTTCTGCTACGGATTTAAAGAATGCCAGTAAAAAGGAAGGTTCCAGCAGCCCAGGGTTTTCCCAGGCAGGGATGGGAGCTTTGCTCTCTGCTGATCATGCCATGGACCAGGCCAAAGTGCAGAAAGGCGTGGCGACGGATCTGAAAGGAGAAGCCAGGGTATTAAAATCCGAGATCAAGCAGGACGCCAGACTTGGAATCGATACATCGGCAAAAAATGAGGCGCTGGCAAAATTGGAGAAAACTGCGGAGAATGCTTTAGCT